>NZ_JAQREL010000003.1:0-486703 GCF_028599255.1 Pseudoalteromonas sp. Angola-7
TATGCTATGTTTATTCATGTTAGCCTCTGCTGTTTAGTTAATTGACAAACTAATTATGGCTCTGGCTTTGAATTAAGCTAACCCACGAAAAGCGGAGGCTAACACCGTGTGGGAGTCATTATGTCTATGTGAATTTTAATCAACGTTATGGATAACCTATGAAGAAAATTATCTTTACCTCCGTTTTTATATTGCTCTTAGTTTGTTTTTACTTCTTTGTTAACTCAACGAAATTATCAGGAAGTTTATTTGTAAACCTAGGAAAAACGGGGGTAATTTATGAAAATGAATGTTCAACCAAAACTAGTGTCTGCAAAATAGAGGTTATTAGTAATAATGAGAGCCACTCTTTACTTAAAGTTAGTTACAACTATGTGAAAGGAACTGAAGATCACACCAGATTGTTTTTTGTAGCTAATAATGGCGAATTTGATAATAAAGTAGGAGTTGATGATGCCTATAGCCTCATAGAGGGTAAGAATACATTGAGTGTTAAAGTCGGTCTTCATCGCTCAGCACCTGACTTTAGAGATAACCCATATAAGTCATCGTATTTAACCTTAGAGGTAAAAGGAGTAGATAAGGTTAAAAACCTGTATATTTATCCTGACTTTATTAATATTACTCTTGATTACAAGAGAAGTTGGTATAAGCCTTTTTCAGAGTAAGCTCACATAACAAGAAATTTAACAAGGACAATGCTCCTCACCCGTTTTAGTGTACGCAATTGGCACTCTCCTGTCACTCGACAGCATAAAATATTGATAATAATTGGTAAGGTATTTTACTGTGTCGGATGGCGCTTCGCTTATCCGACCTACGCAGGCACAAAAGAGCTACTAATATTGCATTAGGTTTCTGATTTAATTGGTAGCCCCTACAAACACCAAACCAAACCAGCAAGCACATGAAAATTAACAACTTAATAAAAACAAAATACTTCCGATGTAACTACCAGTGTAACTAAAACTTTTTGTCACCACTTTGCTAATATTATTTACACCTCACATTAGAAGTGGAATTATTGAGCCACCAATAAAAAAGGACAATTATTCATGGAACGAATTAAATTAATATTTAAGATAGCCGCCTACTCATCATTTCTGATACTGGTCATTTGGTACTCATCAGGCAGCATCCTAAAAAGTTATGACCTGGCACAAAACGGGAAAGTAACCACAGCTAGAGTAATAGCATATCAATACAGTGAATCAAGCGGACGCAAAGGCCGTACTAATAGGCACTATGACCACCTCATAGCTTTTAGTGGACACAAAGGGCTAATAGACTTCGGTGAAGAAGTAAGGGTTGGCACCCAGCTATACATCGTTTATAGCGAAACCAACCCCACAAATTTTGTAGCTGGCAAAAGTAAGCTTTCTGTATTCGAATATCTTAAACAAGAGCATGGTGTAGTTGGGTTAATTGTCGGAGCGTTTATAGTTGCGTTCTTACCTTTGGAGATATTCGCTTTAACTAGGCAGTTCCTATACCCACCTTACAAAGCCAAGCCTACACAGGCCGAAATAAGGCTAGAACAAATTGAAATTGATAACTCTCGAGTAAGATTGAAAAAACCGTTAAAAAGATCATTATCAATTGGCCTGACTTCATTTGTTCTATTCATAATTATTGGAGACCACGGAAGTCAGTATATTGACCTTATAATCACATCGGCCTCTTTCTCTGCCGCAATATTTGTATTTGCATACATAGCCACGTACAAGCCAAGGAAGGGCTAAAACTATCAAATTGCATAATATCCATACATCAGTAAACTACCTCTTAAATATCACTCAATATCATCGAGGCTGACTTATGAGCTATTCAATTATGCAAGCGGGGCAAAGCACTAAGAATAAAGCGACAGGATCATTAAAAACCCTGTCAGATTTAGAGCAAAACCGTGAAATGAAAAATAATAATTTAGATCAGCAGCAGAAAAGCGCCCAACTTAGTGGCGCCGGTTCAGGCGCAATGATTGGAACACAAATAATGCCAGGCTGGGGCACTGCTATTGGGGCAGCGGTTGGCTTTGTTGCTGGCTCACTTTAAATCCGCACATTAAATATTACTAAGGATCTGTTATGGGTAAGTCCAGTGGTGACGTTAAAGAAACCGAATATGAAAAAGAGCTAGCAAAAGTATATGCCGAGGAATGGGGCTACTACCAAGATAACATTGTGCCATTTGAAAACATGGTTATCGATGATGCTAAGCAAGCCAATGACGCAAGTGTTTACGATGATATAGCCGAGAATACTAACCTTGGTTATAAAAAGTCATTCTCAGAAGGCACTAACAATACACTAGCAAGCATGGAATCCAGCGGTATAAACCCAAATAGCGGCAAATTCAAGCAAGGACTTAGCGATATAACAGACAATGAAGCGTCAGTAACAAGCGATGCTAAGTCACGATCACAAGTGGCCGGCCAAGAGCGTTACATAGGCAAAATGAGCAATGTAATGGCAATGGGTCAAGGGCAATCACAAGAGGCAACAGCAACGCTTAGTGATATAGCGGCAAGCTCACAGAAAAAAGCCATTAACGATGCTAGCAACAGCAGAAAAAATACTGACTCAGTACTAGGCGCTGCTGGTGCGCTGGCTGGTGCCGCTGGCAGTTACTACAGCAACAATAAGATGCCTGAAATAGACGTTAAAGACACCAACGTGATCACTTACAACGCAACAAACAACACCAATCTAAACTACGACAACGCCTTTGAGACAGGGCAAAGCCCAGCAACAAGACTCACCTAAACTAGTTAGCTTTATTGATACTGTGACTATAAATACTTAAAGCTGCGCATTAAATCGTAAATTGACGTAGTTATCACCCAGCTTAAACAACAAATAGCCTAGGGGATCATGTGGTTAATAATTTATGAGTGCGCATTTTACTAGTGCGCACTTAAGCTCTACTCATTACCAAAAGAGCAAATCGTTTATTTACACCCTCATTTGTTCCGAATTAAATAACTACCAAATAAAAAACAACCACTTAAAATTTTAATTGTTCCGCCATTTGTTCCGCACTGTTCCGCTTTAAATTAGTTAAAAGCAACAAAAAACGCCCTTAAATTAATTAAGGGCGTCAAAGTATTATTGCATGCTCAGCTTTTCCTACTCTCTGTACTTTATGGCTATACCCGTTGCTTTAACTTTCTGTTGAGATGGGCCTGTAACAAAACCAACAGCACCCGCCTCACTTATGCCACTTAACACAATCGCGTCAGCTCCTTGCAAGCAAGCGCACTTTTGTAATTCTCTTATAGCATCCGGTGTATTATCAGATATTATTCCGCCTCCAGGTGCCGATGCCATACAAATACCTAGCTCTTGGTATTGCTTACCTCTTGGTGGGGCCCTAAATATTGTTACACCGCAATCTTCATTCTTAGCTGTATAATTTTGACTCTCGCCTGTTTTTATAAACTCATGACCCGCACAAGCTGGAAGAGCCAAGCTAAGCAACACAACACTTAATTTTTTCATTTTATTAATTCCATTTAATTGTAGTAACAGCTAAATATAGCTTAATTATTCTTAACGTAGCAAAGCATTTCAAAACTCATTAGCCCTTGGCTTTATCCTACTAGCACCGTAATTTTTAGCCTGAGTAGCTTTGTAGCCCTTCCCACGCGCTTTAGCTAAATAAGATATACGGTAAATAGCCTCTTGCTGTGACTCCAAGCAATCGCGCTTCATGATGTAATAACAATTTTTTGGTACATAAGCCGAACCGTTAAGCTCGCCCCATATCTGTAAAACCTTCTTGGTTATGCTGTTTGGATAGTTAACTTTTGACGCATCTAGCATAAGCGCATAGTGGTAATGTTGACGTTTTGCCCTCTCAAGCTCTCTACACCATACAAAACCAATACGACTAACCCCATATTGAGCCTTAACCCATTTAAACAGCCTACGGTTAAATACAGTGATGATTTTGTTATCTGGCGTGTACGACTCCATACGCAAATCAAAACGAATTAACATTACACGGCTATGGCTACTCAACATGGCCTCAATTTGGTCTAGCATAGCTCGCATAGGCTTAACCATTAAACCGCTTTTTCCAGCGTTTACCCACCAGCCCTTTTCACCGTGGACAAAAATGTGTTCATACCCTTTATCATTGTTATTTATGGTTAGTTGGTTAGTCATTCATGAGCCGTAGATATTATTAAATACCCAGTTAATTGTTAGTAGCTACTATCCATAGCTATAACGCCTCTACTGGGGCGCATCTTCAAAAATAGCCTTTTTTCGAGGGTAAAAAACCGACTTTGAGTGTTCATATTGTTTCACTAACAAAAAGCCATAAACGACAAAGCACACAGCGATAGTATTCGCTTACATAAAAATACTGGTACATAGGTTTTTTAGGCTATTTTCTTAGGTGGGCTTCCCTTGGCCACGATCACTACCAAGGGATAATTCAAAGTTGATTTAATATGCTGGTGGCGCATATTTTTATTAAGCGGCCTGTTCATCAGAACGAGTAGACATTTTGCCTAATTCTTTTATAGCATCCTCAAGCAGACCATCCACCAGCCAAATTACATTACTCAGATGACCTCCAAGCAATCCGCCAAACCCCTCACTATTACGCAAAGCGTCCAGCACCGTTTTAGCCTGAATTAAAAGCTGCTCAAATTTCAATTGTTCTCTAGGAATTTCACCAAAATACATATCAACGCTATCCGTTAAAACTCCCCCTATGCGATCGCTAACCGTCCAAAGTAAGTTTGCTAATGTGGTCTCTGTCATAGACTTGTAGTTATCATTAGCAGTAATAAACACTGTTAGGCTATGTACCTGACTTACTACTCTGTCAAGATAGTCAAAGTTATCCGCCGAAATGCTCGCATCCTGTTTCATATTGTTTGTAGTCATTATCCTGTTCCTTATTAATTAAATTTTTAATAGCCAGTAGTGGCAATACTTTAGTAATTACTTATGGCAAACGATTAAAAGGCGCGAGCAACTCCGCCTCTTGCTCCTTGCTTAATACTGCTGCTTTTCGCCTTATTCGGCTCGCGTTAATCTCTTTCAAAATTGCCGCTGCTATTTTTGGTGATGAAAAGCTATATCTAAGGTGAGTACCTATACCGTCTGGGTTCTCATCATTCACTCGCGTTAACTCAAAACCATGCAAGCGCTCTAACTGCGTGAAGTAGTTCCTACCACTGGATAGGCCAACGTTACGCAAAATATCGTTTTCTGTAGCGCCTTTGGGGTGCTGTAGAATATAAATAAATGCTCGCTCTTTCTTTGGCTGCGTTCTCGGCTTTTTTGGGCTATTATCATTGGCTGCTGAATTGGCTTGAGTGGCGGCTTTTTTGCCGCTGCTCCCTTTCACTAGGCCGCCCCTTTCACTTCATTAGCACCGGGTAAGCTTTCCATCCATTTTTGAATATCACTAGCAAGCCAGCCCATAGCCTTAATACCTAGCTTTTTTCTAGCAGGGAACTTACCCGCCTTTTCCCAGCGGTTAATCGTAGATACGCTAGCGCCAGTAATTTCCACAACATCATTTAATTTTAAAATTCTATCTGTCATCGCCTTTCACCTTCTATTTTATTGGGTCAAGGCGAATATTAAGAGGTTAAAAATAAATTTCCTGTCAGCTAACGTTAGTTAACTGTTAGCTAACCTAATACTCTGATATATAATAATTAAATTTCAATTTTTCTTTTTAATTGCGCCTCTAACAAGTCTAATCATCCTTTCATCACTTAAAGGAACGTCTTTAATTCTCCCTGTCTCCTTATCAACTCCACAACCATCAGGCCAATGAGCTTTATGATTTAAGGTAAAAGCCTCTACTACTTTTGAAGCCATAACTACGCCACTTTTCAAACACTCTTTGTAATTATTTGCCAACTCGTATAGAGCGGCCTCTAGTATCTGATTACGAGTATCCTGATTTCTTTTTGCCGCATTAGGTCGTTTAACAACCTCTGAATTTACTTTATCAACCGATACAACCTGATCACGCCTCAGCAAAAACACATTAATATCAGGAAATATTATATCTGGATGCGGCTCAGCATCTTTTAGGTTAAGCATGTTGGATTTATGCGTTTCATGGCAATATAACGTCCATATTTGTCCGTCTAATGAGGCAACTCTACCAATCCCGCCCATTGGCAGATCAATACCTCTCTTACTTAACTCATCATCTCCCTCACCATAAAATAGAACTTTTTTAAAACGCTCTAAGTAATAACTCCCTTCGTCCAGGGGAACTCTAAAAACGCCCTCTAACTTATAAAGCTCATCTTCTGATAAATATGAGCATTCATAATCATATGAGTGCTTAATTCGATGCCTGGGCATTCCCTCGACACTACTTACAAAAGACTTTTCAATAAGCTCATTTGGTACATACCCGACCAGCCCCCCATCCTCTCCCTTTCCATCCTCTAAAAGACGAAGCAAATCATCTAACGGGTTATACGCTTGCGGTAGTGGGCTATATGGAAAACTCCGCTTTCCACGCTTGCCGCTTAGCTCGATATATAAATCAATATCACCATTCAAATAAAGGTCGATTAATTCAATCGCTTTTACATTTATATCTGTTTCTTTATTAGAAGAAATCAAAGCCAAAGCAGCATTAAAAGTTACAAATTCGTCCATTAGCTAATCCTTAAACTACTTTTAAATGTTGGCTACCAGTGACCGAGTAATCACCTTTGCTAGCCGCTTCAATATGATCAGACCACCAGCACATCATTTTACGTCTGCGCTCTAAATAGTCGGTTCGGTTGTAGGCTGCGCGTACTTGGTTTTTATCAACGTGCGCTAGTGCTGCCTCAATTAAATCAGAGTCAAAACCTTGTGCGTTTAAAGTGGTACTAGCTAGTGCGCGTAAGCCGTGGGCTGTCTGTTTGCCTTGTAAGCCCATACGCCTGAGCGCTGCGCCTAATGTCTCTCGGCTTAGGTGGGTACGTGGGTTGTTATCAGAAGGGAATATAAAATCACGATGGCCGCTAATAGGTTTTAAATACTCTAATAGGGCTAATACTTGCGGAGTTAAAGGGATTGCTTGCGGTTTGCGCTTTTTCATACGCTCAGCAGGTATATTCCACACTCGATTATCAAAATCAATTTCATTCCACATTGCCCCCGCTGCCTCTGACGGCCTAGCCATTGTATGTAACTGCCACTCAAATAAGCATTTAGTAATAAGCTTTAAACGAGCATCGTTAACGGTTGCTAAAAGCATTGGCAGTTGTTCAGGGGCTACTGTAGGCATATTCGTATGCTTAACAGTATCAAACGCTTTAGCGATACTGTGAAGATGATTGATCGGCATACGCCCAGTATTAACCGCATAATCCATCACTTCATTAATACGCTGGCATAAGCGGCCTAGCATATCGAGCTTATTCGCTGCCTCTAAAGGGCGCAGCGTTTCAATGGTTAACTGTGCGGATAATTTACTTATCGGCACTTTACCAAGCGCGGGATAAACATGTATTTCAAATCCTCGTAAAATGTTAAATGAGTGCCGCTCACTTACTTTTACTGTTTTTAGCTTTAGCCATTCAGTTGCTACTGCTTCAAAGGTATTCTTTGCCTCAGTTGCTTTGGTACTCTGAATTTCTTCCCTGTATTCTTTAGGGTCAATATCATCAGCAAGTAACGCCCTTGCCTCATCACGTTTTTTTCTAGCCGCTGCTAATGGTACCGCAGGGTAAACACCAAAACTTATTTGAGCTCGCTTTTTGATGTGCGGACGGTAGTAATTAAACAGCCACGTTTTAGAGCCATTCTTTTTTATACGCAAACCTAACCCGCCACCATCCGACAACAGGTATTCACTTGCTTTTGGTTTCGCATTTTTTATCTGCGTATCATTCAAAGGGGTTGTTAATCTAGGCACGTTTCACTCCACTATCGAACAGGTAGCCAACCCTTAAAATGGGATACTAAAATCACGATCCGCATTCTTCCTTTAATTTTCATCCGCTTAACTGAATTACAGCGGTTTTAGTTACATCAAAATCGACAAAACGATTCGGTGTAACTATGAGTGTAACTAAAGATATGGAATATAGAAAGCCATCATGAACGTTTAAGTTCGTTCAGGAGATACTATCAAAACCTTTAAATACAAGAGATAAGAAGGGAAGTTGACTTGGTACGAGTCAATATGAACTAATATGAATTACTATGGAAAACATGAATTGGTAGCCCCTACAGGAATCGAACCTGCAACTGCCCCTTAGGAGGGGGCCGTTATATCCATTTAACTAAGAGGCCGCATAGAGCTTACAGCTTACAGCTTACAGCTTACAGCTTACAGCTTACAGCTTACAGCTTACAAAAATTATAACGGCATTTTGTTTTTCATATCAAGCTAAAATTAACTTAATTGCTTGATAAATATATATCTTCTTTGTTTAACACGTACAGCGGTATGAGTTTACGGCTGCTTGCTACAATATGTTTGCTGTGAACATTTATAACGCGGGTGTTTACTGCTACGCCATTTGGGCGGTAAATTAACGTACCTGCTAATACATAGTTAGCCATGCTGCTTTCGCTTAGCTTTTCTATATCGCGCGATAACACGAAGTCGCCTCTGTTTGATACATCAATGTTGTCCATGGTTTTAAAATCTACCACGCCGTAGCCAAATTTTTGCAGCTGATGAATAAACGTCTCTGCTAATTGATTACCCAACTGATTACTTTTATTAAGCGATGCGTCTAAATCTACAATGGTGGTAACCGCTATGTTGATGCTGTTGTTATCGGGCGCTTCGGCTTCAAGCGTATCGACTAAATCCAGCGCCATTTGCTCTACATAGTTTGCCAGCGTTTTGTGGTGTTTAAGCGGTGTAAACTGCCTTGCTGTGTCGTACTCACTTTGCTGCTGCACAGATTGGTTGGCATACATAGGCTTTAGTTGGCTACTTTGCGTTACCACGGTGTAATCTGAGCGCGTGTTTATGCTTTCGTTATGCTCATTATTTTGCGTTATTGAACAGCCAGTTAATGCTAACGTTGCCGTTAGCCCCGCTATAGCAGATAGTTTGTAAAACATGGTCAACCTCACTCGCTTGCTTGTTTAAGCATAATTCCGTCGGTGCGATAGCTACTGTTTAGCGCATCAACCACTGATTGAGGAATAAACCCTTGCGCACTGCCCACTACCGCTTTACTTTTAATGCCCACTATTCGTGCATTTACCAGTACGCCACCTTGGTGGCTCACAAGTGTTCCTGCTAATACGTAATTAAAGTTTTGATCTTGGTTTAGCTCTAGGTAGTCGCGGCTAAATACAAAGTCGCCTGCGGGGGTTACTCGCATATAATCGGTGGTTTTAAAATCGATAACCGGTACTCCAAAACTATGCAGCTCGTGCATGAAGCTTTCGGCTATTTGGTTACCTAACAGGCTTCCATCGCTGTAGTCATCATCTAAAAATACAAAGCTAGAAACGGCAAGTGGCGTTTTGTCGTTTACGTATTGCAGGTTTTCGACCATGTCTTGCATTATACCGCGCACATAATGGTTTATATTTTTGCGTTTTGCGGGGGCACTTTTGGTGTAGTTACTTTGCTTGTTTAAATTAGACTGAAATAACGCTTCATTTGGTGCAGGTGCTTTTACCGCACGTTGCTCTGAAACAAGCTGGGCTGCATTGTCTTGCTCAACTTGCTCCGGCTCTGAATGTAGCGAATTTAACATTTGCGAACAGCCAAAGCCTAATGGCAAACATAGGGTAATTAATAGGTTTCTCATGGTGTGCTCCTGATTAATATTCGCTGCGGTACAAAGAGCCGTCACGCTGCTGAATTTTTTCGTTTCCCCACATTACATTTATAGGGATCTCTGTGCTGCCTGCCGACAGTACTTGCTTGTTTTCAATATTAACGAGTCGTGCATTAACTATGTAAGCATGCTGTTGGCGCGTTACAGTGCCGGTGATGACTAAGTCAATATTTTGGCGATTGCGTAATTTACTTAAGTCGCGGCTTAATATGCTGTCTGCGTTTTGCGCTAATATAAGGTTATTGCCAAGGCGGTACTCAACGGTATGATAGCCAAGCTGGGTAAATTGCGTTAATAAGCTTTCTTGAATTTGTAAGCTCAAACCCGAGGCCTGCCCTGCTACTAGCTTAGTATCTAAAGCATCCGCATAAAAAAAGCTACTCACACCAATGCGCGCATTGGCATTTAAAGCACCATTTACATGGTTAAGCTGCGAGGCTAGATTTGCTACATACTCGTTAACGGTATAGGGGGCCATTGCTGCTTTTGGCGCGTCAGTAGGCACACTCGGCTCTGGGGGCGGAACCAAGTTGCAAGCAGTTAAATTTAACAATACTAAAGGCAGTAAAAGGCGCATAGTTGCCGTCCTCTTCAAAACATACCGAGGATAAAGCAATTATTATGCCTAATTAACCTAAACTCTGGATAATAAACCTATCTCTAGCCAGAGATAATAAATTTAAGTATCAAGATAGTTCAATATGCTAGTAAGGCTCTTAACCAGAGTTCAGGTTAATTAACTTTGAGGCGTTTTGACGTAGTAGGTTACAAAGCAAGTATTATTGTTTATTAATAACTTACATGCATCGTTTGCTGCTTCTTTTGTTTTAAACGCACCAAGCTTTAATCTATAAAAGATGTGCTGGTCAATCAGTACTTGCTCGGTATTTACTTCAAGCTTATTTGAGGCCGATTGAAATTGCTTTATAGCCGCTTCAAGTACCGCTTTATTTTTATATGCCCCCACTTGCACAGCAAACAGCGCATTTGTATTTACAACAGCTAAGTGGTTAGTTTGCTGCAGTTTTGGCTGCGCGTTAAGTTGTTTTAATTTATCTACTGTGCGCTGTAATTCACTTTCTAGCTTTAACAGTCTTTCTAGTTGAGGCTTGGTTTGTTGCCACTGCTGCGCTGACTCTTTTAGTACGGCTAAGTCATCTTTTTTAATGAGCACCGCCTGCTTTTGGGCCGTTGCGAGTGCGTGAGCACTGCTTGCTAATGCAAAGCCTAAAACTAATGTGGCTAAAAAATCCTTGTAGTGCAGCATAAGTATGTTGTTAATATGGGTAAGAGTGGGCGCTATTTTAACAGCCAATCATCGCTTAGCAAGTCACGCGTGCTACGGCCTATTGCGCTTTTATACCAATTAGCTTAATTAAGTAATCTATTTTGAGGATAGTAAAACGTATTGATAGCTAGACAAAAAAATTCGCTATTTAGTTGTTCTAAACGAGATTTATTAACGCAGAACGCAACACGATTAGCCCCATAAAATGATTATTTATTATTGCGGGTTAGTATCACTATTAAAGTTTAATTGGCTTATCGGTGTAGTTACTTACAATGCAGTCGAGCTTATACATTTTAAATACTTCACAGTCGGCTTTGGCATTTTTAAGGTTTTTATAGGAGCCAAGCTTTAAGCGATAAAAGGTTTTATCATTTATTTTTGCGGTTTCTACGTTGGTTAATATTTTATCTCTAAATAGTGGCGCTGCTTTGGTATTTAGTTCTTGCCAAGCCTTGGCTACATCCTGCTTAGAATCAACCGAGGCAACTTGTAATGCAAATACATGTTTAGGGGTATTAAGCTTTATAGTTTGCTTTTGGTTATTGTTAGCAGCTTTGTAAGTTTGCTGACGACGTGGCTTATTACTGGTTGTACGCGAAGGCGTGCGAGTGTAACGGCTGCTGTAGGCAGGGCTTGCATTAGATTGTGCAATAGCTTTAGAGTTTATTATATCTATATGATTAACCAGGTAAGTAATTTCTTTTTCAAGCTTTAAAATACGCTCTATACCGGCGCGTGCTTGCTGCCATTGCATTGCGGCATCTTTTAATTGCGCAAGCTCTAGTGCAGTTATCGATACGTAATCGGGCGTGGTGTTAGGTATTTCATTATCAACAGCAGGTTTAGCGGTAGGCGTAATAGAGCACGCCGTGCCAAACGTAAGCGTAAAAAGGCATACAAAAAAGTGTTTATAGTATTTTTTTAATTTAAGCATGTACCCGTTATCCTGAAAGCAGTGCCTGTGCACTTACATTTCAGTTAAACATTCTCACAAGAAAGCGTTTAACTTAGCAATTTAAACAATGAGCGATTTTTGCTCCCGCACGCTAATTTACCTGCTTAGATAAAATTAACATGACCCTTCCGTGAGTTTGGCTTTTAATACAACTTTGATGCCAATTAACATAAACTTTACAATATAAATTACGTTATGTTGCTATATAACGCAAGTCAAATTCAGAACATAATTAAGCGTAGACCATCTTTATTACTGGCGGCGTTAAAATTAAGTAAAGCCTTACCTATTTTGGTATTAATAATTTAGCACTAAAAAAGGCGCCTAAACAGGCGCCTTGGTGGGTAATTTAATAAAAACTAAATTAACGATTTAATAAATGTTTTTAAATCATCTGCAAACTCGTCGCGGCGCAGAGCAAACTCTATCGTTGCTTTTAAGTAGCCTATTTTACTACCGCAATCGTGGCTGCGCCCTTTCATTGCGTACGCGTCTACTTTTTCTTGCTGCATTAGCATGGCAATTGCATCTGTAAGTTGAATTTCGTTGCCAGCCCCTTGCGGCGTTTTAGCAAGCAGTGGCCAAATGTTTTCGCTTAATACATAACGCCCTACTACCGATAGGTTTGAAGGTGCTTCATCTATTGGCGGTTTTTCTACCATGTTAATAATTGGCGAGCTTTCACCTTGGTGAAGCTCTACGTCACCTAAATCAACAACACCAAATTTGTCTACTTCGTCCATTGGTACTGGCTCAACCATAATTTGGCTGTGCTTAGTTTCTTCAAAACGGGCGATCATCTCTGCTAGGTTGTCTTTTTTAAGGTCGCTCTCTACGTCATCAACAATTACATCTGGCAAAATAACCACAAAGGGTTCGTTGCCAATAATTGGCGCTGCACAGTTAATTGCATGACCTAAGCCTTTGGCTTCGCCTTGGCGTACGTGAATAATGGTCACATCTTTAGGGCAAATTGCCTGTACTTCGGCAAGTAATTGCCGCTTTACACGTTTTTCAAGCGTGGCTTCTAGTTCAAAGCTGGTATCAAAATGGTTTTCGATAGAGTTTTTACTTGAGTGCGTTACAAGTACAATCTCTTTAACGCCTGCTGCTACCGCTTCATTTACTACATATTGAATAAGCGGGCGGTCTACCACTGGGAGCATCTCTTTAGGGATAGCTTTTGTGGCAGGTAACATACGCGTTCCAAGGCCTGCTACGGGGATCACTGCTTTCATCTTGTTCTCCTTAATCTTATTATACTGAAAACGGATATTGGATTGGTTCGTGGCATTGATAGCCTACTACTTCAAAATCGTCTCGTGTTACCCATGTTTCTATATCTTCTAGTGATTTTATGTTTGGGTTAATATTTAATTGCGGTGAGTCAAACGGCTCACGTGTTAACTGCACATCGCGCATTAACGGTAACTGGTTTTCGTAAATATGCGCATTAGCAATTTTATGATACGCCTTACCTGCTTTATGGCCGGTAATTTGCGCTACCAATGCCAGTAATACAAAACACTGAATTTGATTAAAATTAAGGCCCAGCGGCACATCGCAACTGCGCTGATACGATGTTAAATACAGCGTGTCGCCAAGCAGCGAAAACGTATGCGTGTGCATACATGGGCGCAAGCAACCAAGCTCAAACTCACCAGGATTATAAAAGGTAATTATTTCACCTCTGTCATCAATCCCGTTTTTTAAGTTATTTATTACTTTAGCAAGCTGATCGAGCGTTGAGCCATCTGGGCGCTGCCAATTACGCCCTTGCACGCCATAAACGCGGCCCATGTCGTCCTCGCCTTTGCGGTTAGGGTTATTTAGCCATGCGTTATTATCGTTTGCGTTTGCATCCCAGGTTTTACAGCCTATATCGCGAAATTGCGCTGCGCTATCGTACCCTCGTAAGTAACCTAAAAGCTCTGCTATAGCGGCTTTGTAGTAACTTTTACGAGTGGTGATCATAGGAAATTTATTATTACCTACATCGTATTCTAAGTCGGCATTAATAACGGTTAAGCAGCGCGTGCCTGTGCGTTTGTTTTCTACCCATACACCTTCGTCAACGATGCGCTGACATAATTTTAAATATTGTTTCATGATCTGTTCTTACTATGCCTTTGCTGCGGTTACAGGTTGCGGTTTTTTGTACGCCCAAATTAATAGCCCTAGGCCACCAATTATCATAGGTAACGAGAGTATTTGACCCATTGAGATAAAATCGGCAAATAGGCCAAGCTGCGCATCTGGTTGGCGGAAATATTCAATACAAAATCTAAATACGCCGTACCCTAATAAAAATACACCGGCTACACTGCCTGCAGGGCGAGGCTTTTTGATAAACCATAATAAAATTAAAAACAGGACTAGCCCTTCAAAAAAGGCTTCGTATAACTGCGATGGGTGACGCGCAAGCGGCCCACCCGTTGGAAAAACCATTGCCCATGGCACATCGCTTACACGGCCCCATAACTCGCCATTTATAAAGTTACCAATACGCCCTGCTAATAAGCCAACCGGAACCAGCGGCACCACAAAATCTCCCACTGCGAATAGTGATTTTTTGCGGGTTTTGGCAAATAGTATAATAGCGGTAATAACCCCTAATGTTCCGCCGTGGAAAGACATACCGCCTTGGTCAATTCTAAATAAATATAATGGATTTTCTAAAAAGTAGCTAAACTGATAAAACAATACATAGCCAATTCTGCCGCCTAAAATAACCCCTAGCATGCCGTAAAAAAGCAAGTCGCTAACTTGCTCTTTAGTCCAACCAGAGTTTGGTTTTTCGGCTTGACGATTAGCAAACCACATCGCAAATGCAAAACCAATTAAATACATTAAACCGTACCAACGTACGCTTAGCGGTCCAACAGAAAAAATTATTGGATCGATTTGAGGAAACTCAAGTGCCATAAATAAACCTTTAGCTAAAAACCATTTTAAGTGCGATGAGCACAAGCAACACCGCGAAAATTTTCTTTATTATATTAACAGGTAAATAATGAGTTGCTTTAGCCCCTAAGGGCGCCACAAACCACGATGTTATTACAATACCAAATAATGCAGGTAAGTATACAAACCCTGCGAACCCATGGGCTAAATCGGTTACCTGCCAGCCTGCGCTTATATAACCAATAGAGCCAAATAGTGCGATAACAATGCCGCTCGCTGATGCACAGCCTATCGCTTTTTTCATATCAACTGAAAAGTAATTAAGCATAGGGGCAATAAGTGCGCCGCCACCAATACCTATTAAACCAGAAAGCGCGCCCATAAGAGCAGAAATGCTCCCTAAAATAATCCCTTTTGGTAGCGGTTTTTCTTTAAGCGATTTACTACGTGATGCCAACACCATTCTGCCTGCAATAAATACAACACTTATTGCAAACACGCTGCGTAATGCTTGTTCGGGTATTAAACTTGCGGCAAAGCCACTTATTAACGCGCCTAAGCCTACACCCGACATAACCCACGGTGCAATTTGCCACGGCACATTATCATTTTTATGATGAGCCAAGACTGAAGAAGTAGAAGTGAATAAAATAGAGGCTAGCGATGTTGCAATAGAAATAACTAATACGTGATCAGGTGAAGTAACGTCAAACATCAGTAATAAGCTACTTAAAACAGGCACAATAATTAAACCGCCGCCTATCCCTAATAGCCCAGCTAAAAAGCCAACTACACAGCCAAGTAGCGCACAACTGGCCACGAGTAAAGCTAAGTCATACATAGTGTTCTCAAATACCTTTTCGTGCGCCTATATTAAAGGATTATAAAGTTAATAGCATCTTTAAGCGCTGCATTATTTGGCGGTATAAAACAGATCGCCTAATTGGTGTTCAATCATAAAATTGCGCGTTAAGCGCAGTACCTGTTTAGCGTTCGATTGCACTAAGCACTCTGCGAGTAATTGCTGCATATCGTTAATATTTAAGCGCCTTAAAATCCACTTTACTTTAGTTAACGACGACATGTTCATACTTAAATGCCTATAACCCATGGCAATGAGTAAAATAGCGCCCTCTGGCTCGCCGCCTAGCTCGCCACATAAACTAAAGGGTAAACAGTGTTTATTACATTCATTCGCTACTTTATTTAATACCCTTAACACACCGGGGTGATATGGGTTAAATAACTGAGCCACGCGCGCATTTGCTCTATCGACAGCAAGTAAGTATTGCGTTAAATCGTTACTGCCTACTGAGCAAAAATCTACTTTTTTAGCCCACTCGTCGAGCATAAATATACTTGAGGGTACTTCAAGCATAATGCCCACTTCTGGGCGCTCCAAGTTTTGCTCTGGGTGTTTTTCTGCCAGTTCAAAATAAGCTTGTTCAAATAACGCGAGCGCTTCGTCTACCTCTTCTGTACCGCTGATCATAGGCAGCATTATTTTTAAATTACCTAAGCCCATGTTTGCTTTTAACATAGCTTTGAGCTGATCTAAAAACAGCTCTGGGTGGTCAAGGCTTATGCGTATGCCGCGCCACCCTAAAAAGGGATTTTCTTCGGTAATATTAAAGTAATCTAAAACTTTATCGCCACCAATATCTAGGGTTCGCATAACCACTGGCGCTGGCTGGTAACTTTTTAGCACCTCCCTATACCAGTTTTCTTGCTCAGCTTGCGATGGAAATTGCCCCTTTTGCATAAACCATGCTTCGGTACGATAAAGCCCTACCCCATCGCAAATATGCGCACTGCTTTGCTCAGTATTAAGCTCAAGCCCTGCATTTAGCATTAAATTTATTTGCTCACCATCTAAGGTAACCGACTGTGCACTTTGCTCTGCTAAAAAGCGGTTATTGAGTAGTTTATCTTGGTGCTTTAGCTGTGCGTATTCATCGAGTAACACTTGCGAAGGAGAAATATATAAACGCCCTGCAAAGGCATCTAAAATCATTGGTTTAGCATCAAATTGCAATAAGGGTAAATCTTCAATACCCCAAATAGCCGGTATTCCCATCGCTCGGGTTAATATAGAGGCATGGCTATTGGCTGAGCCATTCACACTCACTACACCGGCTAAATGCCCGTTAGGTACTTCAGCCAGCATGGCGGGCGTTAAGGTATTCGCAATTAATATGGTATTGGGTGGGTAATCTTTTACTGCGTGCTCTGTGTTTACAAGGTGGTGTAATACCCTTAAACCTATGTCTTTTACATCAACTGCGCGCTCTTTTATGTAGGGGTCTTGCATGGCATTAAACTGCGAAATAAGCCGCTCAATAACAATTTTTAAGGCGCTTTTTGCGCACCAGCCCTCTTGTAACTGTACCTCAACATTGTGGCCTAAACTTTTCGCATCAAGTAATTGTTGGTATACATCAAATACCGCGAGTGCTTCACGTGGGATTGAGTCACTCAAGGTCATAGACAGGGTATTAAATTCTTTGCGGGTGGCAGCAACGGCTTGTGTAAACAAACGGCGCTGCTCGGCGCTATCGGGATCTTTTTTTAGCTCTATAGATTTAAAATCAAGCTTAGGCAGTACCACAAAGGCTTGGCCAATCCCAATACCTGGCGCACTCGACACCCCTTTGAGCACTGAGGTTTGGTGTGATGATTCGTCTTGGCGTAAAAGCTCTTTTATTTCAGCATGCGCAAGTTGCGAGGCTAGCTGCGCTGAAAGGGTAATTAAAAACGACTCTTCGTCTTGGCTAAAAACCCGCGCCATTTTTTGTTGTACAACAATAACGCCCAATACCTTTTTTTGATGCACCACAGGTACAGACAAAAAGGCATTGTAACCTTCTTCGTTTACTTCGGGGGAGAGCTTAAAACGCGGATGAGATTTTGCAAAAGCAATATTAATAGGCTCTTCACGCTGGGCCACTAAACCCACAAGCCCTTCGGTAAAACCAATTCTAAACTTACCTACGGCGTCGGGGTTAAGGCCTTCGGTTGCCATAAGTACAAAGTTATCTTGGCTGTAGTCGGCAAAATAAATAGAGCAGCACTGGGTTTTCATGGCCTCTTTAACCATTTTCACAAAGCACACTAAGGCACTGTCTAAATTCGCTTGTTGCGAAACAGACTCAGCAATAGTTCTAAGTGTTGCCAGCATTACCTGCTCCTTATTTTATAATTATGCTACTACCTTTTGTGTCGCCACTGTTCTTTATGATGTTCTCTTTTATTAAAAGGCATTGCAAACGGTGCAAACTCTTTCATCACCCGTCTGTATACATCGCGTTTAAACGATACCACTTGCCTTACTGGGTACCAATAACTCACCCAGCGCCAATCATCAAACTCGGGATGATGTGTTTTAAGCAAGTTTACATCTTCATCTTTGCAACGCAGTTTTAATAAAAACCATTTTTGTTTTTGCCCAATACACACCGGACTAGAGTCGCGGCGAATTAATCGCTTGGGTAATTTATAGCGTAACCAATGTTTTGAGCTTGCAACTATTTCTACATCTTCTGGTCGCAAACCTACTTCTTCGTGTAATTCACGGTACATGGTTTGTTCGGGTGTTTCTCCGTCATCAACACCGCCTTGGGGAAATTGCCAAGAATGTTGACCGTAACGTCGAGCCCAAAAAACCTGCCCCTGATTATTGCAAATTACAATTCCGACATTGGCACGAAAACCTTCGGCATCAATCACCTTAGTGCCTCATTTGTAAGTCGATTTTTAATGATTGTTCCACATTAGCTGCAATTCGGCAAACACTATTATCCCCAAAGTCATCAGGCCCTAATCGCACGTTTACTATTTACGCTGTGCATAACGACTTAACCTTAAATGAGCACTGAGTAATTACAAGGATAAAATAACCCTTAATTCACGCAACTTTTAGCAAAAAAAGCTAAGCTATGCCTTGATTATTATGTTTCGTGCTATTTACTCACAGCTTGTGTATAACTTTTGATAAACAAGGCTATTTTGCAAACAAGTCCACAATAGCAGATCTAAAAACTCGCTTTCTCCACAGATTCTGTGGATAAACATGTTTATATAGTTGTATTTATCCCATATAGAATTTACTAACTTAATTAAAGCTGAATGAGTTAATTGAAAATATTAAAGCTAGTCAGTCACTTACAGTTAAACTGTGACTTTTTGGGGTGAGCAAAATTACGCCAAACACAGTGCGTATAAAAAACAACCAAAAGCAAAGATATCCACCTTACGGGGGTTTTGCTATCATGGCGCTGTTAATTATTCAAGGTAAATGAGTAGCATGCGACCAACAAAACCCCATTCAATTAATGACTTAATGCAACGCGTAAACGCTATTGCTGGTTTAACATTAGGGCAATTAGCCTCTCAATACAGCTTTAAAACCCCTGACGACCTATTACGTGAAAAAGGCTGGACCGGGCAACTTATTGAATACGTGTTAGGCGCTACTGCAGGCTCAAAACCCCTCCCCGACTTTGAAGATTTAGGCATTGAATTAAAAACACTGCCTATTTCGTATAAAGGAAAACCCTTAGAAACCACTTTTGTGTCGGTTACCCCCCTTATAAACGTAACCGGCATGACGTGGCATACAAGCGCTGTGCGTAAAAAACTCAATCATGTTTTATGGCTGCCTATATTGAGTGAGCGCGATATTGCGCCTTTTGATAGAACCATAGGCAGTGGCTTTTTATGGCAGCCTACGCCTGAGCAAGATGCGTTGCTACAACGAGACTGGGAAGAACAAATGGAGTTAATAGCGCTTGGGCGAGTTGATGAAATATCGGGCCATTTAGGGGATGCTATACAAATTAGGCCTAAAGCCGCTAATAGCAAAGTAGTTACCGATGCTATTGGTCCAAATGGGCAAACAATAAAAACCTTACCGCGTGGTTTTTATTTAAAAACCAGTTTTACAGGTGAAATATTGAAGCAGCAATTTCAGCTCTGAGCTGTGCAGAAAATATTATGAGTTAAGCAAATCCTGTTTCGCACTACTTGCGCGTGTCAGCGAGCTTAACTCCTACAAGATATTTCACCTTTTTTAATAAAATAATTTGAGGTTTAAATAAAGAGTTTTCGCTTTTCTTGTACCCTCTTTTCGCACTGAGTGCGCGTCAGTAAGATTAACGCCTACAAAGCATTCTCATCTCTTTGATAAATTATCAGGCATAAAAAATCCCCGCATTAGCGAGGATTTTATTATCTAAAATTAAAAATAAGATTCTATATAAAATAGAATTACTGACCTTTAACTTCTTTAAGACCGTTGTAAGGTGCTTTAGAACCTAGCGCTTCTTCAATGCGAAGAAGTTGGTTGTACTTAGCAACACGGTCAGAACGGCTCAATGAACCTGTTTTAATTTGGCCTGCAGCAGTACCTACCGCTAAATCTGCAATAGTTGCATCTTCTGTTTCGCCAGAACGGTGTGAAATAACAACTGTAAAGCCTGCATCTTTAGCCATTTTGATTGCTGCTAACGTTTCAGTTAGTGAACCAATTTGGTTAAATTTAATTAGGATTGAGTTAGCAATACCGTTATCAATACCGCGTTTTAAAATCTTAGTGTTAGTTACGAATAAATCATCGCCAACTAATTGGATTTTATCGCCCATTAATTTAGTTTGGTGTGCAAAGCCATCCCAATCTGACTCATCTAAGCCATCTTCAATAGACACAATTGGGTATTGCTCAGTTAAATCTTTTAAGAAGTAGTTAAACTCTTCTGAAGTGAATTTTTTGCCTTCACCTTTCAGATCGTAAATGTTTGCTTCTTTGTCGTAAAACTCAGATGCAGCACAGTCCATAGCCAGTGTAATATCTTTACCTAGCTCGTAACCTGCGTTTGCTACAGCTGTTTTAATAGCAGCAAGTGCCGCTTCGTTTGATGCAAGATTTGGTGCAAAACCACCTTCATCACCTACCGCTGTAGAGTGGCCGTCTGCTTTTAATACTTTAGCAAGGCTGTGGAATACTTCAGCGCCCATACGTAGGCCTTCGCGGAAGTTTTCAGCGCCAACAGGTTGGATCATAAATTCTTGAATATCTACAGAGTTATCTGCATGCTCACCACCGTTGATGATGTTCATCATAGGTAACGGCATTGAGTAAACACCTGATGTACCGTTTAAGTCTGCGATGTGCTCGTAAAGCTCAACTTTTTTAAATTGTGCAGCGGCTTTTGCGGTTGCTAGTGATACCGCTAAAATAGCATTTGCACCTAGTTTTTCTTTATTTTCGGTGCCATCTAAATCTAGCATTACTTTATCTACAGCACTTTGCTCTAATGCATTTTGGCCTTTTAGCGCATCCGCAATTTCGTTGTTAATAAAACCAACTGCGTTTAATACGCCTTTACCTAAGTAACGGGCTTTGTCACCATCACGTAGCTCTAGTGCTTCGCGAGTACCTGTTGATGCACCTGAAGGAGCGGCAGCGCGGCCCCAAGAACCATCAGCTAAATATACATCAGCTTCAACAGTAGGGTTACCACGCGAGTCCATAATTTCGCGACCAATTACTTTTACGATTTCTGACATCTTGATTCCTCTATATTCCCAAAATGGTGAGTTCAGCTAACTTTACTACGTTTTATATCTTTTAGTCAGCCCTTTAGACAAAAAAGCCGTGCAATATGCACGGCTTTTTTTAATTACGAAGACGTTTTTTGATGAGTATGAGCAGCTGCTACAAACCCTTCAAATAACGGGTGACCATCACGTGGTGTTGACGTAAATTCCGGGTGGAATTGCGCGGCAATAAACCATGGGTGATCTTTATTTTCGATGATCTCTACTAGTTTTTTATCTTCTGATAAACCGGTAAAGCTTAAGCCTGCTTGCTCTAATTGCTCTACAAAGTTGTTGTTTACTTCGTAGCGATGACGGTGACGTTCAATAATTTCTGTATTGCCGTACACTTCGTGCACCTTAGAACCCGGCGTTAAGTGACATTTTTGTGCGCCTAAACGCATGGTGCCACCTAAATCAGATTTTTCATCACGTATTTCAATGTTACCCTCAGCATCTAACCACTCGGTAATTAAGCCCACTACTGGCGCTTTTGAGTGAATATTAAACTCAGTTGAGTTAGCGTCGGTTAAACCTGCAACATTACGTGCATATTCAATAAGCGCTACTTGCATACCTAAACAAATGCCTAGGTAAGGTACTTTGTTTTCACGGGCATACTTAGCAGCTAAAATTTTACCTTCAACACCACGGCCGCCAAAACCACCTGGTACTAAAATAGCGTCTAGATGAGAAAGCAGTTCTACCCCTTTGCTTTCTAAGTCTTGCGAGTCAACGTATTCAATATTAATGGTTAAACGGTTTTTAAGACCTGCATGCTTAAGTGCTTCGTTAACTGATTTGTATGCATCTGGTAGTTCAATGTACTTACCAACCATACCAATCGTTACTTCGCCAGTCGGGTTAGACTCTTGATAAAGTACTTGTTCCCATTCAACTAAATCAGCTTCTGGTGCGTCAAGGTGGAAACGACGACATACAAAGTTATCTAGCTCTTGTGATTTTAATAGTGCAGGAATTTTGTAAATGCTGTCTACGTCAGGAAGCGAAATAACCGCTTTTTCTTCAACGTTTGTGAACAATGCAATTTTTGCACGTTCGTTGTTAGGCAATTTACGGTCTGAGCGACAAATAAGAATATCTGGCTGAATACCTACAGAGCGTAACTCTTTAACTGAGTGCTGTGTTGGTTTAGTTTTTACTTCGCCTGCAGGGCCTAAGAATGGCACTAGCGTTAGGTGAATAAATAGCGCGCGTTCGCGGCCAATTTCTGTACCTAACTGACGAATTGCTTCAATAAATGGTTGTGATTCAATATCACCTACTGTGCCACCAATTTCTACAATCGCAATATCATGACCTTCAGCACCGTCGTATACACGTTGCTTAATGTCATTTGTGATGTGTGGAATAACCTGAATGGTTGCACCTAAGTATTCACCACGGCGCTCTCGACGTAGTACATCTTCGTACACTCGCCCTTGTGTGAAGTTGTTGCGGCTGGTCATTTTGGTGCGAATAAAACGCTCGTAGTGACCTAAATCAAGATCCGTTTCGGCGCCGTCTTCTGTAACGTATACTTCACCGTGTTGAATTGGGCTCATTGTGCCTGGGTCAACGTTTATGTAAGGATCCAGCTTTAAAATGGTAACATCTAAACCGCGGGCCTCTAAAATAGCTGCCAATGACGCTGCTGCAATACCTTTACCCAACGAAGAAACAACCCCGCCAGTAACGAAGATAAATTTTGTACTCATGCGAACCCTAGAATATCAGGAATTAAAAGGAATATAACACCCGAGAAAGAGACTCTGGGTATATCATCAAGACGGGGCGAAATTGTACCAAAACAGCGTTGAGCAATCCAGCTAAAAATAGCGTTTAGACGCACAAAAAATGTTCGTTGATTAACATTAGGTTGTACTGAGCTAATCTTATTTCGCTTTTTTAATGGCTTCCCATGCTTCTTCCATTTCGTCAAGCGTTGCGCGCTCTAAACTTTTACCTTTTGCAATTAAATAACCTTGCACTTTTTCAAAGCGCGCCGAGAACTTATCGTTGGCTTGTCTGAGTAGTTGCTCTGGGTCGCGTTTAACATGGCGAGCCACATTTACTGTGGCAAATAATAAGTCGCCTATTTCTTCTGCTGTATGATCGGATGAAGGGTCGTGCTCAAGCGCTTCTTTTACTTCAAGTACTTCTTCACTTACTTTATCAAGTGCCCCGTGGTAGCTTGGCCAATCAAAACCAAGTGCGGCAACACGCTGCTGAATTTTTTTAGCTTTAGTTAGGCTTGGCATATTGGTGGGTATATCTTGCCAAAGTGAGGCTTTGCTTGGCTGTACTTTTGCAGCACGCTCTTGTGTTTTAATTGCTTGCCATTGCTTTGCTAATTGCTCGTCGGTTAATGCTTGCTTAGTGGTAAAAACATGGGGGTGACGGCGGGTAAGTTTACTATTTAGCTCACTAACCACGTCGTTAAAATCAAATAGCTCCTGCTCTTTGGCAAGTTGTGCGTAAAAAACGATTTGAAACAGTAAATCACCCAGCTCATTTTTAAGCTCGTTTAAATTTCCCGACTCTATGCAGTCGGCCACTTCAAAGGCTTCTTCTAGCGTGTGCGGAACAATCGATTTAAAGTTTTGCTTGCGATCCCACGGGCAACCGTCGGTAGGATCGCGAAGCAACGCCATAATATCGAGGAGTTGCTCAAGGGCGTTACTGTTTGCCATTTTATTGGTTTCGCTTGGCACTGTGCACACCTTCAATTTGATGCAGTTTAGACAAAACCCGGTTTGTGCCCGATAGGTCATGCACTTCTATTTGCATAGTAAATACCGCTAACTGATCAGCCCCAACAGTATTAACGTTCATGTTGATCACATTTACTTTTTCGTTAGCCAGTACAGAGCTAATATCGCGAATTAAACCTGAGCGATCGCTTGCTTCTATTTTTATACTTAGCGCATAAGAGCCGTTTATTTCATCTGACCAACTAACCGATATAACACGCTCTGGGTGTTGCTCTTTTAAGTTGTTAAATGAATCGCAATCTTCGCGGTGTACCCCAATGCCACGGCCTTGTGTAATATAGCCAATTATTTTATCGCCAGGTACTGGGCGACAACACTTAGCAACGTGGCTCATTAAGCTGCCTACACCATCCACCACAATGCCGTTTTTATCGCCAGTTACTTTACTTGGCGCTTTAAAACGAATAACGG
The DNA here is from genome assembly GCF_028599255.1 of Pseudoalteromonas sp. Angola-7. Taxonomy (NCBI): domain Bacteria; kingdom Pseudomonadati; phylum Pseudomonadota; class Gammaproteobacteria; order Alteromonadales; family Pseudoalteromonadaceae; genus Pseudoalteromonas; species Pseudoalteromonas sp. Angola-7. Next base: position 24,726 of record NZ_JAQREL010000003.1, read on the forward strand.
GTTCTTCTTCGGTACGATCACTGACAAAGTTAAGCATTTGGTTTAAGCGAACATCGCCGGCACCTATGGCAACCATTAAGTCATCTAGTTCTTTAAAATTAAAGCGCTTAATAGCTGGGTCTAAATCTTTGTAGGTTAAATCTAGCTTTTGCAGTTCGTTATCAAGAATCTCTTTACCGGCGCTTAAGTTTTTATCGCGGTCGAGCTGTTTAAACCAATGATGGATTTTAGCCCTTGCACGCGACGATTTAATATAACCAAGCGATGGATTTAGCCAATCGCGGCTTGGATTAGGCTGCTTTTGCGTGAGAATTTCTACCTGATCGCCCGTTGATAGCTGATGTGTAAACGGCACTATTTTGCCAAATACTTTAGCCCCTATACAGCGGTGCCCTACATTTGAGTGAATGTAGTAAGCAAAATCAAGCGGTGTAGCGCCAACAGGTAAATCGATAATATCACCGCTTGGGGTAAATATATAAACGCGGTCTTCTACAACTTGGTTTTTAAGCTCTTCGGCTAAATCGCCCCCATCAACCACTTCTTCTTGCCATTGTAGTAATTTGCGCAACCAGCTAATTTTTTGCTCATAGCCTGAGCCACGCCCAGGTAAAGCGCCTTCTTTATACATCCAGTGCGCGGCTACGCCTAGCTCTGCATCTTGGTGCATTTCGCTGGTGCGTATTTGTATTTCAACGGTTTTCCCTTCAGGGCCAAATACCACGGTATGAATTGATTGATAGCCATTTTGTTTAGGTGTAGCAACGTAGTCGTCAAACTCTTTATTAAGGTGGCGCCAATTAGTGTGCACAATACCTAGCGCGCCGTAACAATCTTGCAGGCGCTCTACAACAATTCGCATTGCTCTAATATCAAACAGCTGATCAAACTCGTAGTTTTTTTGCTGCATTTTTTTATAAATGCTGTAAATGTGCTTAGGGCGGCCATACACTTGCGCCTCAATACCGGCTTCGCTTAAGCGAGCTTTTACTTGCGCAACCATATCTTCCATATAGGCTTCACGGGCAAGGCGTTTGTCATCAAGTTGTTTAGCAATGCTTTTATAGGTGTCGGGGTGTAAATACCTAAACGATAAATCTTCTAGTTCCCACTTAAGCTGGCCTATACCTAACCTGTTTGCTAACGGGGCAAAAATATCTGCGGTTTCTTTAGCGGCAATAACACGCTCTTCTTCATCGCCATTTTTTACATTGCGTAAATGGCACACTTGCTCAGCAAGTTTAATCACCACAGCGCGCACATCTTCAACCATGGTAAGTAACATTTTACGAATGTTATCTACCTGCATAGTGCCTTTACCTTGGTGCGATAAAGTACTAATAGCAGCCATTTGCGCAACCCCAGTTAAAAGCATGGCTACATTTTTGCCAAGTTGTGCTTCTACGGTTTCAAGGTCTACTAAGTCATTTAAGTAGTAATGCGTGAGATACGCGGTTGCGAGAGATTCTGCATCTAAATTTAGCTCGGCTAAAATCTCGACCATTTCTATGGCCGTGTTTTGCCGTGCTTGGTTGTCACATGTAACACACAATGCTTGCGCTTTGTTTAGTAGCGTTATTTTCTCTTGCGATAACGCTAACTGTTTTAGGCTAGTAGCAAAGTCACCTGTGTCGTCCTGTTGATGTGATTGACGTGTAGCGACCATAAAACGCTTTACCTCCGTTGAAATAACGCCATTGTTTCTATGTGTCCTGTATGTGGAAACATATTCATTAGCCCAATTTTAGTAACTTCAAAGCCTGCTTGCGAAATAATTGCACTGTCACGGGCTAAAGTAACAGGATCGCAAGAGACGTATAAAATGGTTTTAAACTGCTTTAAAGGTAGTTGCTCTAAAACAGCCATAGCACCTGTGCGAGAAGGGTCTAATACTAATACGTCTAGCGCCTTATTAAACCATTGTGCTGTTTCAATTTTTTGCGTTAAATCAAAACAATGAAAGTGCGCATTAGTGATAGAGTTAGTTTGCGCATTTTGCGTCGCCATTGCAACCGCCGATGCAACCCCTTCTACTCCAATAACCGATTTAGCATGCTGGGCTAGCACTAATGAAAAGTTACCAATACCACAAAATAAATCCAATACTTGCTCGTTTCCTTGCAAGTTAAGCCAATTTACCGACTGAGCTAACATAGCTTGGTTAACTTCATCATTTACTTGAATAAAATTACCAAGGCCAAATTCAAATTTTAATTTAAACTTTTCTAAAAAATAATACGGCGTAGGCAAATGAGCCTGCTCTATAACATCGCTGTTGTCTTGCCAGGTAATTAACCACTGCTGTGCGTTTGCCGCTTCTTGTACGTAGCTTTTGGCTTCATCTGGTATCGCTTTAGTATGGCGAATAACAATAAAGTTCCCAGCTTCGTTTTGGCACAACTGCAAATGACTTATACTGTGTAGCGCTTTGTATTGATTAATAAGCGTTTCAAAAATACTAAATACGTTAGTAAATGCCTTACTAAGCACATCACATTGCTCAATACTAATCACATTTTTAGAGCTAGGCGCACGATACCCAACTCGCACTTTTTTAGCGGCTTTATCATACATTACGGCAATACGGGCACTGCGTCTGTAATGAGTGGGCTTACTTAAAAGAGGCGCTTGCCAATTTAAGTCGCTTAATTTGGCAAATTTTTGAAACAATTGCGTCACTGCATTTTGCTTTTCAGCCACTTGCTGATTTATTTCTAGGTGCTGCAACTGGCAACCACCACAGTGATTATAATGCTGACAAAAAGGCTGCGTGCGTGCATCGCTTGGATTAATAACCTTAACCAGCTTTGCACTACTGTATTTGGCTTTATCTTCTATTAGGGTTGCCGTTACTTTTTCATTCATTAAAGCGCCGCTTACAAAGCACACTTTATTATTGTGTTTGGCAACGCCCCGCCCTTGATGATCCATGGCCGTAATATTAAGTGTGAGTGTTTGCTGTTTAAGTGGTTTTTTCTTTGCTTTAAAAATTTGCGCCATGCGGCATTACCTTAAATTTTGTATTACGTATAAGCAAATCAGATGCTTTGAGAATAGCCGATGAACCGTATATACTCGATCCATACTAATAATGATAATAACGCTTCCATTATGACCAAATTAGGCTTACGTGATTCTGTTTTAACCTTAACCTTGATCCCCACAGTGATCATTGGTTTGTTACTTGGCGGCTATTTTACAATAAATCGTTACATTGAGCTTGATGAAATTTTATATCAGCAAGGCAGCTCAATATCTGAACCCTTAGCAATTGCTTTAGAGCAGCCTTTACTTGAAAAAAATAAAAAGCTGCTCAACCGTCTGATTAGTTACACACACAATAAGCACTCCCCAACCATTAAATCGATTGCTATTTTTGATACCAGCAATCAGCTTATTATGACCAGCAACTATCATCGCTCGTTTGATGAACTAACTCAAAAAGAACAAATTGAAAATCTTCACACAACAAAAATTAATAAATCAGAAGAGTTAATCACGTTCTATACTCCAATTTTTAATCACTCTGCGCCGGTATCAAAATGGGATATTAATGATTTTCAAACCCCGCTTGGCACCGTTATTTTACAACTTAATAAAGACCAAGCGATTATAGGCCAGCAGCGAGCGGTTTTAATTAGCGGCATTGTTATTTTATTTTCAATAATATTGGCATCTATTTTAGCGCTTAAGCTTAGCCGTATGTTTATGAACCCGCTTAATAAGTTAGTACTTGCCACCGACAAACTAGTTGAAGGTAAAAGAGACACGGGTTTAAACGACACCATGATGGGCGAATTTGAACTTTTGCGTGAAGGGCTTAATACCATTGCCCACACTATGGTTATGCAAAAAGACGAAATGCAGAAAAATATTGATCAAGCCACGAGTGATTACCGCGAAACCCTAGAGCAATACGAAACCTCAAATATTCAGCTAACCATGGCCAAAAAAGAGGCGCAAGATGCTAACCGCGTTAAGTCCGACTTTTTAGCCAAGATGAGTCACGAGCTACGCACCCCGCTTAATGGGGTTATTGGCTTTACGCGCCAATTGTATAAAACACCTTTAAATAAACATCAAAAAGACTACCTCGATACCATAGAACTTTCTGCCAATAGCTTATTGACGATTATTAGCGATATTTTAGATTTTTCTAAACTTGAAGCAGGCGCAATGGAGCTTGAATCAATCCAGTTTCAACTACGCGATAGCGTAAACGAGGTTATGACATTATTAGCTCCCTCGGCGCATGAAAAACAACTTGAGCTATCTATTTATATCAACCCACAAGTGCCTGATGATTTAACCGGTGACCCCACTCGCCTTAAACAAGTTCTTATTAACTTGTTAAGTAATGCCATTAAGTTTACTGAAAAAGGCTCTATAAAAGTTGATATAAGCTACCGCTTATTAGATGAAGACCGCGCCTCTATTTTAGTATCAGTAACCGATACCGGTGTGGGTATTCCAATGGATAAGCAAGATGCGTTATTTACTGCATTTGGCCAAGCAGATTCATCCATTACCCGTAAATTTGGCGGCACTGGTTTAGGTCTCATTATTACCAAACACATTGTAGAGGCTATGAATGGCCGAATAACGCTAAATTCAGCCCCGGGAAGCGGCACCTGTTTTACCTTTAATGGTGTGTTTAGGTTGCCTGATCATACCTTTAGTAACGACTTACCTTCTAAATCACTTATTGGTAAACGCATATTATACCTAGAGCCACACGAGCATACGCACCACTCTGTGCTTTCTGTATTAAACGAGTGGGAAGCGGTTGTAACCGCCTGTTTTAATGAAGCAGCGTTTTTAGACGCCATCAAACATAAAATGTTTAAATACGATATTTGTATTATTGGAGATATGGCATCGGTAGATGATATGCAGCGACTTAAGAGCTATGTGAATATGGTCCGCGAGTCGTGCGATTATTTATACCTTATGCTCAATACTGTATCGCATAATATGCGCGAAGCGTTTATTGGTAGCGGTGCCGATGCGTGCTTAAGTAAGCCGCTTAATCACCGTAAATTATGTGAAGTACTGGCTGCGCCTTATCGCCTTGATCATCCTACCTTAAATATTGAGCCAAGCGATCAAACATTATTGCCATTAAAAGTACTGGTGGTAGATGACAACGATGCAAACTTAAAACTAATTTGCACCTTGTTAAAAGAGCAAGTTGAATTTATAGATACGGCCTACAATGGCTCACAAGCCTACAGTTTAAGTAAAAGCCATAAGTACGATGTTATATTTATGGACATACAAATGCCGATTATGGATGGCATTACCGCGTGTAAACTTATTAAAGAGTCTTCTTTAAACGAAGACACACCTATTATTGCGGTAACCGCGCATGCACTGCACAGTGAAAAAGAGCAGCTATTAAAAGATGGCTTTAAAGGCTATTTAACTAAGCCTATTGATGAGGACATGCTGAGCCAAATTATTTGCGATCATAGTCCGCAATCGCCCGTAAGCCGCGACAAAATAAAAAGTGTAACGTCACAAAGCCCAGCTCCATTTGAAAGTAACTGCTTAGATTGGTCGCTTGCGCTACAACGCGCAGGGGGTAAAGGTGAGCTGGCGCTGGAAATGCTCAATATGCTATTACAAAGTGTGCCAGAGACGCTCTCGCAGCTCAACGAAGCTATTGAGCAAAACGATTGCCAAACGGTATTAAGTGTTATCCACAAATTCCATGGCGCGTGCTGTTATACCGGTGTGCCTAAGCTTAAATCACTGGCAGAAACCATAGAAACCTCACTTAAAAGTGATTGCGTGCTAGATAACGTTGAGCCTGAACTATTTGAGCTTCAGGATGAGCTGGAAAACCTCATGGCAGATGCAAGTGCTACCGAGCATCAACGCTAAAAACACGTAATAAAAAAGCGCAGTAAATGCGCTTTTAACAGGTTTTAATACCATTTTACTTAATTAAGTATTTCTATTAAATGGTGCCACCATGGGGTTAAATTTATAACCTTGCCTCAATCATGAGGCGTTTCATGTCGCGTACTGCTTTTTCAAGGCCATCAATAGCTGCGCGCGCAATAATAGCGTGGCCAATGTTAAGCTCATAAATTTCAGGCATTGCAGCAATTGGTTTTACGTTATGATAATGAAGGCCATGCCCTGCATTTACAATTAAGCCTAAGCTCGCCGCGTATTTTACACCCTCTCGTATGTGCTCAAGCTCTTTGTGTAAATCTTCATCATTAGTGGCATCTGCATACGCGCCGGTATGAATTTCTACATACGGTGCACCACACGCTTTAGCTGCATCTAACTGTGCTTTATCGGCGTCAATAAATAATGACACTTTAATACCCGCATCAGTTAGTGTTTTAGTGGCCGCTTTAATTTTATCTACATTACCAGCCACATCTAGGCCGCCTTCGGTCGTAAGCTCTTCACGTTTTTCAGGTACTAAACATACATACTCAGGCTTTACTTCAAGAGCAATGTTAATCATTTCATCTGTAACCGCTGTTTCAAGATTCATACGCGTTTGAATCGTTTTAGCCATTACGTATACATCGCGGTCTTGAATATGGCGACGGTCTTCACGCAAATGAATAGTAATACCATCTGCACCGGCGTGCTCTGCCACACTGGCTGCATGTGCTGGGTCTGGGTATGATGTACCACGCGCTTGGCGAAGCGTTGCAATATGATCAACGTTTACGCCTAAAAGAATGTCTTTCATTTTGTTACCTGTAAAATATGTTTATTGAGAGGCCATAAATAATTCACGGCTTTTTAATGGTTTATTACCCAGTAAAGGTTTTAGTAAATAACGGCTTAATTGTTTTGCCATATAGAGTACATCGCTTTGGCTAAAATCATGATTAGCAATCGCTTTGAGCTGAGCGCCGCTAAAACCTGAGCGCGTATCTTGTTGCATCAAAAAACCCAACTCAGGAAAGTAACTATACGTTTGCCTTTCATCAATTGGCTCACCACTGGCATCAAAGCTAAAGTCGACGCCATAACCCAACAACTCTAATAATTGAAATTCGTATGAGCGCAGCACCGATTGTAAATCGACATCGCTATTTAAGTTCTCTAGGTGAGTTTTGTAGAGCTCAAACACTTGTTCAAGTGGCTCGTTTACCGGCACAATGCGGTTAGTCAGCTCATTTAAATAAAAGCCACAGTAAAGCTTATCCTTTGTTAAATATAAAGGATTACCATGTAGCTCAAATTTATTAATGTATTTTAAATCGTACTTGCCACTGTAATGAACAAGCAGTGCCTGAAAAGGCTGTAATTGTGCTTTGTGTTTAGTGGCCTGGCGACCACTCACTCTGGCTAGCATTCTAAGCTGGCCTACGCCTTCTACCAGCATATCGAGCATTACTTGGGAGTCGCTATAAGGACGCCGATGTAATAGGTACGCTGTGTAGAAGTCGCTATCCATATTAGTTGGCTAAATGCTGGTTAATCTTCGCCATAGCCTAAACTTCTTAAGGCACGTTCATCATCTGCCCAACCCGATTTAACTTTAACCCAAAGCTCTAAAAACACTTTGTTATCGAGCATTTCTTCAAGGTCTTTACGGGCTTCACGGCCAATCACTTTAAGCTTTTCGCCTTTGTTACCTATTACCATGCGTTTTTGGGTTTCACGCTCAACAAGAATTAACCCGTTGATATGCCAAACACCGTTTTCTTGCCATTTAAACTGCTCAATTTCTACAGTAACAGAATACGGCAGCTCTTCACCCATAAAGCGCATTAGCTTTTCACGAATAACTTCTGCCGCCATAAAACGCATTGAGCGGTCGGTTACATAGTCATCAGGAAAGTAAAATTCGCACGGTGGTAAGCGTTTAGTTACTTCGGCTTTAATTAAATCAACGTTTTTACCTTGCGTTGCCGATACCGGCATAATGCCCACAAAATCAAATTTGTCGCCAAGCATCTTCATATGCGGTAATACTAAATCGCGGTCTTTTACTTGGTCTATTTTATTAATAACAAGTAAAACAGGCTTACCACTTTGCGATACTTTATTAAGTACCATTTCGTCATCGGCATTCCAGTGAGTGCCCTCAACAACAAAAATAATAAGCTCTACATCACCAATTGAACTCGATGCAGCACGGTTCATTAAGCGATTAATAGCCCGCTTTTCTTCAACGTGTAAGCCCGGCGTATCAATATAAACAGCTTGGTGTTGCCCTTCTGTATGAATACCCATAATACGGTGGCGAGTTGTTTGTGGCTTGCGCGAGGTAATACTTACTTTTTGCTCAATGATTTCATTAAGCAATGTTGATTTACCTACATTAGGGCGGCCAACAATGGCAACCATGCCACAAAACGTATCAATATCACCTTCATGAGGCTGTATTAAGGTATCAAGATTCATTTTTTAGTATCTTCAATGCTTTTTCGGCAGCTTTTTGTTCGGCTTTACGACGCGAGCTACCAACAGAAATAATGCTATCCATACCTTCAACTATACATTCAACCGTGAACGTTTGATTGTGCGCTTGGCCTTTGGTATCGACAACGGTGTAGCCCGGTAAAGATAACTTACGCGCTTGTAGATACTCTTGCAGCAGGGTCTTAGGATCTTTTTGATTAAGCCCTGGTGAAATAGCATCAAGTCGAGATTCGTACCACGCTAAAATCAGCTCGCCACAGCGGTCTATGTTTGAGTCTAAAAACACAGCCCCTATAATGGCTTCTACAGCATCAGCTAATGTTGATTCACGACGAAAACCACCGCTTTTTAACTCACCCGGCCCAAGGCGCAAGTAGTCACCTAAACCAAACTCTAGCCCAAATTCAGCAAGAGTTTGGCCACGCACAAGCGTAGATCGCATACGGCTTAAATCGCCTTCACGCGCTTTTGGAAATTTGTCGTACAAAGCATTAGCAATAACAAAGCTCAAAATTGAATCGCCTAAAAACTCTAAGCGTTCGTTATGTTGACCTTTATGACTGCGGTGCGTCATTGCCTGTTCAAGTAAACCTTGATCAGCAAATTCGTAGCCAATTCGTTTATATAATTCTGTTACATTTTTTTTCATTGTTACTGAATATTACCTAGGCGTTCAAAACGAACACCAGTTGGAACCCATCCTGGTAAAACATCATCTGGGCCATTCTCAAATTCAAAACTCATCCATATAAAGACAGCTTTACCCACCAAGTTTTCTTTTGGTACAAAGCCCCAAAAGCGACTATCTTGGCTGTTGTCGCGGTTATCACCCATCATAAAATAATGATCAGCTGGTACAGTCCATTCATCCGAAGGAGTACCTGGTTGCTGATAGTAACGCCCTTTACGTTCAGGTGCGCGTGGGTTGATTAAAATGTCGTGCTTGAGTGTCGTTAAATCTTCATTTACTCGGGCAAGCGACATCTGGCCTTGTTTAAACTCATTATCGTTGATTAATTTAAAATCAATTTTATTAAACTCATTACAAAGTAGGTCACCCTGCTGGGTCTCGCCTTCTTTACAATTAGGTTGAATATATAAACGCTTATCACGATAAACAATTTTATCGCCCGGTAAACCAATAGCACGTTTTATATAATCTACTCGCTCATCTAACGGGTATTTAAAAACAACAATATCGCCGCGTTCAGGCTCGCCTACATCTACAAGCTGGCTACGCCATACCGGGTCTTTAATCCCGTACGAGTACTTTTGTACTAAAATAAAGTCGCCCACCAACAAGGTTGGCATCATTGAACCTGACGGTATTTGAAAAGGCTCAAAAATAAACGACCTAAAAATAGTAATAGCTGCAATCATCGGAAAAATCGATTTTGCAGTTTCTGTAATTGCCGGCTCAGGTGCTATTAACGCCGCTGTTTCTTCATCAAGCTGGCCACCGGCAGATGTTTGGGCAAGCGCCAAACGCTCTTGCCTTTTTGGCGCATACATTAGGTGGTCAATTAACCATATTAAACCTGAGCCTAACGTTAATAACACCAATAAAACTGAGAAATAACCAGCCATCTATAATCCTTTGTTTTTATTTACCAACTTTCAAAATAGCTAGAAACGCTTCTTGCGGTACTTCTACGTTACCCAATTGCTTCATTCGTTTTTTACCATCTTTTTGCTTTTGCAGTAGCTTTTTCTTACGACTCACATCACCACCGTAACACTTAGCGATTACATTTTTACGTAATTGCTTAACCGTGGTACGCGCAATAACATGTTGTCCTATTGCAGCTTGAATCGCAATATCAAACATTTGACGCGGAATAAGCTCTTTTAACGCATCAGCAAGTTGGCGGCCGCGTGATTGTGCACTGTCGCGGTGAACAATTATAGCGAGCGCATCAACACGTTCACCATTGATAAGTATATCAACACGTACCATGTCTGATGTTTGAAAGTGCTTAAAGTTGTAATCAAGCGATGCAAAACCACGACTGGTTGACTTTAATTTATCAAAAAAGTCCATAACCACTTCAGCCATAGGTAGCTCATAAGTTACAGCGACTTGCTTGCCGTGATAACTCATTTTAGTTTGCATACCACGTTTTTCTACACACAGAGTAATAACGCTACCTAAAAACTCTTGCGGTACAAGTATGTTTGCCTCTACCACTGGTTCGCGTATTTCAACAATATCATTTACCGCCGGTAAGTCAGACGGGTTATCAATTTGACTCGTACCTTCTTTGGTTACTACTTCGTAGATTACAGTAGGTGCCGTGGTAATTAAATCAATATCGTATTCACGCTCTAAACGCTCTTGAATAATTTCCATGTGTAGCATACCTAAAAAGCCACAGCGGAAACCAAAACCCAGTGCTGTTGAATTTTCAGGTTCAAAAAATAACGACGCATCATTTAAGCTTAGTTTATTAAGCGCATCGCGGAACGATTCATAATCATCAGAGGCAATTGGGAACATACCTGCATATACTTGCGGCTTAATTTTTTGAAAGCCTGGTAAACGCACTGGTGCCGCATTTTTTTGATGCGTAATCGTATCGCCCACTGGGGCGCCGTGTATTTCTTTAATACCGGCAATAACAAACCCTACTTCGCCGGTACGTAAAATACCCGTGTTGGTTTGTTTAGGGGTAAAAATACCCACGTGATCAGCTGTATGTACTTGCTCGTTCGACATTATTTTTATTTTGTCGCCGGCACGTAGTTCACCGTGCTTAATACGCACTAGTGATACAACACCTTGGTATGGGTCAAACCACGAGTCAATAATAAGCGCCTGTAAAGGTTGATCTTTTTCACCTACCGGTGGTGGGATATCCTTTACAATCATCTCAAGTACTTCAGCAATACCAACACCTGTTTTTGCACTACATTGCACAGCATCTAGGGCATCAATACCAATAATGTCTTCAATTTCTTCTGCTACACGAAGCGGATCAGCTTGCGGTAAATCTATTTTATTTAAAACAGGGATTACTTCTAAATCCATTTCAATGGCGGTATAACAGTTTGCCAGCGTTTGTGCTTCAACACCTTGTCCGGCATCAACAACTAAAAGCGCACCTTCACATGCCGCTAAAGAGCGAGAAACTTCATAAGTAAAGTCAACGTGCCCTGGTGTATCGATAAAGTTAAGTTGGTAGGTTTCGCCATCGTTAGCAGTGTAGTTAAGCGTTACACTTTGCGCTTTAATAGTAATACCGCGCTCACGCTCGATGTCCATTGAATCTAACACTTGCTTTTGCATTTCGCGGTCTGTTAAGCCACCACAAACCTGGATCAAACGATCTGAAAGGGTCGATTTACCATGGTCAATATGGGCGATGATCGAAAAATTACGGATATGCTTCATAAACTGGATTCTAAACTTCTATTTTAATAGGCTAAGTACGAACACCTGAGTGACTTGAAAATACTTATTGGGTATAAGTGCTATATAAGTGGCTAAATGCGCTTTAGATAATCAAATTTTGATTGCCTTTTTACCCTGTATTTCCAAGTTACTCTGGTATAAAACGGCAATTTTACATTTAATTGGCCTTAATCACCATCTATTTGCGTTAAAGGAAGGCTAATTGGATGAATTTTTATCACTTTTACATCATGCCTGAGTGTTTTCACTTTGCTTTTGGCCAAAAAGTAACCACCTACACCGCCCAAAGCGGCGAATAATATTTGCCATCCCTGCGCTAAAAGTAGTAATTCGGCACTAATAAATGCAAGCGTTAATCCTAAAAATAAAGGCAGCATGTATACAGCAAAAGCATGTTTGACTAGATGCGAATCATCTAATGAGAGCGTTACTTTTTGGCCCACTTCTACAGGAGTATCAAATTGATATGGAAAGGTTTTTTTATCGCTACCAAAGAGTTTGGCAAAGACTTGCGAGCCACAGCGACCATTACACCCTTCGCAGGCTTTTTTTTGCTGGGCTTCTAAGTGGGCAGTGGTGCCATCTAGGGCAACCACTGTAAGTGTTTGTTCAATCATAACAACCCTTACGAATTGTTTATAATGCGCGAGTCACTGACTCAGCAATTGCCTTTGCGGTTTGGCTTGGCACATTACCAACAACGGATACATCAAAGTTTCCGCCATTATGCACATAAATTGTCGTTGCGCCAGAAGTTAATGATCCGCTTAAGCGGCGACCTGGTAAGGGGCGCTGTACAAAAACTGAAATTTCAACAAACCCATCAGAATATAAATAATAGTCAGTAAGTTCGTTGTTTAAATCGAGTTTATGGCGGTCTGATTTTAGTAATTTAAAGCCATTAGGTAACCAACCAATGCGCCAGTTTGTGGCATTGCTTTTTTCACCTTCCAGTGCGTTACCTGGTAACGGCGTTGGAAAATTACGGTTGAGCACTTCTAAAATCATCGGTGCTGGTTGCTCTGTTACGCTAATATGGGTTAACTGTAGCTGCTCTAATGCTTCACCTTTGTGGTTAACATAAGCGGCTTTTAATAACAGCGATGACTCTGTATCAAGCCAAATCCAATAGTTATATTTGTATTCATCTTTTGATTCTATTCTCACCAGTTGCGCCGCTCGCCCTGCAATACGGCCTTTACCACCTAGCACAAAATCATATTGGCTGCTTAGCGCTTCAATATCTTTAAATAATACTTCAGGTATTGGCCCAGCAATGGAGTCTGTATTTATAGAATATGGCTGCGATTGCGGTTCAAAGTAGGTTACTTGGTCGTTAATTCTCACCATTTCTAAGCCCGCGCCATTAAGTAAACTTAAATGCTCAAGCTCTGTTTCACCTTGCTTTGCATGCACCCAACGGTAAGGTTCCATGGCTTTACCCTTTACCACCACAAAAGAGGCGTCAAAATTACGGGTATGCACTGCGTTCGCCATGTTTAGTAATAAATCTTTGGCGGGATTTGTGTCGTTAGCAAAAACATTAAAGCTTAATACTAACGACAGAACAAAAGTGATTACTTTCATTTAATTAGTTTTTTTCCTCTTGCGCTTTGTCACTATTTTGCGCTGTTTGCAAAGAGTGTGCAACACGTGCTTGACGTTGATGCTCTAAAACTAACGCGCCAATGCGTTGTTGCTGTAATTCGCGTAAACCTTGCTCAGCGTTTTCAAGAGCAGGTTCTGAAGAGTAACTCACCGGCGACGCCATACCTGTTAATGGGGTAGTTTGTAAAAGCGGAATTTCGCTTTCTTGCTCGCCCGCACCTTGCGGCAAGGTATTTACGCCAACAATGGCAAACATAGCTACGCTTGCAGCAATAGCAAGTTGTGCAACCGGCTTACGCCAATTAAACGCCACTACTTTGTTGTCTTGCTGCGCTTCACTGTGCTCGGTATCTGGAGCTTTGTTTGCTGTCGATTGGGTGAAATCGGCATACACAGGCTCACTTTCAAGTGCTAAGGCGATGTTATCGCTTATATCGATGTGTATGTCGTTGTTATTTTTTTGAGCACGCATCGCATCACCAATTAGCGCATATCGACCAAACGTAGCAACATCCTGATCAGAAATTTTACCCTCTGCAAGGTGTTGTTCGCCGTCAAGTAATGCTGATAACGTTTCGCTATCCAACTTGTTAACGTGTGCTTTTGTCATACTAAGACTCGCCTATTAATGGGTTTAATTTATTATCTATTGCTTCTCGGGCTCTAAAAATACGCGAACGTACTGTCCCAACAGGGCAATCCATTACCACGGCTATTTCTTCATAGCTCATCCCTTCGATTTCTCTTAGGGTAATCGCGGTTTTGAGGTCTTCAGGCAAACTATCAATCGTATTAAAAATAACAGCGCGTACTTCGTCGCTTAACAGTAAATTTTCAGGCGATGCGTTTGAACGCATCGAATCCGCACCGTCATAAAACTCGGCATCTTCAGCGTCTATATCGTTTGCTGGCGGTTTACGGCCCTGAGCTACTAAATAATTTTTAGCACAATTAACGGCAATACGGTATAACCACGTATAAAAGGCACTATCACCTCTAAAGTTTGGAAGTGCACGGTAGGCCTTAATAAATGCCTCTTGTGCTACATCTGCAATATCGCCTTGGTTAGACACATAACGTGAAATTAACCCTGCAATTTTGCTCTGATACTTCTTTACTAATAGGTTGAAGGCGTTTTTATCTCCTTGCTGGACCCTTTTTACAAGCGCTAAATCTAATTCCTGCTCGCTCATTCGAGCCGGTACTCCTCTGTTTGATTCTTGCTGGTTATTCATAGTGTCGCCATTGTTCACAAATACTCTGACGTCTTTATGAATAAAAAGTTCTGCTTAATATTATTTTTTTATAAAATAGTCGTAAATAACGGCGCTAAGCCATTAAAATCACTACGTAGTAATATGACAAATATGATACAACTACACTATTAAAAACAAATATTGCTCTAATTTGAGCATTGTAACCGCAAAGTACCTCTGACATGAACCAAAATAAACATCATATTGCTGATGTCGCTATTATCGGTAGCGGCGCGGCGGGCTTATCTCTTGCATTGTCTTTAGCTAACTATTGTAATGTTACTGTGATCAGTAAAGGTGCCCTCACCGAAGGCTCTACACTGTATGCACAAGGCGGGATTGCCGCAGTATTTGATAAAAAAAACGACAGCATAGAATCACATGTTGAAGATACCCTTGATGCCGGCGGTGGTTTATGTGACCGAGAAGCTGTGCATTATACTGCAAGTAATGCGCATCAGTGTTTACAATGGCTCATTGAGCAAGGCGTTCCTTTTGATATGGAGTTTGATAGCAAAGGAAAAGAGCGCTTTCATTTAACCCGCGAGGGCGGACACAGCCATCGCCGTATTTTACATGCAGCCGATGCCACTGGTAAGGCCGTACAAACCACGTTAATTAGCCAAGTTAAAGCGCATAAAAACATTACCTTGCTCGAGCAATACAATGCCATCGATTTAATTAGTGATAAAAGCTTAGGTAAGCCGGGCTCGCATATTCATGGCATGTACGTGTGGAATAAAAAAGCAAAAAAAGTAGAAACTATTTCCGCTAAATTTGTAGCGCTCGCAACAGGGGGTGCAAGCAAGGTGTATTTGTACACTTCAAACCCTGATGTATCTAGCGGTGACGGTATTGCCATGGCGTGGCGTGCAGGCTGTAGGGTAGCCAATATGGAATTTAACCAGTTTCACCCCACAAGCCTTTATCATCCAGAGCTACAAAACTTCTTAATTACCGAAGCTATGCGCGGTGAAGGAGCTTATTTAAAGCGCCCCGACGGCACTCGCTTTATGAAAGACTTTGACGATAGAGAAGAGCTGGCACCGCGCGACATAGTAGCCCGTGCTATCGACTTTGAAATGAAGCGTTTAGGTGCAAATTGTGTATACCTAGATATTAGCCACAAAGATAAAGACTTTATTATTGAGCACTTCCCTACTATTTACGCAAAGTGTTTAAGTGTAGGGCTTGATATAACCAAAGAAGCCATCCCGGTTGTTCCTGCCGCGCATTATACGTGTGGCGGTGTAATGAGCGACTTTAACGGTAAAACCGATTTAGATAACTTATACGCTGTAGGCGAAGTCGCCTACACAGGTTTGCACGGCGCTAACCGTATGGCGAGCAATTCATTATTAGAGTGCATTGTATTTGCTCACGCTGCCGCTAAAGATATTTTAAGTAAACTTGAGCATGCGCCAGCACCACTTGCGCTGCCAAGTTGGGATGAAAGCCGAGTAAGTAATTCTGATGAAGAAATTGTTATTACCCATAACTGGCACGAACTGCGGTTATTTATGTGGGATTATGTAGGCATTGTGCGCTCAACTAAACGCCTAGAGCGAGCACTGCACCGTGTTGAGTTATTACAACAAGAAATACATGATTATTACGCAAACTTTAGAGTAAGTAATAACTTATTGGAGCTTCGTAATTTAGTACAAGTAGCCGAACTGATAATTAGAAGTGCAATGCAGCGTAAAGAAAGCCGCGGCCTTCACTATACGATTGACTACCCTGAGCAAAATGAAAACCCAACACCTACTATTTTGATTCCACCTCGCCATTAATGGCAATCAATGCTGCGCGCTTTAAACGTGCGTAGCTTTGCTTATTTACGCCATTAGCTGAAATAATAAGCCATTGGCGTTTATTAAAACCTTTAATGTGTAACCACACACTGGTATTTAATATTTTTGTTTTAGGGGTTATTTGCCCCTGAACTTTTAAATTTTCATTTTCAAAGCGTATTTGCTTAGGCTCTAAAATAATAACGCCACTTTCAGGGTGAATAGCCACTATTTTTTGCCATACCCAGCAAAGCGCAATTGCATTTACAGTTATACAAACAACAATGCTAAAAAAAGAGCTTAAATAAAGCCCTAATACCACACTTAATAAGCAGAAAAACAGCACCACAGGCCGCTGTTCTGCTTTATTATTTACTACCGTAAACCTATACACGAACTCGGTCTAAAATTAGCGATACCATGGTATTAAGCTCAGCATCTTTACACTCTTCATGGCCCATAAACCATGCAAATAAATCAGGGTCTTCTTGGGTTAGCAAACGCTGAAATACAGCCTGTTGCTGTGCATTTAACGAATCATACGCCTGCTCTACAAATGGCATAAACAAAACATCTAACTCTAACATGCCGCGGCGACAAGCCCAGCGTATACGTGCTTTACTATGAATTTCAGTCATTTTAAACCTCATACTTAATTGCCCCGAGTTTAACAAATACCCGCCTAATTAGCAGCTATTAATCTGTGTTCAAATAATAAAAAACTGCCCGCCTTCGTTGCTGTACCCTAGGTTATAACTGCGTTATTATGTCTACTCATTTGTATTGCACAGAAGGTTTTTATGTCGAGCGTTTATGCATGTCCGTTATCTCACCAACTTATTAGCCTAACCGGTGCGGATAAATTGTCTTATCTTCACGGACAAATCACTCAAGATCTCAATAAACTATCTAACAGCAATTATTTATGGGCTGGTCACTGCAGCGCCAAAGGCAAGTTGTGGGGTGTGTTTAAATTATTTTCTCACCAAGATAGCTACTACTTAGCAGGTTCACAGCCTGAGGTAGAGAAGTCGCTCAGTGAGCTAAAAAAATACGCTGTGTTTGCCAAAGTAGATATTGATGTTTCTACGAACAGATTAATCGGGTTGATCAGTGACGATTTAACCCCAGTACTAGAAAAACTTGATATTCGTTTTTCTGATGACCAAACGGCCTGTGATTTCCCAAGTGGTAAAGCCCTTAAGTTAGCGCCAAATCGCGTTTTACTAATGGTTGATAGCCAATTTAGTATGCCAGATGATGTGTCTACATTAGATAACTGCGCACTATGGCAAGAAGCCGCTATAAAAGCGGGCGAGCCACAATTAAATAGTGACGCCATTGGCGAATACGTACCACAAATGGTAAACCTTCAAGCGATTAACGGCATTAGTTTTAAAAAAGGCTGTTACACCGGCCAAGAAACGGTTGCCCGTATGAAGTACCTAGGTAAAAACAAACGCGCTATGTATATTGTTACAGGTAAAAGCGATGGCCTACTTGAAGAGCCTGAGCTTGAAACCCAAGTGGGCGAAAACTGGCGCCGCGCTGGTAAACTAATTGCCCAAAGCTATAACGAAAATAGCCAAACCATATTTGGCCTTGTTGTGCTGCCAAACGATACACCAAGTACACACGTACTTCGTGCAAAGCACACCCCTCAGGTAGAGCTAAGCATTCTGCCTCTACCTTACTCTCTTGAAGATGAATAAATAGGAATGACTATGATCGTTGCACCAAACACAGTAGTAAAAATGCATTATTCAGTACTGGATAACGATGGCAATACCATTGATAACTCTTTTGATGGCGAGCCACTGGTTTTTATTATTGGCACAGGCTACTTAATCCCAGGGCTTGAAAATGCACTCCAAGGCAAGCAAGCCGGTGATACATTAAATGTAAAAGTAGAACCTGAAGAAGGCTACGGCGAACGTCACGATAACCTAATGCAAGCGGTGCCTAAGTCGATGTTTGATGGCATGGAGATTGAAGTGGGTATGCAATTTAGAGCGTCAACTGATGATGGTGATCAATCTGTGATGATTATCGAGATTCAAGATGAAGACGTTATAGTTGATGGCAACCACCCGCTTTCGGGTATTACCCTTAATTTTGATGTAGAAATTTTAGAGGTGCGCGAAGCAACCGAAGAAGAGCTTGCGCACGGCCACGTGCACGGTGAAGGCGGTTGTGGTCACGATCACTAATCATACCGCCGTTTATAAAAAAAGCGCCTAAGGCGCTTTTTTTATAACATATTGTTGTAGGTCGCGGTTTTTATTGGCGCCGGTTCCTCTAAAGGGGTTTCACTGGGTGTTATTTTACCCTCAAGCGCACGTAATAAGCCTTGCTGATCGTTTGTTCCCACTCGGTACTTAGTACCGTCTTTTAAGGTTAACTGTAGGGCACTAAACCCGGATACAGAATACACCCACCCATCATGCGTAATACGAATACCAATACCATGGCGGTAAGAGTTTTGCACCGCTTTAGCCTCCACTATGTCCGCAAGTGCTAATCGTTGCCCCGCAACGCCAGGGCCAAAAGCCCAACTAATTGTTTGCTCGTCAACTTTTACGGTTAAACCATGAAACAAAAAGCCGACTAAAACCAATACACAGGCAAATACCATTAATGGCACATCGGCGCCCATTAAGTTCCAGGCTAAGGCTACAAAGCCGCCTATCCATGCTAAAACAAAAAATATAAACACCGCATATTGTTTATGCTGATACATAACGCTCTCTTTATTATTAAAAACTGTACACCAACGTGGCGCTTAATTCTGAGTCGTATTTAAGGTTATCGTCTTCAGGTTTTGAATTATAACGATACATGTAGGCAAACTTTAACGATACCGCACCTATGACTTGGCTAATCAAAGCGGTTTCTGACTTCAAACGCGAATTTAACCCCGACAAAGACTGCTCAATACTCACATCTTGATTAAAGCGCGTGCGCTTTGATACCAAACGCTCCCACTGCATTGCAATACGAACTAAATAACCGGTTTTGTTTTCATCTTCTTCGCTTACCTCTGACTCATCATCAGCGACGGAGCGATATAAACCTGGGCCAATATCAATATCTACTTTATTTTTTACACCTTGGTAAACTCTGGCACCATAGCCGGTAGCCACTGTACTTTTGTAATCTAGGCCGCTAAATTTATCTTCTTCGTAGTCACCGTAAATAAAAAATGAAGAGTTTTTAACGCCCACTTTGTAGTTACCCTGTGCAGAGACAAAAATACGGTCTGCCGTTACATCGGTTTGCCCTGTATCTTCGTTTTGATCTCGTTTATACAAGGTGTCTAATTTAAATTGGTTACGCCAATTTTCGAAGTCTTGGTATAAATTTCCTCTAAACTTAAAGCTGGTAGAGTTAGTATTACCCTTACTTAAAATCAAGCCAAATTCAGTATCGCCATAGAGCATTTCGCCTTTATGTAGCTCGTGAATTTCTTCATCAGAGAGTTGTCCATATTCATGAAAGTCTTCAAATGGATCAACAGCCCAACACCGGCTGCTCATTATTAAAAACACGAATAGTAAATACTTATGCACGGTAAACTCTCTTGCACATACAAACAAAACTGCTTACTCAGCGTGCTCTGTTTCTTTCCATAAAATATGACAAAACGGCGCGTCTTTATCACGGCTAATTAAAATTTTTGCAAATAACACATCTTCGTTTTCAAACTCTAACCCCACTAGCACTTGCACAAATAACTCCGGCTCTATTTCAAGTGCAACAAAGTTTTGCCATTGCTCATCAGGCTCGCCCTCTTCAATAAACCCAAGCTCTTCTCGGTATTCGTTAAAGTCTTCAACATCTTGTTCGCTAAGATTATTTGGCGCCAGCTCTAAAAAAATATCGTACGCTTGATGGGTAACTTCTTCTTCGCTATATAAACGTGGGCCTGACATGGGTAAAACCTCAATGCATTTTAAGTGCGCACATAATATCAAAACTCATCTGTGTTTTGAGAAAAAACAGCTAAAAATAATGACTTTTTTGTTACCAGCTCATGCGCGGTTAAGCTTAAATAAGATTTAAAGTGCTTTGACTAAAAAAGTTAAAAATAATTCAATTTATTTTTTATTATAAAACAAACCGTTACTTTACTTAGTAAGGCGTACATCATAAGCTCAAACACATGATAATAGGAGAGCGCAATGATAAAACTAGAAATACAACAAGGCATTGCTAACGTTATTTTAAGCCGCGCAGAAAAACAAAATGCACTTAGCTTTGATATGTTCATGCAATTAAACAGCACTATTAAACGTATAAAAAAAGATAAAAGTGTTCGCGCCGTAGTAATAAAAGGTGATGGTGAGCATTTTTGCTCAGGGCTTGATGTGGCTGCAGTGATGGCCTCACCATTAAACATTGTTAGGCTGTTGCTAAAATGGCTACCTGGCAATCAAAACCTAGCGCAAAAAGTGGTACTGGGCTGGCAATCGTTAAGCGTACCTGTGATTGCGCAAATAAACGGAAATTGTTTAGGGGGTGGGCTACAAATAGCATTGGGCGCCGACTATAGAATTGTTGATACCCAAGCAAAACTAGCCATTATGGAAGCGCGTTGGGGGCTATGCCCCGATATGGGCGCTAATGTAGTGCTTGCTGGTTTATTAAAGCGCGACCAAGCGCTGTGGCTGGCAAGCCATGCCAATCCTATTAGTGCACACACGGCCTACGAGCTGGGGTTAGTCACAGAGCTTACAGACAATACCGAACAGGCCACGCAGCGCATGTTAAATATATTACGTGAACGCTCCCCCGATACACTGGCAGCGATAAAGCGCGTTACTCAACAAAGCTACACAACAAACCAACGACAAATTTTAGCTAAAGAAACGTTTAGCCAAATTCGCTTGTTACTCAATCCTAATACTAAAAAAGCAATTGCCAAAGCAAAAGGGAAAACAGATATAAGCTATGCAAATTCAAAGCGCTGGTAAGACTAAATTAGCATTTAATAATAGTGCGTATTTGCTAACGTTAATTTCTTTCTATATTAATGAGCCATTATCATGAAGTACTTGCTTAGCAGTGCAATTATTTTACTGTGCTTAGGGTGTGCTAAATTAATAATGCACTTAATTGGTGGCAGCTTCCCTGCACCGCTCCTTGGCATGGTTATTTTACTGAGTTTATTACTGTTAGGTGTAGTGAAAGAGCACCATATTAAGCCCTCGGCCTCCCCTATTTTAAATATTATGCCAATATTTTTTATACCCGCGGGGGTAGGATTTATCGAGCACATTGCACTTATTAAGCTGCATTGGCCCTATTTGGTTTTGGTTATTTTGCTAGTCCCTGCCAGTACGCTTTTACTGGTAAGCAGCGTTGTTGGCTATGTTAAAGGTAAAAATAACAATGACTGAGCTGCACCTTACGCTATGGTACTTAACAACTCCCGCTATTATTTTGCTGTTTTTATTATTAAGAGCGTTTAATAAACACTGGCAGCACAGCATAGTAAAGTCGCTCACCAACCCAGTGTTTTTAAGTATTGCGATTATTGCCTTAGTACTTGTTAATTTAAAATTACCTTATGCTGATTTTTCCACGCATAGCCAACTACTTAGTTGGCTATTAGAGCCTGCTATAGTGGCACTGGCCTTACCTTTGTATCAGCAGTTTATACATGTCAGAAAAAATCTACTGTTAATAGTAAGCACCTGTAGCTTAGGCATTATTAACGCCACAGTGGTGGCTTTTATTTTAAGTATTTTATTTGATGTACCCGCCAATTTAAGCGCCTCCGTAGCTGCGTTAAGTGTAACTACGCCTATTTCGTTAATAGTTACTGAGTCCTTAGGGGGGATTAGCTCTCTTGCCGCAGCATTAGTTATATTTATTGGCTTACTAGGTGCGCTCTTTGGGTTAATGCTCATTAAGTGGATAGGTGTTAATAACCAGCAAGCTCAAGGAATAGCAATGGGAACTGCGTGCCATGCTATAGGCACCGCAGCAGCACTGGACGAGCACCCAAAAATAGGCGCGTTTTCCTCGGTTGCTATGGCTTTAAGCGCATTATTAACCGCCATAATAGTCCCTGTGCTATATCCTTTTTTAGTCAACACTTTGCTATAGTTAGCAAAAAATAATTACGCAATATAAAGAGCCCACTATGATCAGTTCTGAAATAGAACAATTTGAAAAATACTACACCATGCTCACTGAGTATTTAGTTACCTACAGCATGCAAATTGTGGGTGCCGTTTTTATTCTTATACTAGGTTTGTGGGTGGCTAAAAAACTCTCAAATTTAGTCGCTAAATTGATGGCTCGTCACAATGTCGATATCACGCTTACCAGCTTTGTCAGTAACGTGGTAAAAGTATTGCTTATTGTGATGGTTGTAGTGATAGCACTTGGCAAAATAGGCATTAGTGTTACCCCCTTTGTAGCGGCTATAGGTGCTGCCTCTCTAGGTGCGGGTTTGGCCTTACAAGGAATGCTTTCAAACTATGGCGCTGGCCTTGCTATTATTGCCACGCGCCCTTTTGTGGTAGGCGATACCATTGAAGTAAAAGGGGTCAGCGGCCAAGTAAAAACAATTGAGCTGGGTTACACCATTTTAATTGATGAAGAAAAGGTAGAAATCACTATTCCTAACAAGCACATAGTGGGTGAAATTATTCACAACTCGTTTAGCTACTCGTTAGTTAAAGGAGAAATAGACATAGCCTATACTGCCTGCGCTGATACCGCTGTTAGCCTTATTGAAGAAGTATTAAAGGCTCATGATCAGGTGGCTCAAAACCCTATTTCTCAAGTAGGCATAGAGCGCTTTGCCGATAGCGGCGTAACCATTAGTTATCGCTATTGGGTGCCTACAACCAAAATAATAGAAACCAAGCTTGCTATAAACGCAGGCGTTTATAAAGCCATTAATAGCGCTGAGATAGAAATACCCTTTCCGCAGCGGGTGGTTACTATTAAAGAACGCGACCTTTCTTAATAACAAACAAAGCCGCTTAATGCGGCTTTGTTGTTTTTTAGCTTAAAGCAGTAATAAACTGCCTAACCCTAAAAAGGTCACAAACCCAACTATATCGGTAACCGTGGTTAATATTACCGAGCCAGAAAGCGCAGGGTCTATTTTCATTTTGTCTAAAATAGACGGTATAACAACCCCAGCTAACGACGCAGCAACTAAATTAAGCAATATAGCAACGGTAATTGTAATGCTTAGCATTATGTCGCTAAACCAAACAAAGGTGAGCGCGCCAATCACTAATGCCCACACTAAGCCGTTCACCGCACCCACCCGTAGCTCCTTTTTTAAAAGTGCATTGCGGTTAGAGTCGGTTACCTGGCCAAGCGCTAAACCGCGCACTATTACCGTTAAAGTTTGACTCCCGGCGATTCCGCCCATAGAGGCCACCACAGGCATAAGTACCGCCAGTGCCACAACTTGCTCTATTGTTGCGCCAAATAAGCCAATAAACCACGATGCTAAAAACGCAGTGGCTAAATTTATACCCAGCCAAATTCCCCGGTTTTTAGCACTTTTTCTTACACTGGCAAACAGGTCTTCGTCTTCGCGTAAACCACCAGCTTTGGCAGCAGCTTCGTCGGCAATTTCTTGGCGTAGTTCGTATGCCGAGCTAATGGTTAAACGCCCGACTAATTTGTTATCGGTATTAACCACCGGCATGGCCATTTTTTCACTGTGAATAACCACTTCTGCCGCTTCGTATAAATCATCATCAGCATGCAATGATGAAAAATCATAGTTTGCCAGCGCCAATAGGTTATCGCCTTCATCGGCTTTTATTAAATCATTTACTGCAAGTTCACCTATTAGGCTGCCTTGGCGGCTAACTAAATACACAACTTCGCTGTATTGCGGCAAACCTTTGTGCAGTAATTTTTTAACGCCTGCAATTGTTGCTTTTTCAGTTATTTTTAGAAAGTCGAAACCAACCCAGTGACCTAATTGCTCAGGCGGATACTGCTGAGCAAGATCGTATTGTTTCGTTTGTGCTTCATCGAGTTGCTTTTTAGCATAATCAACAAAGCGCTCAGGAATAACCTCTTCAAGCTCAAGTAATTCTTCAACATTCACTTCATCTAATAGCGCGTATGCCTCGCTATCATCTAAGGTTTGTAGTAACCATAAGCAGCTGTCATCGCTCAGGGTGACGAATATTTCATGCTGCGTGTCTTTATCTAATAACTGCCAAATTTCTAGACGCTGTTCTTTTGGGATGGCCTCAAAAAGTAGCGATAGGTGCTCAGTAGATAAATTAAGCTGTGCATCGGCTAAAAGCTGGCTTTTTTGCGTGTGTGTTTCGCATTGTAATAAATCGTTTATTAGCTGCGGTAGTTGGTCGACTGGATACTCAATCATCTTGAAACCTTAAATTTTAAAATGCACATTGCTTATAGTTTACTTGAACAATAAAAAATTGCAGAAAAAACCTAAACTTATTAAGACGCTTTAAGCTTTGATGGTTGAAACTGCGCTCATTATTTTTGCGCATTGTAGGGGTAAAAACACCAGCGATACTACTGTTTATTTTAAAATTAAAAAAGAAATTATTGGCCTTATTTTTAACCAAAAAAAAGCCCATAAAGCTAAGCTGTTATGGGCAAAGTCACACAATGAAAAAAGGGGAATTAAAATCTATCGGTTAAGTTACGTATTAGGTCAGAGTCTACAAACTGCGTGACCATTGCAGCACCCCATGCATATGCACGTTGTATTGGGTAGCCTTTAAATATCCAGCGTTTACGAACATGGTTAAAACGCTGTAAATACTGCTGCTTAGCACGCGGCAAAGGTGTACGACTTAGCTTATCCCACGCTTTATATACGCCCGACATGTCAGAGCCGCGCATAAAACGTTGCAACCAACGCGCAAAGCGCGAAAAGCTAATGGTTGACTGAAAATCAATGATATAAGGCTTGCCATCGCTACCACATAATATATTGCCCATATTACGTAAATCTAAATGTACAATGCCTAGGCGGTGCATTTTTGCAACTTGGCGTTCAAGCTCAATAAAAAATTCAACAGGCAACGTCTCACCCTGGTGTATTAAGCTCCTAAGCGGCGTGCCTTCTATGTAGTCATACGCCACCGCTATCGGCGATAAACGGCTAAACCGATTAGCAACTGCATCAAGCGGTGCTAAGCGGCTCAACCCTTTAAATTCTTGATTTACAGAAAGCTTGGCAAAGGTTTTACGAATAAACCACGGGCTTTGGCTAAAGTCTTTTACTATTAAGTCAAACGTATCATCTTTGTACCTGTATACAATTGCGTTCGCAAAACGCCCTTTATGAACAACACTTAAATACTGTTGCATAAATACATGTTCAGGAAACTGCTGCTGTAATTGTGATAACAACTTATTTTCAATCATAACAAACCTAACAAGATGATAACTTTAATTGCCTAGGCAACTATATTAGCAAAGTTGGATTTGCCGCACAATTAGATCTAGTACTTAGCAGGCTAAGTTTTTATTGAAACAGTATCGCTAAAATGTTGATAATCTTTTTTAGAGATTTAAGAAGGTGTATCTAGGTTGTTTATTGCTCGGTTTAGTAAGTCCATAACGCTGTGTTTTTCATTTTCAGAAAAACCGCTAAGTGCTTTTTCGTACACTTGATTTACTAAGGGCATTATTTGCGGATAAAGCGCTTTGCCTTTATCACTTAAACTTAAAAGTGTAGAGCGTTTATCAAACTCACATTGTGTTTTTTCAATTAAGTCTTTTTCTTCTAAACGCTTTAACAAACGGCTCATCGCGCCTTTATCGTACACCATATGATCGCTCAGTCCGGCTAATGTGTTTACTGAGCCACGCGCTAATAGCACTACCACAATATATTGCGCAGAGGTTAAGTCCATACAATCGAGTTGGGCATCGATGTGTGTGGCAATTTTTGAACGTAAAAACGATATCAACCGGCCTAGGTCTTGCTCTGCTACGAGCGTTTCGGGGTCAGCGTTTTGTACTGAAGGCATACTTTGTTGCATATTAGGGTTACTCTGTTTATTCAAAATGCGTGTAATAGACTACACATAATTAATAAAATTCCCTAGGGTTAGCGAACTTTCAAAAATAAAAATTTGTTCTAGCTAGGGTCTGACATGTTTGGCGTTAATACGCCTATGCCTTTGCAGCAACCTTAAAATATAAGCACAGCTTTACCAAATAAAAGTACGTTGCTAAAAATTCAACTTCAAAAAGTAAACTCCCCCTAAACCATTTTGTATTTAAAATAAAAAGCCGCAACATAAGTTGCGGCTAGTAGTGGTTTATGCAATGCCGTTTTAAATTTTAAACCTTAAACTGCCCTATTAACTGTCCTAAGTTTTCACCGCGCCCTGCTAAATGCTGGCTAACCTCAGAGGTGGCCTTACTTGCTTGGGTTAGTTCATTAACAATTTCTTGAATGGCAAACACATTACGATTTATCTCTTCCGTCACTGAGCTTTGCTCTGTTGCAGCGGTTGCAATTTGCGTACTCATGTCGTTAATGGTGGTAACCGACGTAGTCACAGCACCTAAACTTTGCGATATATCGCGCGATGACTCAACTGAGCGATTACAACTTGCTTGGCTCGCCTGCATGGCATTTACCGCGGCGCCCACTAAGTTATGTAATTCAGTTAGCATTTCACTAATTTCATGGGTACTAAGTTGTGTACGACTCGCTAAGCTCCTTACTTCATCAGCCACCACGGCAAAACCCCTACCCTGCTCGCCGGCACGTGCGGCTTCTATGGCGGCGTTAAGTGCAAGCAAGTTAGTTTGCTCGGCAATGCCACCTATTACACTAAGTACACTGTCTATTTTTTTAGATTGCTCACTTAAAGAGTTTACCTGATCAGCTGCTAGGTTAATTTCGCCCATAAGGTTGGAAACTTCACTTAGGGAAATATCTACGCACTCTTGCGCTTTTGCCACTTCTAGCGTTGCCGTATGAGTAGACTCAGCAACTTGCGTGGTATTTTTAGCCACTTCGTGAGAAGTAGCCGACATTTCGGTAATCGCTGTTGCAACTAAATCTGTTTCGTGGTTATGATTAAGCAGTTTATTTTCAAACAGTTTTGTTTGCGAATTAATATCGCTTGAGGCGTTTTTTACATCATTAGTAACATCAGCCACATTACTTATAATGCTTTGCAGCTTGCTAACAAACACATTAAACGATTCGCCCAACTGCCCTATTTCATCGTGCGTATGTATAGCTAGGCGTTTTGTTAAGTCGCCTTCACCTTTAGCAATATCATCTAAGCTTTGGCCCATTATTTGGATAGGTTTAACCATAGCGTTAGACGCTAAAAGTGCGCCCACTACGCTAACCACAACCCAAAATAAGGCAATCAATAACAAGGTGGTTATTTTTTCACGAGTATGCGATTGCATAGTTTGTTTATAATTTGCAAGCTCTGTTTGTATATCATCCATATAGGCACCCGTACCAATCATCCAATCGGTACCTGGTATCATTACGGCATAGCCTATTTTCTCTACTAACCCGTTGGTATTTGGCTTTTGAAAATGGTAATTAAATGCCCCGCCACCTTTACGTGCTTGCTCTAATAATCCAACAATTATTTTTTTACCATTTGGGTCTGTCATCCCTATTTTATTTTGCCCTTCAATAACACTTCCTAACAGGGCATGGAACACGCTAACGCCACGTGTGTCGTAAATAAAAAAGTAACCGTCGTCACCAAAAGTAAGCTCCCTAAGGATATTTTTAACACTTTGTGTTGATCCGTTATCTAACTGATGGCGTACCAACTTGCTTGCTATTTCCACTTCAGTGGCAAGTAGCGTGTGTTTGTCTTTAATGAGTTTAGATTTAATTGTTTCAAAATTTTGTTGCTGGTTTTGCGATTCTAAATAGTACGAGCTGGCCATTAAGCTAATTAATAACAAGCTCAACGGTAAAATAGCCAGTAGTAAAAGTTTATTTCTCAAGCTTAAGTTACTCATTAAATCTCCACAAATAGGGTATGCACGTTATCACTGTCTGCTTTGCAGTAATCAACGCAATAAAGTAAGCATGTAATAGGTCACTATTTATATCAATTTATAAATAGCGCAGGGGGTTGCCAAGGGCTGGCAAGGTGGGCGCATTATAATTAGATTACAGCGCTTTAGATATACATTATCACTCGACATTAGTCGCAATTTCATATCGAAAACACTGTGCAGTAAGGCGTTTTTATTACCTTTTACTTAGTTAATACCCAAGCAATTCCACCACTATTCATCTCACATTAAGGTAGCCAGGCATTTTTATTTAACATATAATCATCACAATTCTAATAATAAATACTTATACAAAAAGCGGGGCAATGTTCAACGTTAACTTAGGCTGTGGTTTTTAAAAATAATAATGAAGTACTTCTTATATCTAACGTTGTTGATTTGTTTAAACGTGTGCGCGCAACCTGCTAACAAGAGCATTGCCTTTTATTACTCATCCCCCATGCCGCTGGCTGAAATGACCTTTTACTCACGGGTTGTTGTGCAGCCGCAAAGCATCACTCAACACGAACTTAATTGGCTTAAAGAGCGCAACATTAGCGTATACGCTTATTTAAGTGTGGGAGAATCGTTTACTGAAAATGAATCCTCAGTAGCAAAAAATCCACACTGGAATAGCCATATTGCTGATTTAACCGCTGAGCATTGGCAACAACACCTGCAAAAACAAGCACGTGAATTACAACAACGAGGCTTTAACGGTTTATTTTTAGATACGCTCGACAGCTACCAATTATTAAAACCCGATTACGATAAAGCGGCTCAACAAGTGGGGCTTGTGAATATAATTAAAGGTTTGTCGAGTACATTTAATAAACATTTAATTTTAAATAGAGGGTTTGAGCTACTGCCACAGCTTAACGATTACGTCTCTGATTTAGTTGCCGAGGGGCTATTTAGCCACTTTAATCCAGTAGATAACAGCTACAAACTTACCACTGAGAACGATCAAGCTTGGTTAAATGAAAAGCTTCATAAAGCACAATCACTGGGCTTTAACGTACAGGTAATTGATTACGCTAAACCACAGCAGCGCCTTGCGATGGCTAAGCAAATTATTGCCCAAGGTTATGCTCCTTGGGTTACTGATGGGCACCTTCAAACTTGGGGGACATCAAATATACAGCCAGTGCCTAGGCGCATACTTATTCCATACAACAGTAATGTAAAGCCACTTATATACACTACGGTTCACTTAAAGCTTGCCACAATGATTGAGTATTTAGGCTACATACCTGATTACATAGACATGGCTAACACGCCCTTACCTAAAGTAGATACCAGCCTCCATGCTGGCATTATCTCTTGGACGACGAGCGATCAATTTTATAATGCACAGGTTATTGAGTGGCTCGAAAGTAACTTAGGCGTGGTACCGCAACTGGTACTTGGCGAGCTCCCTCCTTCTAATAAGTTACTTAAAAGCTTAGGAGTAGAGCCTTTTAATTTGCCTTCAAATGGGCCTTATAAACTCGCAGCTATGTCATCTTGGCTCAAGGGTGAGTCAACCACTGCGCCCGCTATTGTAAAGCCCTATTTATTAACACTTGCAGAGAATGCGCAATCATTAATATCAATACACGCTGAAGATGGCACCACCCTAACCCAAGGAAGTAAAACTAAGTACGGCTCACTTATCGCTGCACCTTGGCTTATAGATACACTGCCTATGGAGGGCAGTAACTGGGTTGTAGACCCCAAAGCCGTGTTAACTAAGGCAATGGGGCTTGCGCCTATACTAGCCCCAGATACAACTACATTAAGCGGTCGGCGTATGCTAACACTTCATATTGATGGCGACGGCTTTACGAGCATTGCACACTTTGCAGGTAAACCTTACGCAGCAGAAGTTGTGCGCGATGAAGTTATAAAAAAATACAAGCTACCACTGACCTCCTCAATTATCCAAGCCGATATTGAGCCTAACGGATTGCATGGCGCTGACAGCCCAAAACTTGAAAAAATAGCCAAAGAAATTTTTGCGCTTCCTTATGTCGAAGTTGCATCACACACTTACAGCCACCCCTATTTTTGGACAGCCTTGTCAGGTAGAAAAGAAATAAATAAAGACGACACCGACTACGGGTTTCATTTAGATGTACCCGGTTATGACGCCATCGATTTAAATAAAGAAATAACAGGCTCAATAAATTACATTAATGAGCGACTCGCACCAAAAAATAAAAAAACCGTGATGATGCTATGGTCAGGTGATGCAACCCCAGGCCCAAAAGCCCTCGAACTTGCCCGCGATGCCGGTGTAATTAACGTTAATGGAGGAAATACCGACGTAAATGCCGACAATCCAAGCTTGTCGCATATATCACCTATTGGCCGTCCTGAGCGAGATTTGCTGTATCAAATATACGCGCCCATTTTAAACGAAAATGTTTACACCAATTTATGGCACGGCCCTTACTATGGTTTTAAACGCTTAGTAGAAACATTTGAAATAACCGAAAAACCATACAGGTTAAAGCCTTACACAATTTACTTTCATTTTTACTCTGGCGAAGTGCCAGCAGGGCTTGATGCGCTGCATTACAATATTGATTACGTATTAGCCAGAGAAAATACCCCGGTCCATTTAAGTCAATATGCACGCATTGCCAAAGATTTTTATTTTTCTGCGCTCGCTAAAAATACGCGTGGCGAATGGCTATTTAGTTCTAAATATATAAAAACGCTGCGCTTGCCTACTATTTTTGATGTGCCCAATATGACTAACAGCCAGGGTATTTTAGGGGTAACCGCGCAAGGAAACTATATTCACGTGGGCGATGAAATAGCGACTATTAACTTTGATCATACAACGCCAGATAACCAACCTTATTTGCTCTCTGCTAATGTCGCGTTTAGTAATTGGCAGGTAAACGGCCCTGTCAGCTTTAAAGCGTGGATTGAGGCTAAAATTGAGCTTAAAAATGCTCGCA
This sequence comes from Pseudoalteromonas sp. Angola-7, assembly GCF_028599255.1. Classification (NCBI taxonomy): domain Bacteria; kingdom Pseudomonadati; phylum Pseudomonadota; class Gammaproteobacteria; order Alteromonadales; family Pseudoalteromonadaceae; genus Pseudoalteromonas; species Pseudoalteromonas sp. Angola-7. Next base: position 56,179 of record NZ_JAQREL010000003.1, read on the forward strand.
ATTGTCAATTCATTTCGCATATGGGAAAGCGCTTTAGCGGAAAAACCTTTGCCAATACAACGCAGTTTACATTACCTGCTGGCGAATTTTATGGCTATTTAAACTGCGCAACAAGGGCTCAATAATGAATAACAAAAAGCGCCCTCACTTAGTATCAGTTAAAACCATTTTAATTATATTAGCGGTTAGTTGCTTTTCACTTTACGCGCTGTTTCCGCACACCTTATTTTTTGAAGACGACTCGCTATCGCAAGATTATACCTTTGAAAAAACCTACTTAAATGCCGCATTAAGTAGCGATCCTAATAATGAAAAACTACGCGCCAAAAAAATAGCCATTCACCTGGGCTTAAATGAGTATTCGCAAGCGACTAACGAGCTTGAAAAACTCCCTAAGAGCGATACAAAAACTGAAGTAGAAATAAAACTTTTATACGCATTGTGGGTTGATAGTGGCGCAAATAAAGATGACCGTTTTGAAGAACTAACACTTAAACTTGCGGCATTTAAACACTGGGATAGCCAGTTATTAAATATAGCTAAAGCCACGGGGCTCAATGTAAACGTAGCGCAATATTATGAGCAACAAGCACAGCCATTATTAGCCGCTGATTTTTGGTTAGGCGCAGGTGAGCCTGGCAAAGCGCTCGCTATTTATAAAACCCACATTAATGCCGATGTAGCCCAAAAAGCCATTGAAACTGCACTGGGTGCTAACAATCCAAAACAAGCTTACACATGGTGGAAAAAATACGGTGATACCGCTAATACCGAGCGTACATTATATTTTGCAAGCTTAGCGGGTGATAATAAAGAAGCCTTAAAAGCAGTAGAAAAATTATTAAAAACTCAGCCTAATAACAGCGAATATTTAACCAAAGCCATGCATTTAAACTTAGCCAATGGCAATGCAAACGCAGCTGAACAATTAATCGCAAAGTTATTACTTAAAACACCCAATGATAAAGCGCTGAGGCTTTTAAATTGGAAAATTATGCGCTGGCAAAATAAGCCTAAACAGGCGCTTAAAGAATTTAAATGGTTAATGGCCCATAAAGCCGTTGATGTAGCTATGCTGACCGACAGCATTAATGATGCGAATGCCTTGTACTTATATCAAGATGCCAACGACATTTACGAATATAAAGCGCAAAACCGACAGCTTAAAGACAACGGATTTGCAAATTGGATGCAAACCAACGAATTTATTGGTAACGCAAAACAAGAGCTTAATCATATTGAGCGCTATGAGCAAATAAACGGAAAAACACCTCTTTCACAATATTGGAAAGCCAAGGTGTTACACGATACCGGTAATTTAGCTGGGCTGAGAGCTTTGTGGCCTCACTACGCAGGGCCGAAAAACGAAGAAGACTTACTTTGGCTTGCAAGAGCGCATTGGTTAAACGATGACTTTACAACCGCTTTGGCCATTTTAAAACAAAAAGCACGTAGTAACGATGATGAGTTTTGGGGCGCCCGCGTTGATATGGCTTTGCGTGTAAATGATAAAAAAGAAGAGCTGTACGCTTTAGAGCAATTAAAAAACATTAGCCCACTGAGTGTAGGTGATATGCTGCATTATCAGCAGCTAAAATTTGCCGACAACCCACAAGGGTTATTAAATTACCTATGGCAACAAACCGCACTCACTGATAGACAGTTAATCCAAATTACCTTATTAAGCACGCAAATTGGCGATGAAGAACACGTTACTCGTGCTCATCAGGCTCTTGAAAAACAACGTTATAATAAAGCGCTTTACCCTGCATGGTTAATATTATCAAACTGGTACCAAAATCAAAGTGACTTAAATTACGCATACACAACACTTAACCGCGCAGCAAAACTAAGTGAATACAATCCCGATGTGGTACTAGCGCAAGGCTGGCTTGCATTGCAAATGCACGACACCATTATGATTAAGCGTATTTTAGCTAACTACTCAAGCAATGAACCCAGCCGAGAGTGGGCACAATTACTGGCGAGTTTATCTATTCATCAAAAAGCCTTTAATAGTGCTTATTTTTATCTGCGCCAATTAGCCATTAGTAACCCTCGAGATTTAACTACTTTAGTAAATTTAGCCGATGTTATGAACCAGTTAGGCTACTACGCTAATGCCAGCGAACTTAAACATTATTTATTAAACCATTTACCAAAAGACAAATACGCATACCGAGGTTTAATGATCCAATGGGCCGGCGCAATGGCCGTGCCCCACTTACGCCAATTTAGCAGCTTAGATGACATAGCGCCTGAGGCTATAAACAACGCAACCGCCAACTGGTGGTTAGCCAGACGCGCAGCACAAAAGCTTGAGCCATGGCAAAAGCTACAATTGGCTATGAGCAACGGCGAGTTTAATAAAGTAAAGGCACTGGTAAATACGCAAACGTTAGGCAAAATAGATGAGCTAAGTGCTTTGCTCTATTTAAGGCAGCCTTATGCAACTATGCAGCGTTGGTATGAGGAATTAACACAAGAGCCAACACAAGCCGAAACGTCTTTATTACGTAATGCCCGCACCAGCTACTTTAGAGCATTAGAGATTAACCTATCCCCTGAGGCCGGTTTAAATACCAGCCAGTACGATGTAAATGTTTATTTTCCGTATGCTAAAGGGCAATGGAAACTTAGCATTAGCAATCAACAAAACTTAAATAACAACGGGTTACTGTTTGCCATAGAAGATAAAATGACATGGGGTCGTTGGTACTTTGATGCAAAAGTAGACTCTCATCAGGGCAATTTAATGAGCCGCCAAGGCTTGAGCCTAGATGCGCGTTACCAGTGGGACTCGCGCACGCAAGTAGGTGTAAAACTTGAGCACAACGTTGAAAACCGCCAATCAGAAACCTTACTTAGCTTTGCCAAATTAAATAAAACCACGGCTTATATAAATTACGCTATTGATGGGCGTCAAAACGTGCAGTTCTCGGCAGCCGCAATGGCATTTAAGCGCCGCAGTGATAGCTCAACGCTTGTCAGCGGACAAGAATATAACGCCCGTTATCAATACACTATTTTAAAAGACCGCCCTATTTGGAGTACTTATCTTAGTGCTCAATGGCAAGACTTTGAACGCACATTAGCCCCTTTAGGCATAGATCAAAGAGCGCGACCGCTGCTTATTGATATGCAACCTTTTAGGCGCTTTGCTCTGGGCACTTCGCTTTCGTCAAACTCAAACTTAGCCCCCCCTTATTTAGGCGAAAGCCCCTCGTGGTTATTCGACATCAGTACGGGTTATCAAACGTTAAACGACACCCTCGACATTTCAGTAACAAGTGGTGCGGGCTGGTCAGTGCTAGGGGATGATTTATTTAAATTACAGCTGGGTTATCAAAGTAGTAATAAAGTGGGTAACTCAGATACACAATTACAATTAGGCTATTACGTACATTTTTAATGTTAGGAGAGAATATGTTTCGTTTAATCATACCGTGTTTGGTATTAGTGCTCAGTGCATGTACCACCAGCCGTGTGGCTGATGATGTAGAGCTAGGTCCATCAACTACCGTGGCTTTAATGCCTTTGGTAAATCATGCGCAAACCCCCTTAGCCGGTGAACGTGCAGAAGATATACTTGCAAGTATTTGGCAGCAAAATAAGCTTCCTACGTTATTACGTGCACCACGCAGTAACACTAAAGACCTTCCGCCACTTGACGATCAATACCGTCTTGATAACGCCATGCAGTGGTTAAGCACACAGCAAACAGACTATGTGTTATCAGGTAGCATAGAAGAATGGCGTTATAAAGCGGGTCTAGATGGCGAGCCGGTAGTCGCACTTACACTTAGCTTAACGGCTAAAGGTCAAACAACCCCACTTTGGACGGGCACTATCGCAAAAAGTGGCTGGGGGCGCGACAGTATTGCCGCGACTGCACAAGATGTCATCGCCGATTTAATTTCGTACATTGAGGTTAGTGAGTGAAAACACATTTTTTTCGACCAAGAGAGGTCCCTGAGCTACAAATTTGGGCTGAGGTAATTGTATTTACCGCGCTTGCAATTGTGCTGCCGGTTATATTTAACGCCGAAGACCCCTTTTGGACGGAAAATGGGTTTTCGTGGCCCGTACTTGGGCCGCTGTTAGTGGCTTTGCGCTATGGTTTTTCAAAAGGCTTTATAAGCATATTATGTTTATTAGCCGGGCAATTGCTGTTAAGCAAAAGCGAAGTATTAGCGCAACCTAACGAATTTAATATTAACGCCATGATTGGTTATTTAATTGTAATTATGATTGCTGGCGAATTCAGAGATGTATGGGAGCGCACTAATCAGCAGCAAAGTATTGAGCTTGAATATGTAACTAACCGATTAGAAACCTTTACCCGCCAATACCATTTAATAAACTCATCCCACGACCGGATTGAGCAAATGTTAGCAGGTCATACTCTTAGCCTGCGCGAATCGCTCCAAGCGGTACGGGCCGTTATAGGGCAACTAACACAAAGACGCTTAGACAGTGCGGCAAATAGCATTTTAAACTTATTTGTTGAATATGGCTCACTTGAAAAAGCAGCGCTTTATAAAGTAGAAAACAACACCATAATAGAGCAACCATTAGCAAGCATAGGTGCTATGGGCGAGCTAAATAGGGAAGACCCCCTTATTAAAGCCATGTTTGAAGAGCGCGAGCTGGTTTCTGTTAAAGAGGTTAAAAATAAATTTAGCCAATACCATATTGCTATCCCACTGGTTGATATTAATAACACTATTTACGGGGTAATTTTAGTACAAAGCATTCAATTTTTTGCCCTTAAAAACACCACACTTACTTTGCTAGCCGTTATGGCCGGTAACATTGGCGATTTGCTGCGTCATGAAATTACCAACCCGGTAATGACACCACAAGAAACCCCTTATTTTGTAAGGCAACTACGCAGGGCCAACAAAGAAGCTAAACGCTATAATATTCCCTCGCAGCTGCTTAAACTCAAAGCAATGCAAACAAGTGAAGAGTCGCGCCAATTATTAGAGTATTTAAGTGAAGCTCGCAGAGGTTTAGATATTTATCTTTACGATAGTGAAAACCACACACTACTACTGCTTATGCCAATGGCAAGTGAACTGGACAAAAGTGGCTTTATATCGCGTATTAATACTTGGTGTATCGAGCACTTTGGTAAAACCGTTGATCAACTGCAAATTAAAATAGAAGAACAAATGGCATTGCCTATAAGCAGCGAACACATCGCTAAGTTAGTTGCATCCCATGATTAAAATTATCGTTGCCGCTTTTATTGGCTGTTTATGTGAATACTTTGCTTTTGCGCATATTTTAGATGCGCCTAACTGGCTGTTAATTGTTTTATTACATGGCATTGCTTGCCTGTGCTTTACCTTTGTAAGCCATGCTTTTATTCCTAACAAATACAAAACCACCTTAAAAAGTGGCTCAGCGCTGTTATTTTTACTGCTATTTACCTTGCCTGTATTTGGTATTTTAGGGGTGGTATTTGCCATTACTTTTGCCCTTAGTAAACCGCTTAAAAACAACGACATTGATATTGTAGAGCACAAGGTTCCTGCCCTGCCTTTTGAAGCAAGAAGTGTTTCAGCAACGCCTATTTACTCAATGGGTGGACTAAAAGCTATTTTAAAACACGCCAGTGAGCCAAATAAACGCCTAAGTGCAGTAATGGCTGCACGGCACATGAGCGATGCCCAAGCTATTCCTATACTCAAACTGGCTTTAAAAGACTTAGAAGATGATATTCGCTTACTTGCCTATTCAACTCTTGATAGCAAAGAAACTAAACTGAACGAAAAAATAAGCCAATGCCAGCACGCTATAGCCAATACCACGCAACAACCTAAATTAAGCAATCTGCAACGCCAACAAGCCGAGCTTTATTGGGAGCTTAGTTACTTAGGCTTAGCACAAGGCGCACTAAAAAAGTACGTACTAGAAAAAGCAGAAGCACTAACCTTAACAAGTATAAAGTTTAACCCGCAGCCAGCAAGCTATGTGTTTTTAGGGCGAATTCAACTTGCGCTCGGTAAATTAAATGAGGCGCAGCAAAGCTTAAATTTAGCCACGCAATTAGGCATGGCCAGACGCCACGTACTACCTTATAAAGCCGAAGTTGCCTTTGGATTACACAATTACACAGACTGTCAGCGCTATCTTGAAGAGCTAGCACTACAGCCTAAAGGCTCTGAGTTACGCCATTTACAGGAGTATTGGCATGAGTGAAAAAAAAGCCGACATTTTACTCTTACTTGAAGGCACTTACCCTTATGTACGGGGCGGCGTATCGAGCTGGGTACACCAAATTATAGAAGGCCTGCCTCACTATAACTTTGAATTAGTGTTTGTCGGTGGCGCACCCGAACACTACGGCGACATTCAGTACACGCTACCAAGTAACGTAACTAAGCTGCATGTTCATTATTTAGTTACGCAACACAGTACAAAAATAAAAGCAAAACATGGCGTTAAATATAAAAAAGAACTGTTTGATTTTTGGCAGCAATTGCAAGGGTACTTCCGTGACTGTAAAGACCCAATACCGACGGAGCTTTTAAAGTTTGCCTTTGAAAATCTAGCTAAAAAAGACGGTATCAACGAAGCCGATTTTTTATACAGCGAGTCGTCGTGGCAGGTGCTGGCAAACTATTATTTAACCTATTGCGATGAATCGTCATTTATCGACTTTTTTTGGTCGTACAGAAATTTGTATAAACCACTGTTTAAAATAGCCGAAATAGCTCGTTCACTCCCCGATGTTAAACTTATTCATTCTATTTCGACAGGCTATGCTGGCATATTGGGCGCAGGTGCAAGCGTTATACACAACACGCCATTTTTGCTTACCGAGCACGGTATTTATACTAAAGAGCGTAAAATAGATTTAATACAGGCCAGCTGGATAAAAGAGTCTGAACAAAGCCTAGGTAAAAACCTAAATACTGAAATGGGCTTTATTCGCCGAATGTGGATCAGCTTTTTTGAGCAAATTGGCCGCACTACTTATCATCAAGCCGACAAAATCATCTCGCTTTATGAAGGGAATAGACAAAGGCAAATTAAAGATGGTGCCTGCGAAAGTAAAGCCTCGGTAGTGCCTAATGGTATAAAAACAAAACGCTTTGCTGATGCGCTTAACGCGAGACCTAAATCGGTCCCTATGGTGGTTGGGTTAATTGGCCGTGTAGTACCAATAAAAGATATTAAAACCTTTATTCGCGCCATTAAAGAGGTCCAAGCCGAACTGCCAGACATAGAAGGCTGGATCATAGGTCCTTTTGAGGAAGACCCACAGTATTATAAAGAGTGCCAGCTACTAGTAAGCAGCCTAGATTTAGACAAAAACATTACGTTTACCGGCATGAAAAACATCGTCGAAATACTCCCAAAGCTAGGCATTGTTGCGCTGACTTCAATTTCTGAAGCTCAACCATTAGTACTGCTTGAAGCAATGGCTGCAGGCGTACCTGTACTTGCAAGTGACGTGGGCTCGTGCCGAGAAATAATAGAAGGGGCAAGCGAGGAAGATAGGGCCCTTGGTAAAGCTGGCGAAGTAGTTTCTATTGCCTCACCCAGCGAAACCGCACAGCAAATAATCACCCTATTGGAAAATGAGCAAACATGGTATCAGTACCAACAAAACGGCCTCAATCGCGTTAAAACATACTACGACGAGAGCCATATGTTTGCCCGCTACGATAAACTTTACAAGGATACAATCGCATGGCCGGAATAGGTTTTGAGATACGTAAAATTCTCAAAAAAAACACCCTACTCTCTGTTTTTGAAGCATACGGTTATGCGGGATTAATAGGCTCAGGCCCTTGGCTGCTTTCTATCATTGCGCTCATGCTAATTGGTATTTTAAGCCTAGGTGTCGTGCTACCTAAAGTATTAATTATTCAGTTTTTAACGCTTATTACGTATATGATGGCAGCGTCCCTTATATTAACCGGCGGTCTGCAGCTATTATTAACGCGTTTTGTTGCCGATCTGTTTTTTCAAAAAAAGGACGAGCAGGTACTGCCTAATTTACTTGGCGCGCAGCTAGTTACCACCCTTGCCGCATTACTGATTGGCTTAGCTGTATGGCCAATACTACCGCTACCTGTTGTGACTAAAATAATAATATTAGGGGCGTTTGTAAGCTTATGTAACCAATGGCTTGGCGCTATATTTTTGTCGGGAATGAAGGAGTACCGGCTTATTTTAGTGACCATGTTAAGCGGTTACAGCTTTATGGTGTTACTGGCATTTTTACTGCGCGACTGGCAAATAGACGGGTTGTTTTTTGCTTTTTTTGCCGGTGAAGCGCTGCTCTTTTTTAGCTTTTTGTTTATGATTATTCGTCGCTACCCTGGCGGTAAACTCATTAGTTTTGATTTTTTAAACAACAAAAAAGTGTATTACAGCCTATTTTTTTGTGGGCTTTTTTACAACATAGGCGTGTGGGCCGATAAAATTATTTTTTGGTACTCCCCCGCTACCTCTATTCAAATTATAGGCACATTAAGAGCAAGCCCTATTTACGACTTGCCTATATTTTTAGCCTATTTAACCATTATTCCAGGAATGGCGGTATTTTTAGTCAGAATGGAAACCGACTTTGTAGAACAATACGACCGTTTTTATACCGCCATTAGAGGTGGCTCATCGCTTGAAGAAATTTTTTACCTAAAAGATAAAATGGTGCAAACAGCACAAGGCGGCCTTTACGATATATTTAAAATCCAAGGTATAACCGTTGCGTGCTTATTACTGTGGGGCGAGCAAATACTGACCTTTATAGGCATAGACCCTAACTATAAAACATTACTGTTTATTGATGTGGTGGGTGTAGGTGTACAGGTTATATTTTTGTCTATTTTAAATATTTTATTTTACTTAGATAAGCGTGCCACCGTATTATTTTTATCTGGGCTGTTTTTGTTTATCAATATCGTATTTACGATTGCCTCAATTGCATTAGGGCCACAGTTTTATGGTTACGGTTTTGCGCTCTCGACCATAATTACATCTGTAATTGGTCTGTATTGGCTATCAAAACAATTTGAAGAGCTTGAGTACGAAACTTTTATGCTGCAGTAGAACCGCCGTACCATTAATGGTAACTTACAAAAGTAAAGCTAACTTTAATTAAAAAGGACTTATCTTTAATGAAAAAAGGAATTACCACGCGCTTTAATATCTTTGCAACCATAGCTTTGTGGGCTATTAGCTTGTTGTATACGTTAATGACGTTTGATGTAGGGAATGCATATCAAAGGAATAGCCTTATTGATATTTATATACAAACATTCACAGTAAAAATGGTGCTACTGCTAGCAATGTGGATTATAAGCGCCTGTATTTTGTCGGCACTATTTAAAGAAGTTTGGAACCGTTTAATTTCAGACATCTTCAACCTTCGCTTAATTGGTTTGAACGAGTCTTATACCTTATGTGTTTTAATAACATGGCTGTTATTGAGTTAAATCTTTGCACTTAAATTTTAAGTAAAAGGTAAAAGGTAAAAGGTAATCAATATTTAACAATGACCTGCTTAGTATTGGCAAAAAAATTGCCAATACTTTTTATGCTAACGTGATTACTAACCATGAAACATATATTACTTACTCACCCAGCGCGCTTTAAAACCACGCGTATCAACATGTATAAATGCACCGCGATGCGATTTTGGCCCGTAAACACCTAAACCGCCAAGTAAGCCTTTAAATGATTCTCGCTTAGCGAGCGACTCCACTATACCAGCCATAGCTTGTGCATCACCAATAGAGTGCTTGCCGTCTTTGTTTATATCATCCATACGGTAGTCGCCATCGTTATCTATAAATATATCGGCAGCGTCGCCAAACACATGGCGGCTAAGCTTTACGTTACCAATGGCTTTGTTGTAATAAGGGGTGCGGTAACCGCTCATTACCACCATATTTTTAACCGATATGTTTTCTAAAATCAGCTCTTTGCGTATTTTTTCAAGTTTAAGTAACAACTTATTTTGTAAAAATAAGTATTTAGGGTGCTTACTTCGTTGCTTACTCACAAATTCTTTAAGAGAAAAATGCGGTGATATTTTTATATTTTCGTTCTCTGGGGTCACCTTTACAAAACCATCGGGCACTATGTAATGCTTACTATCTTTAATTTGTGAGGGCGTTGGGTAATGGCCAATGTGGTAATATTTAAGCTTTCCACCTTGTACTTCATCTGCAGGTACTTTAACAAACACATTAATTGTCATACGTTGCTTTTTGTCGGGGGATTCAATAATTACCCGTGTTAAGCCAGGCTTTTTAGGCGCCTGCCACTGCCAGCGGTTTGTATCAGTTAAGGTGGCGTTGCTATGGTTATTAATAAATGAATAGGGTCGTTTTGATTGTGCGTAAAGCACTTCAAATTCAACTGCCTCATTAGGCATCACAAATACAGAAAACACCGAATACGGCATTACTATGTCGTTAATTTTTAGGCTAAACTCTGCATCTTCAAAATTTGCTTTATTTTGAATATCAACGCTTGGGTGTGCTTTTTTCACGGGCTCGGCGGCATAACTACCTACGCTTACGCAAAGCGCTAATATGCCCCCTAAAATACACGGTATAAACGGCATAAATCCTCTCATAGTCTATTTAATCAATGCAGCAATGACTGACTGATCTTCGTTTTTAAGTAATGCTTTTGCGTCGTGTTGATAAATATCGTCTCTAAAATTAACGAGCATGTCTTCATCAACCCACGCCGTCCAATACACTAAATGAATAGGTAAGGGCTCATTTAAATAAAAAGTTTGAGTGGTATCGGTATCTCTGGCTTTATCCACTTGCTTAAGGGTGCGCTCTTCACCTTGGTGCTTAATTATTTCACGCGCCAATGAAAATGGCTCTTCAACCCTTATACAGCCATGTGATAACGCACGCTGCGCTTGGTTAAAACGCTGCTTTGCTGGAGTATCGTGAACATAAATGGCTTCAGGATTTGGAAACAGATATTTCACTTCGCCAAGTGGGTTTTCATCCCCTGCCCGCTTAACTAAAAAGTGATCAAACTGATAGGGCTTAATAGCCTGCCAATCAATATTACTGGGGTTAACTGTTTTAGAATCTAGGTAGCTGTTTTTTCTAACTTCGATATTATTTTTAGCAAGGTACTGAGGATCTTTTGCCACCTTTGGTGCTATTTCTTTGGTTGCAATAGAGGTTGGTATGCGCCACTCAGGGTTTACTACAAATTTTTCGATTTCGTCACTAAAGGCAGGTGTTTCCCAACTCGGCTTACCCACAATAACGTTATTTTGTAGTTTTACTTCGCCTGCTTTTACATAGCGCAATGTGTACTCAGGTATGTTTACATACACATACTGCGAATCACTTGAGCCTGCGAAGTTAGTTATGCGGTAAAAGTTAAGCTTTAATTTAGCCAATTTTTTCTTAGCGGGTACATTAAGCTTAGCTAAGGTGCGCTTTCCTACTCGCCCATCAACCTTTAAACCGTGGCGACGCTGAAACTGTTGCACAGCCTGCTCAATGGTTTTATCAAATGTGCACATTGCGGTGTCACATACATTGCTGGTTAAGTCACGCTCTTGATACAAACGCAGCGCCAACTGACTCACCGCTTTACTAGTGCTGCCAAGTTCAAGCAACTCATTAGTGTATAAAGGGGTAAACCCGCCACTGTTAACTATTTCTGTGTACCAGTTAATTGCTTTTTCGGTGCGCGCTATTAACTGTGCTGCATTTTGATCAAAATAATAATCGCCATTTTGCAATTGTTGTTGCGAGTTGTAAGTGGTCAATGAAGAGCTGGCAAGTGCCACACTTTCAAGATCTGCACTGCCTAGCGCTTGCCCTGTTAGCATGGCGCTAACGCAGCCTGCAAGCGTAGCGTGTAACGTAATGTGCTTTACCTTTGTAGACAATGCCTTTGAAAATAACCCCTTCACTTTGTACCTCCTCGCTAAATATCATTGATAAATGCTTTTGTACTTACTGCTTAACAGTAATTTGAAGGTGCAATGCAGGTGCCAAAATAAAATAAAAACACAAAACACTGAAATTTAATAACTTTTTAAACTTTCACATGGTAATTAAAAAACACTTCAACTACGCAATTATGTAATTTGGTTGCTGTAGTGTGTAAAGTTGCTATAGCAATTAGTCTTTTAAAAAGGCTAAAAAGCCACGCTCATAACGACTCAAGTATTTTGTTTTTCGCGGTAAAGAAAGCGACTCTCGCCACGCTGTTTGGGTTTGTTCATCCTCTTTACACAAGGCAATTAAATCCGGGTGAACATACGATTTACGGGCAATAGCGGGCGTATTACCTAGCTGCTCAGACACACTCTCGAGCATACTCTTTAAACTAAGTGCGCCTTTTGCTTTTACAAGTTGCTTAAAGGCAATAACACTGGCTCGCCAGGTTCTAAAGTGCTTAGCGCTAAAGTCCTCACCCATTATTTGTTGAATATACTGGTTAATTTCACTAGAGGTTACGTTTGTGCGCTCTCCATCGCTTATATATTGAAACAAATGCTGACCGGGTAAATCTTGTAGGTCTTTAATTACATGGCTAAGCACTCTGTCGGTTATGTTTACCTCGCGCTCTTTGCCCGATTTAGCCCGATACCGTAGCTGTATATTTTTACCCGTAAGCTTAGCATGGCGATTGCGCAGGGTTGTGGCGCCAAAACTTTTGTTTTGCTTTACATTTCGCTCGTTACCTACCCGCAATGCACCTAAGTCCATAAGCCTAACTACCGCAGCTAATGTGCGCTCTACGCTGAGCTCATCCCCTTGTAAATCGTTTTCTAAACGGGCACGCAGTAATGGCAGCTTATTGCCAAACACCCCACAGGCTTGGTATTTTTTCGCCTCTTGTTGAGCTCTAAAATCTTCATGGTAGCGGTATTGCTTACGGCCTTTACTATCTATCCCCGTTGCTAAAATATGGCCATTTTCTTCAGGGCAAAACCAAGCATTTTTGTAGGCGGGAGGAAACGCTAACGCATTTAAACGATCAATCACTTTTTGATCGGTGATTTGCTTTCCTATTGGGTCAAAGTACAACCACGTTTTGTTTTTACGCTTACGGGTTATACCGGGTAAATTATCATCGACGTAGATTAGTTTCATTTATGCTCCTAGCAACTTAAACCAACATCAATAAAGGTATCACTGTAAAATAACCTTAAACTGAACAACGTTATTGATATATAATCAAAAATTGAACAATAATATAAAAATCCGTTTAGTTTAATTACCTGCTTAAGTATATAAACTGCACCTTTTGGTAGCGTTTAGCTATGCTCATTTTGGCCAAAATATACACGGATAATAATACCAACTCGCTTAATTAATTAGTCTATTTGAGCCCGGAAAAACATAGCTAACACTAGGTTTGGTCCCGCAAATGATTAAGTATTATTGCAAAACTGGTAACCCCCCTTAAATAATGTGCTGTTTACAAGGAGCATACAATGGCATTTGATTATGGTTCTATTGATCTTGGGTTAAAAAACCCCTTTAAGTTGGAAGGTAAAGTAACCGCGCTAAGAGGTATTATTGAGTCGGTAGCAGGCGTAAGTTTACTTGTTATAGCTGCAAGCTCGGTGAAAGAAAGTACCACCGCAGGCTGGATTTTAATGCTATTTGGCATGTTTATTTTAGCGCTGGGTATTCGCTCTTTATCGTCAGGTATTTATGCCACCTTAAAGTACTTTGTAGGCAGAAACCACCCTACATCGCTTGCGTATAATTTTAGTAAGTCTGAGAGCTCTACCGCGCAAGAAGAAAAAAAAGAAGTAGCCTATAACGCCCAATCACTCGAAGAAATGCTGGTTGGTCGTAAAAACAGTACCTTTAAAGAGCCTAACGGATTTTTATCTCGTTTGTTACACAGCTTAATTCCCAAACTGTTATTTTTACCTTACCCAATTCGAAATGTTGCGCAGCGATTATTTGGCTCATGGGTGAGCACGCTTGTTGCCTTAATTGCTTATGGGCTTGTAGCGTTTGTTTCGCTGTCGGGCTTTACTGGGGAAGCTGGCGAATTAGCCTTTCCGGTTTACAGTGCTATTTTAATGTTTTATGTGCTTTTTTCTTGGCGCTCAAGTAGCAAACCTATCTCTCGCAATGCTGAAAGAAACATTGAAGCGCTGGGAGGCGGTACATTAGCTAAAATTATTTCGTTGTCGTTTATTTTGCCGATTGTTATTGGCCTTTCTATGTCGTGGCTAATGCAAGAGCAACATATCAGCAAACAAGAAATAGACGCGTGGATGGCACAACTGCCAAACTTGCATGCTGGCATATACCTCATTGCCATTATTATATTAGCAACGTTAAGCTGCGCATTAGTATTTACAATGATCAAAGCACGCTTAAACGCAGTGACCCCTACCGCCGAAGTGTCAGAATTACGTGAAAACTGGCAAGAGTCTGTTCACCCTGATGAAGTATTTATAAACCTTGATAATCTTGTCATGGCAAATAGACGCTACAAAGAGGTGCCCAATAGAGTTTACCGCGAGCTAGACCCAAAACTGCAAGAGCAAATAGAGGGTAAAGGCGGTTTTAAAGGCGAAATGATTCAAGAGGTTCAGCCTAAACTGCATGCTATGGAGCTAGGTAAAAACTTTACCCTAGCCAGATTAGTTGCGCTAATCAGTGCTAATTTACTTTATATTGTGGCGTTAGCATTAACGGTGTTGTTAGCCTATTCATTAATAGATATTTATTACTACATAGATAGCGCTAATATTAATAATTTACAGCAAGCGTTTAATAACCAAAACGTTATACAGTTTAGTAGCTTACTAATGAGCAGTGTTCATATTTTAATAATAGCAGTGATTATTAAAGCCTTTGCTCGTTTACTGGCTAACTGTGCTCATTTATTTTTTGCCGAAATGCAGTTTGAATCATTACTTGTGTACTTTAAGTGCGAAGGCACATTTACCGAGTCAAAAATTTCAACGGGTACAGGTATTCACGACAGCACCCGCTCAGAAAACACCTTAGTGCGCAGCAGTATCACGCCATGGGTCATTGTCTCTCGTGTTATTACGAGCACGTTTGCTGCCACCGGTATGAAAAACCTTGAGCCTCCTCGCCATATAATGGAAATGCACAAAGATGAAGGTCAATTACAAGCCATTAAAAATGATGTAATTGCCTTTCTAAAAGACCGCGAATCGATTGCCTCCATTACCAGTGAGCGCGATTTAGGCAATGCATCGCAAATACATCAATTAAACCAACAAACCCGTGCAATACCTACTCAGCAAGCAATAACAAAAGAGGATGAAGAGGCCGCTGGTTACCTAAGGCAAGAAGAGAACTTAACACCAGAGCCTAAAGCTTAATAATCGCTTTGCTATATTTTTAAAAGCTAAACTGCGCCGCGGTTTGTAATCTAGGCAACTAGGTTACAAACCGTGCACGCACTAAATACTTACCACTAAACCTTTTTTAAATACCCGCTTGTTAAAATTTATGGTGTTTATCTGCCTTATTATTAACGTATTTTTAATTGTCCTTCACTTTATTGAATCATTTATACCTATTTGACCGATTAATTCTAAATTTACGCATAAACCCCTTGCTTTATGCGTTAAAAACCAAATAATGAAGCAATTATAAACTGGGTAAGAATGAGGAAAATGAGCTATATACTAACCACCCAATGTGCCGACGATGTAGGCCTAATTGCCAAAATTACAGGGCTTTGCCACGCGCACAATTTAAATATTACACGTAATAACGAATTTGTAGATAAAGACGCCAAGCGCTTTTTTATGCGCACTGAACTAACCGGCGAACCACAAAGTGACTTTTTATCGCAATTACGCGCTTTATTACCTGAGGGTGCACAACTTGCTCTACATGATGATACAAAAACTAAAGTGGTACTGCTTGCAACAAAAGAAGCACATTGCTTAGGGTCTGTATTACTTAAACAGTTTGAGCAAGCGTTAAATATTGAAGTATTAGCTGTGATTGCCAACTACCCAGATTTAGAGCCATTAGCAAAAGGCTTTGATGTGCCTTTTCATGTTGTTTCGCACGTAGGCCTAAGTCGCGCCGAGCATGATGAAAAAGTAGGTGATTTAATTGCCTCTTATAACCCTGACATTATTGGCTTGGCAAAATACATGCGCATACTAAGTCCTGAGTTTGTGGGTCGCTTTGAGAACAAAATTATTAATATTCACCACTCGTTTTTACCGGCCTTTATTGGCGCTAAACCGTATCATCAAGCATTTGAGCGCGGCGTAAAAATTATTGGTGCTACGGCTCACTTTGTAAATAATGAGCTAGATGAAGGCCCTATTATTTTACAAGACGTTACCAGCGTAACGCACGCTAACACCGCTGAAATGATGGCTAAAATGGGTAAAGACGTAGAAAAAACCGTGTTTAGTAAAGCCTTACAACTAGCTTCTGAACACAAACTATTTATTAACGGTAATAAAACCGTGGTATTTAGCTAAGTGGTATAAGACCCCTTTTTACATACTATAAAGCCAGCAATAGGGCTCTCCCCTTTTGCTGGCTTTTTTATGCCTAACAGCTTAATTAGAGTCAGATATTAGCTGTAGCTGTGTTTGATCCGACACCGTAATTAATTGTAAATTGGCATCCACCATTAAGGTGTGTAATAAATAGGTGACTCAGGCCCTACTGGCAAGCCTAAAGCAAACACCCATACGTAAAATAAAATGACCCAACCGATAAAAAACACAATACTGTATGGCAGCATGGTGGCCACTAACGTTCCTATACCCATGTCTTTTTTATATTTAACTGCTACAGCTAAAATTAAGCCAAAATAGCTCATCATTGGGGTGATTAAGTTAGTCACAGAGTCACCAATACGATACGCCGCTTGAATGGTTTCTGGCGCGTAACCAATAAGCATAAGCATAGGCACAAAAATAGGGGCTGTAATCGCCCACTGCGCCGATGACGATCCTAAACTCAAGTTAACCATTGCACACATTAATATAAACAATACAAACACTTCTGGGCCGGTAAGGTTTAACGCTTGTAATAGTGCTGCACCATTAATTGCCAAAATAGTGCCTAAATTAGTCCATTTAAAAAAGGCCACAAACTGGGCTGCAAAAAATACTAATACTATATATAAACCCATTGAGCTCATGCTTTTGCTCATTGCGTTAATAATGTCTTTATCATTTTTCATGCTGCCAACAACACGCCCGTAAACAAAGCCTGGCACACTAAAAGTTACAAATATAATTGCGACTATTCCTTTTAAAAAAGGCGAGCCTGCCACTTGGCCTGTTTCTGGGTGGCGTAAAATGCCATCGGCAGGAATAATCGTCCAAGCAAATAACGACAGCACCACTAATAGAGCAACGCCCGCCCATTTTAGACCGGTTTTTTCTAACGCGGTAAGTGTATCAATATTGTTTTGTGACAAGTCGATACTGGCTTCATCGGGGTTATATTTACCTAAACGCGGCTCTACTATTTTTTCGGTTACGAGTGTACCCAGTGCGGCGATAAGTAATACTGATATCATCATGAAATACCAGTTAGCCTCGGCGCCAACCTCGTACGTTGGGTCAATCATTTGTGCTGCAGGCGTAGTTATACCTGCTAATAATGGGTCTATTGTGCCAAGTAGTAAATTAGCGCTATAGCCGCCAGAAACACCGGCAAATGCAGCCGCTAAGCCAGCTAAAGGGTGGCGCCCCAAACTATGAAATATCATGGCTGCAAGCGGAATTAACACCACATAGCCAAGCTCAGAAGCTGTGTTAGACATTATGGCCGCAAACACCACCATAAAGGTAACTAAACGCTTTGACGCGCCCATAACCATGCCACGCATAGCAGCAGAGAGTAACCCTGAATGCTCTGCAACACTTACCCCAAGTAGTGCCACTAATACAGTGCCTAAAGGCGCAAAACCGGTAAAGTTAGTAACCAGGCCAGCCATTATACGCTGTAGCCCCTCAGCACTGAGTAAACTAACAACTTCAATTACTCCATCAGGCGCACGCCCTGCTGCCCCAATCGGTCTTGGGTCAATTGCGCTTAGCCCAAACCAATCGGCAATACCACTTATTAGCACAATTGAAACCGCAAATATCGCAAATAAAGTAATGGGATGAGGAAGCATATTTCCTAAAAACTCAACGGTTGCTAAAAAGCGATTAAATAAGCCGTTATTGTCTTTAGGTTGATTATTAGGTGAGTGTGTGGAGTCTGTCATACTTGGCTCTATAAATTACAAAATTGCGCTAACCTAGCATTGTTTGCAAAAGAGATCATGTATAAAAGGTAAATGACGTGTAGGTTTTAAGTTTAAAAAGCGCTGCTTGAGTGTATTGGCTTTTGTGGATTGAAGTTTATTCAGTCTTGCCATATCACCCAGAGCAGCGAATATCTGGTATTTGTAAGCGCTTATCACCTATTAACTGGCAATAAGCTCATTAGCTAGGCACGGCTTTGCCTAACGATAAACATATTTTAGCGCTTTTAATATTTTAAGCTTGCTCTATTGGTTCTAGTTGTAGTTTAGCTGCAATAAGAACGGCTTGAGTACGGTTATAAACGCCAAGTTTTCTAAAAATTGCGGTAATGTGTGCTTTGACTGTTGCCTCAGAAATATGTAGTTCGTACGCTATTTGTTTGTTTAGTAACCCTTCATGAAGGTATTGCAATACACGATATTGCTGCGGCGTTAACGATGCAACCTGCGCGGCAATTTCTCTGTCTTCTCCTTCTATTTCGGCTACTTTATTCTTTAACTCTTTTGGAAGCCACGTATCGCCTTCTAGTATTTGGTTTATAGCATTAGCAATATCATCTGAAGATGATGACTTAGGAATAAAGCCCATTGCGCCATAACCCATTACCTTAGACACAATGTTTATGTCTTCACTTCCTGAGACAACCGCAATGGGTAAGCTTGGGTAGTCTTCGCGAATGCGGATCAGGCCATATAAATCGCCATTACCTGGCATGTGTAAATCTAGCAGTAATATATCAAGATCTTCTTGTTCGCTAAGTACTTGCAGTGTGCTGTCAAAATCTGATGATTCAAATACCTCTAAATCGTCAAACTTAGCACTTAATGCTCCTTTTAGTGCCTCGCGAAATAACGGATGATCATCCGCTATTAAAAACTGACTCATGGTTCGCTCCTAATAAATTCGGCTGCCAATAAGGTATAAAGTACTTACTGACAGCCGATATACTACGTTTAGAATCAACTTGTAATCAAGTTTTTAACGCGCATTTAACGATTTAATCGATTTTCTATGAGCTCATCTACCACGGTTGGGTCTGCAAGTGTTGATGTATCCCCTAGCTGTTGGTGTTCATTTGCGGCTATTTTACGTAAAATTCGACGCATAATCTTACCTGAACGCGTTTTTGGTAGGCCTGGCGACCATTGAATCATATCAGGGGAAGCTATTGGACTTAGTTCTTTACGTACCCAATTACGGACTTGAGTTGTCAGCTCATCACTTACAGTAACGCCCTCATTTGGCGTAATGTAAACATAAATACCTTGGCCTTTAATATCATGCGGATAACCTACTACGGCGGCCTCTGCTACAGCTTCGTGAGCAACCAGCGCGCTTTCTATTTCAGCGGTGCCTAAACGATGCCCTGATACATTAAGCACGTCATCAACACGCCCTGTGATCCAGTAATAGCCATCTTCATCACGACGACAGCCGTCACCTGTAAAGTAAACACCGGGGTAAGCACTAAAATAGGTTTGTTCAAAACGTTCGTGGTCGCCATAAACAGTACGCGCTTGTGAAGGCCAGCTATCTAATATCACTAAATTACCGTCAACGGCACCTTCTAGTGTATTACCCTCTGCATCAAATAGAGCCGGCGCAATACCAAAAAACGGATGCGTTGCTGAACCTGGCTTAGTTTGGGTGGCACCAGGCAGTGGGGTGATCATAATGCCGCCCGTTTCGGTTTGCCACCACGTATCTACGATTGGGCAATTAGCATTACCAATATTTTCGTAATACCACGTCCATGCTTCAGGGTTGATGGGTTCACCCACCGAGCCTAAAATGCGTAAACTTTGACGATTAGATGACGCGGTTGGCTCATCGCCTTTAGCCATTAACGCTCGAATAGCGGTTGGTGCAGTGTATAAAATGGTTACGCCGTGCTTATCAATCACCTCCCCCATACGCCCTGCGGTTGGGTAGGTCGGCACGCCTTCAAATACCACTTGCGTACAGCCATTAACCAGTGGGCCATAAGCAATATAGCTGTGGCCGGTGATCCAACCTACATCGGCGCTACACCAATATACGTCGTCCTCTTGTAAATCAAATACGTATTCGTGGGTCATTGATGAGTAAACTAAGTAACCCCCTGTAGTATGCACAACCCCTTTTGGTTGGCCGGTAGAGCCCGAAGTATATAAAATAAAGAGTGGATCTTCTGCATTCATTGGCTCCGGTTCGCACTGCGCCGGTTGGTCGGCTACAAGCTCATGCCACCAAATATCGTGCTCGTTCCAATCAACTTCGCCACCGGTTAGCTGATGTACAATAACGTGTTCAATGCTTGTCACCAACTCTTGTGCTACGGCTTCATCAACATTCGCTTTTAAAGGAACACAATTACCAGCTCGGCGGCCTTCATCGGATGTGATCACCACTTTAGCGCCAGAGTCTTTAATTCGATCTGCAATGGCAGAGGGAGAAAAACCACCAAATACAACCGAGTGAATAGCACCAATACGTGCACAGGCCTGCATGGCGTAAATTGCTTGCGGCGTCATCGGCATATAAATAGCAACTCGGTCACCTTTTTGTACGCCCAGTTTTTTTAAACCATTAGCAAAGCGTGCCACTTCATCATGTAATTGTTGGTAGGTAATGTTTTCACTTTGGTTTGGGTTGTCTCCTTCCCAAATAAGCGCAACTTTATCGGCTTTGGTTTTTAAATGGCGGTCAATACAGTTATAAGAGGCATTTAAAACTCCATCTTCGTACCATTTTATATCGATATGGCCTTTATCAAATGAGGTGTTTTTTACTTTGGTATACGGAGTAAACCAATCTAAGCGCTGGCCATGTTCACGCCAAAACCCTTGTGGGTCATCAATCGACTGTTTGTAGAGTGTATTATATTTTTCGTTATCAACTAACGTCGTTTTTTCAATATGTGCAGGAACAGGATAGATACTTTGTGACATCTCAGTCTCCATTTTAATAACTTGCCATGATTAAAGGATTACTCAGCAGTACTTTATTAAGTATTAGACCTTAGTTGTACAACCCTTCTAATTAACATTTTGTGGTTTATAATCTCGCCGCTCATGACTTTTTTACATAGAAATACAGTATGTTAAATATAAGTAAGTGGCCATTGAATTACTCTTAAACCTTCGTCTTATAGACCAATAGGTAATTGAGTAAATTTTGCACATATTTAAAAGTGGTTTTCGGACATTAAAATAATGATGCAGCCATGCAAGTTAAACACTTATTTAACGAACTCGTAGCGTGATGCAAGATAAATAAATTTTTATTCGTAAGTAATACCTGTAGCAAGTAATACATTTGAACGTTTAAAAAGCAACAAACAACAAGTAGCCTTTAAAGGACACCACAATGAAATTTACCCCATTAAAAACTCTTGCAGCGAGTGCTGTATTATGTGCTTTAACAAGCACAGCTTATGCGGCAACTGCAGCTAAAGTAGGTAACACCGAATTTACTTACGGCGGATACATTAAGCTAGATACAATGTGGAGTGATTACTCTGCAGGCGCTCCTGATGGCTCAAATGTAGGGCGTGATTTTTACGTACCAAGCACACTGCCAGTAGGCGATGACGATGATTCGGATGCCGTATTTGATATGCATGCACGTGAGTCACGTTTTAACTTTGGTACGTCAACGTTAATGGATAACGGTAAAACAGTTAAAACTAAAATTGAGTTAGACTTTTTAGCATCGGCCCCTGGCGGTAACGAGCGCGTATCAAACTCTTATGCACCACGTATTCGCCATGCATTTGTAACTTACGATGGCTGGTTATTTGGACAAACATGGTCAAACTTTCAAAACGTGGGTGCACTTGCAGAAACACTTGATTTTGTAGGCCCTGCTGAAGGCACTGTTTTTGTTCGCCAAACGCAAATTAAGTACACAACCGGTGCTTGGTCGTTCTCACTAGAAAACCCAGAAAGCACAATTACCACTCAAGGTGGCGCACGTGTAGAAACAGATGATGCGTCACTTCCTGATTTTACTGCGCGCTACACACACAATGCCGATTGGGGTAACTTTGTAGTTGCAGCACTTGCTCGCCAACTTACTTATAAGGTAGGCGATGTTGACGCTGATGAAACCTCGTTTGGTATTAGCGCTTCGGGCCGTGTAAATTTTGGCGAAGATTACCTTAAATTTATGCTTACTCAAGGTAAAGGCCTTGGCCGTTACGTGGGCTTAAATGTTGCCCATGGTGCAGTGCTTAATGGCGATGAGCTTGATGCAATAGACTCAACATCTGGTTTTGTTGCTTATCAGCATAAATGGACAAGCCAGTGGCGCTCAACCTTCTTATATTCTTTCTTTAGTGCTGACAACAACACCGATCTATTAACAATATCAGGTGACCCTGTTGAATCAAGCCAAAGCTTTAGTGCAAACATTTTATACTCACCGGTTAAGCGTTTAACATTTGGTGCAGAGTTTAAACATGCCGAGCGCGAAACAGAAAGTGGTATTGACGGTGATTTAGAGCGCTTACAATTTTCTGTAAAATACAATTTTTAATTAAACATAGTGATCACAATAAAGCGGCTTAGGCCGCTTTTTTTAGCTATACAACTTGAACTTTGTTTAAAAGGTTTAATAGTATTGTGATAGTAATGGTATTTAAGAATGCTTTTTTGTCTGAGATTTTCAGTAAATTAAACACGGTTAGCGCTTAAATAAGCTTAAATAGCAGCATTTGGAAGAGCTCAGATAAAAGTTTGCACAGAAATAGCACCCTCTTTGCGATTAAGGAATATTACCTTAGCGCTAAACTAAGCGGCTATTTAGTTGCTAAAATCCACTAAATTCCCACAATTTCGGATAACTATTAATTATTTTGCACAAACTACAAGCATGTTATTGAAAATCACTCTCATTTAGATTATGTTATGCACTTCTTTTTTGAACCTATTGGAAAAACACATGTCGTCCCAACAAATTTTGCGTTTATCTAAGCTAAGCTTTATTACTTCACTTGTTTTATCTGGTCATGCATTTGCACAAGAAACTACAACAAATACAGATGACTCATTAGAAAAAATAGCAGTGTATGGCCAGCACCATAAAAACTACATCACAGAAGATGCGCAATCTGCTACAAAATTAGGCCTAACAATCAAAGAAACCCCACAAAGTATTTCTGTTGTTTCTCGCGCTTTAATGGATGATTTTTCACTAGATGATATTAACTCAGTGCTAGAGAGCACCCCCGGTGTAACTGTAGAACAAATAGAAACTGACCGTACTTATTTTAAAGCCCGTGGCTTTGAAATAACAAACTTTCAGGTTGATGGTTTAGGCATCCCACAAAGCTCAGGCTCTATTCAAGGCACTTTAGATACGTCTATTTACGACCGTGTAGAAATTGTACGTGGTGCAAACGGCCTGATGACTGGCGCAGGTAACCCATCTGCAACCGTAAATATGGTATTAAAAAAACCAACTTACATAACTCAAGCGCATGCATCTGCATCGTATGGTTCATGGAACAACAAGCGTTTAGAAGTAGATGTTTCAACGCCAATTAACGACGACCACGCTGTGCGCGCCGTATTTACCAAGCAAAAAGCGGAGTCATACCTAGATCGTTACGAAACAGATAAAACAATTGCTTATCTTGCTTACGAAGGCAAGCTAACCGACGACACAACATTAAGCATCAACTATGTTAACCAACAAAAAGATGCCGATAGCCCACTTTGGGGCGCACTCCCTCTTTATTACACCGATGGCACAGCAACAAACTACGACGCCTCTACAAGTACGGCATCTGATTGGTCTTACTGGGATAACAGCGCAGAGCAAGTATATGTAACACTTGAGCAAAACCTATCGGCTACGTGGGTTGCAACAGCGCGTTACGCACATATAGAAAACGAGCAAGACTCAGAACTATTTTACGTATTCGGTACGCCAGATAGCGAAACTGGCCTTGGTTTAACAGGTTACGCAAGCCGTTACGACTACGAAGATAAGCACGATTTATTTGATTTATACGCCAGCGGTAAATTTGATTTATTTGGCCAAGAACACGACCTGTCATTTGGTGTTAGCCAAGCAAAAATGGATTACAATGAGCAGTCGCTTTTCGATTACACCACGGGCAACGGCTTTCCTGCAATGCCATCACTTGACACATGGGATGGTGTAGCGCCTGAGGCAACACTTGTTGATGCCTTAAGTGGCAGTGACATAAAAAATAAGCAACAATCAGCTTATATATCTACACGTATAAAGTTAGGTGAACCATTAAGCGTACTAGCCGGTGTGCGTTACACTGATTGGGAAACTTCTGGTAGTGCTTATGGTGTAGAACAAACACGTAACGACAGTGAAGTTATTCCGTATGTTGGAGCTGTATACGATTTCAATGAATCATTTTCAGCTTATGCAAGTTACACTGAAACGTTTGTGCCGCAAAAAGAACTAGATATCAACAATGAGCAGCTTGCACCAATAACAGGTAAAAGTAGCGAAATTGGTTTAAAAGCACAGCTTTTAGACGATCAAGTATTTGTCACCTTTGCATACTTTGATGCAAAACAGGAAGGACTTGCCGTTGAAATAGCAAACACAGCACCAAATTCTCGTTACTACGCCGCTGATGGTATTAACAGTGACGGTTTTGAAATTGAGCTAAGTGGTAAAGTAACCGACGATTTAAGTGCAAGCATCAGCTTTAGTAATTTAAGTATTGATGGTGATGATTTAGTTGAAGATTACACACCAGAGAATCAGCTAAAACTGGCTGCAACTTACCAAGTACCATTTGTTGAAGGCTTGACATTTGGTGCAAACTACCGCTGGCAAGACTCTACAGCTCGTGACCAATATAATGAAAATGTTGAGCCTAGAGTATATGTAACAACCACGAACCAAGATGCTTACGGTATTCTTGATTTAATGGCTAACTACAAAATTACAGAAAACGTTGGGGTTACTTTTAACGTCAATAACACCACGGATGAAAAATACCTACACAGCCTATACTGGGCTCAAGGTTATTACGGTGCGCCGCGTAACTACGCGCTATCTGTAAACTGGCAGCTATAAGTCGCTTTTTTAAAGTACGGCTTTTAAATTTAAACGGCACTTTTTAGTGCCGTTTTTGCTTTCAGCCCATTTAAGTTAAAACGCTTATCACCCTCCTTGCGCTATCTACCTTATGCAAAGTATTTGCAATACCATGCTTTTATTACGCGCCTCAATTAAAAAGCGTACTTGTTAGCCAGCCTCACTATAAATATGGCTAAGCGCTATTTAAACTGCATCTATTAAAGCCTGTAAGGTTATAGTTTTAGCGTGCTTTAAACACAAAAAGGCGCTAACCACTGCTGGTTAGCGCCTTTTAAAGCTCGGGTCAAATCAAGCTTAGAGAACGTTTACACTTAAAGGTCAGACTCAGCGCCTAATACGTCTTCGCCATCTTCTGGCTCAACCGTTGCTTTTAATAGCAACATATCACGTAACTTACCTTCAATTTCATCTGCAATTTCTACGTTTTCTTTCAAAAACTTAATAGAGTTTGATTTACCTTGGCCTACTTTATTGCCGTTGTAGCTGTACCAAGCACCTGCTTTTTCAACAATTTTGTGCTTAACACCTAAATCAATTAACTCACCTTGTTTAGAAATACCTTCACCATACATAATGATGAATTCAGCTTGTTTAAACGGTGGTGCAACTTTGTTTTTAACTACTTTAACGCGGGTTTCGTTACCGACTACCTCATCGCCTTCTTTAACAGAGCCAATACGACGAATATCAATACGCACTGATGCGTAAAACTTAAGTGCATTACCACCTGTTGTTGTTTCAGGGTTACCAAACATTACACCAATTTTCATACGAATTTGGTTAATGAAAATACATAGCGTATTTGAGCGTTTAATATTACCTGTAAGCTTACGTAGTGCTTGCGACATTAAACGTGCTTGTAAGCCCATGTGCGAGTCGCCCATGTCGCCTTCAATTTCAGCTTTTGGTGTAAGCGCTGCAACAGAATCGACAATAACAACATCTACAGCACTTGAACGTACTAACATGTCACAAATTTCTAGTGCTTGCTCACCGGTATCAGGCTGAGAAACTAACAGCTCATCAATGTTAACACCTAATTTTTGTGCGTATACCGGATCAAGAGCATGCTCAGCATCAACAAAGGCACATGTTTTGCCTTCTTTTTGAGCCTGCGCGATAACTTGCAAAGTAAGCGTTGTTTTACCTGAAGACTCAGGGCCATACACTTCAACAATACGCCCCATAGGCAAACCGCCTATGCCTAAAGCAATATCAATCCCAAGTGAGCCTGTAGATACAGCATCAATATTTAGGGCTTTGTTATCGCCCAGTTTCATAATTGATCCCTTACCAAATTGACGCTCAATTTGTGATAGTGCAGCGTCCAGCGCTTTTTGTTTATTATCGTTCATTCTGTTCTCCAAATCCGGCTAATGCGAACAAGTATACTGTATGAAATCACAGTATCAAGTGAAATTTATAACTTTATCTTCTCGATAGTTCTTTTCAATGCAAATTCAATAGCTTGCATTCTAACTTGCGCTCTATCGCCGTTGAATATTTGCTTAAACGTAAATTGTTCATTGGCAATTTGTATGCAAAACCACACAAAGCCAACTGGTTTATCGGACGTAGCGCCACCTGGCCCTGCAATGCCCGAAATTGCCACTGCAACATCAGCTTTGGCAACGCTTGCGGCACCAAAAGCCATCTCTTTTACTGTTTGCTCACTCACCGCACCAAATTGCTCTAGCGTAGTATTGGCCACATTAAGCAGTTCATGCTTAGCTTCATTACTATAAGTAACAAATGCGCGGCCCAAATAACCTGAGCTACCTGGCGTATCTGTAAGCGCATAACTCACTCCGCCACCAGTACATGATTCAGCGGTAGTGATCCATAAGCGTTTATCCGTTAAAATAACGCCCAATTGCGCAGCAAGTGTTTTAATCTCTTGATGTAATTCCATATTCAGCCTTTGGGTAAATACATGTCGTTTGATCTTTATGCACCGCACACTATAAAACAACAAACCCCTATGATGCAGCAGTATCTAAAAATAAAATCAGAGCATCGCGATATTTTATTGTTTTATCGTATGGGGGATTTTTATGAACTCTTTTTTGACGACGCTAAACGCGCGGCCCAACTACTCGATATTTCGCAAACGCATCGTGGTAAAGCCGGCGGCGATCCTATCCCTATGGCGGGTGTCCCTTATCATGCAGTAGAAAACTATTTAGCTCGTTTAGTGCAAATGGGCGAATCGGTTGCTATATGTGAGCAAGTTGGCGATCCTGCAACCAGTAAAGGGCCAGTAGAGCGCAAAGTCGTACGTATCGTTACTCCGGGTACTATTTCAGATGAAGCGCTATTGCAAGAACGCCAAGATAACTTACTCACTAGCGTATGGCAAAATAAAAAAGGGCTATACGGTATTGCCTACCTTGATATAAATTCAGGGCGCTTCAACGTAGTTGAAGTTAACACCGACGAAGCATTTACTTCAACCTTACAGCGCTTAGCACCCGCTGAGCTTTTATACTGTGAAAGCTTTGAAAACACACATTTAATTGAGCATATAAAAGGGGCACGCCGACGCCCTGAGTGGGAGTTTGACCTAGACACCGCGCAACACTTACTGTGCGAGCAGTTTGGCACCAAAGATTTAGTTGGTTTTGGTGTAGATAAAG
The DNA here is from genome assembly GCF_028599255.1 of Pseudoalteromonas sp. Angola-7. Lineage (NCBI taxonomy): Bacteria > Pseudomonadati > Pseudomonadota > Gammaproteobacteria > Alteromonadales > Pseudoalteromonadaceae > Pseudoalteromonas > Pseudoalteromonas sp. Angola-7. Next base: position 84,157 of record NZ_JAQREL010000003.1, read on the forward strand.
CGCATGCTGCTTTGGTCGCTGCGGGTTGTTTAATGCAATACGTAAAAGATACACAACGTATTGCGCTCCCTCACATTCGCGCTATTACGCTTGAGCATAACGAGCACGCAGTTATATTAGATGCGGCAACGCGCAAAAATTTAGAACTAACCGTTAATTTATCGGGCGGCTTTGAAAACACCTTAGCGCAGGTACTTGATAAAACCGCCACGGCCATGGGGTCGCGTTTACTTAAACGCCGCATTCATACACCGGTGCGTAATAAAAATGAGCTTAACTCACGTTTAAATGCCATTAGCGCTATTTTAGATGTGCAATTATATGGCGAGTTACACGACTCATTAAAAGAAATTGGTGATATAGAGCGCGTAATAGCACGACTTGCTTTATGCACTGCACGCCCGCGCGATTTAACCCGACTGCGCAGTGCCCTACAAGCACTCGCACCACTGCATGCTTTATTAAACGATGCTAATGATGAGCGTATCGCGAGCATTGTTCGCCATTCTCCAGAGCTGCCTGAACTACAAGCTTTACTTGAGCGTGCTGTTATTGATAACCCACCGGTACTAATTCGCGATGGGGGCGTTATTGCACCAGGCTACAACAGCGAACTCGATGAATGGCGAAACTTGAGTAAAGGCGCTACCGATATACTTGAGCAACTAGAGCTTAGAGAGCGCGAGCGCACCGGGATCAGCACATTAAAAATTGGCTATAACAAGGTGCATGGCTTTTTTATCGAGGTAAGTCGTGCAAATTCACACTTAGTACCTGCTGATTATATTCGCCGCCAAACGCTTAAAAATAATGAACGCTACATAATACCTGAATTAAAAGAGCACGAAGACAAAGTGCTTGGCAGCCAATCAAAAGCTCTTGCGCTTGAAAAACAATTATATGAAGAGCTATTTGAGTTTATAGCCCCGCATATTGAACAGCTTCAAATGATGGCTGGCGCATTAGCTGATTTAGATGTATTGAATAACTTAGCAGAGCGAGCACAAACGCTTAACTATGCTAAACCACAGCTATGCGATGATGACAATATAAGTATTAAACAAGGTCGCCACCCCGTGGTAGAGCAAGTAATGAAAGAACCTTTTATTGCCAACCCTGTGGAGCTAAATAGCCAGCGTAAAATGTTGATTATTACCGGTCCAAACATGGGTGGTAAATCAACCTATATGCGCCAAACAGCACTTATCGTATTGATGGCACATATTGGCTGTTATGTCCCTGCTGATAGTGCAAAAATTGGTAATATTGACCGTATATTTACTCGCATTGGTGCAAGCGACGATTTAGCCTCTGGCCGCTCTACTTTTATGGTAGAAATGACCGAAACTGCCACAATATTAAATAATGCAACTGCGCAATCTTTGGTATTAATGGATGAAATAGGCAGAGGCACCAGTACCTACGATGGCTTGTCACTTGCTTATGCAACGGCTGATCATCTGGCACAAAAAATATCTGCTAAAACATTATTTGCTACGCACTACTTTGAATTAACGGAACTTGCTGAGCAAAAAACTGGGCTGGTGAATGTGCACTTAGATGCCATAGAGCACAACGACACCATTGCATTTATGCATACTGTGCTTGATGGTGCAGCAAGTAAAAGCTTTGGCTTACAGGTCGCAGCGCTTGCCGGCGTGCCTAAAGCCGTGATAGCCCAAGCAAAACAAAAGCTTAAACTGCTCGAAAACCACCAAAGTGTAACAGCGCCTAATGCTGAGCAGCAGGCGTTTTCATTTGCTAATGAGTTACCTGCGCCTGAGCCTTCTGAAGTTGAGGAGCAGCTCGGTGCCATTGACCCTGATAACCTATCGCCGCGTCAAGCACACGAACTTCTTTATAAATTAAAAGCACTACTTTAAATATAGGTAACTTGAGCGGTGGTTAAGAGGCTGATAACACTGTAAATAGTATTTCTTGGGGGTCGTAAGACATAAAAAAAGCTGAAGGTTTTATCCTTCAGCTTTTAAACACATAGACAGTATAAAAGGGAGTTACGAGAACTGGTCAAACAAACTTTCTGTGCTTAACCCTTCTTGTTGTAAAATATCTTTTAAACGACGTAATGCTTCTACCTGAATTTGTCTTACGCGCTCTCGCGTTAAACCAATTTCACGGCCAACATCTTCAAGTGTTGATGGCTCATAGCCAAGTAAACCAAAGCGACGCGCTAATACTTCACGTTGTTTAGGGTTTAACTCACCTAACCAATCAACAATATGTTTGTTAATATCGTTGTTTTGAACTTCGCCCTCAGGGCCTGCGCTTTTTTCATCGGCAATAATGTCTAACAGTGCGCTGTCGTTCTCACCGCCAATTGGCATATCAACTGAGGCAATTTTCTCGTTTAAGCGTAGCATTTTAGTTACGTCTTCTACGGGTCTACCTAGGCTTTCAGCAATTTCTTCAGCAGTTGGCTCATGGTCTAGCTTTTGTGTCAGCTCGCGTGCTGTACGCAAGTAAACATTTAATTCTTTAACTACATGTATTGGCAGGCGAATTGTGCGCGTTTGATTCATAATGGCGCGTTCAATTGTTTGGCGTATCCACCACGTTGCATAAGTCGAAAATCTAAAACCGCGCTCTGGGTCAAACTTTTCAACAGCGCGAATTAAACCTAGGTTACCTTCTTCAATTAAATCTAGAAGTGCTAATCCTCGGTTGTTATAACGGCGGGCAATTTTTACAACTAAACGTAGGTTACTTTCAATCATACGCTTGCGAGATGCTTCACATCCACGTAGCGATTTGCGGGCAAAAAAGACTTCTTCTTCAGCGCTAAGTAGGGGAGAAAAACCAATTTCTCCTAAATAAAGTTGGGTTGCATCAAGGTTTTTAGTTACTTCCTCTTTTGCAAATATCTCTTCTTCGTTATCAACCTCTTCAAGTAATGCTGCAGTTTCTTCTACTGCGGTGTCATCAAATTTTTCGTCGGTGGTGTTTTTGTCAAGTTTTGCTGCGTTAGCCATAAGCCTTCTCCCGAGCAATTATCAATACCTAAAAATTAGGGAAGGTATTTAGCAGGATTGACAGCTTGCCCACGGTAGCGAATTTCAAAACGAAGCGCAGTGACCGAAGATTCTGACTTGCCCATTTCTGCTATTTTTTGTCCTGCCTTAACTTTCTGCTTTTCTCTAACAAGTAGTTTCGAGTTATGTGCATAAGCACTTAGGTAATCATCATTATGTTTCAAAATGATTAAATTACCGTACCCTCGAAGCGCATTACCCGCATACACCACCGTTCCTTGTGCTGCGGCTAAAACTGAAGCCCCTGTACGGTTAGTAATCTGTAAACCCTTGTAACCGTTTTCCTTATTAGAAAAGCGTTTAGTCACTTTGCCCTTTGCAGGCCAAAACCACTTTACTTTACTGCTCGACGAAGGTTTAGCATTACTAACTATTTCATTGGCTTGTTTTCGAACATACTCTCGTTGTTTCGGCTGATCAAGATTTTTCTTTAATTTTTTGTTAGTTTTTTGTTTTGTTTTAGTGGATGTTATTTTTTGTTTAACGGGTGAATTGCTAGCAACCGCATGGCTACTGGTGGCTACAAGCGAAATAACTTGCCCAGGATAAATAACATAAGGTGATGGAATTGAATTGTTTTTTGCAAGCGACCTAAAATCTTGCCCTGCACTAAAGGCAATGGAATATAAAGTATCACCCTTTTGTACTGTGTATTTATTGCCATTAATGTTAATGCCTTTTTGAAAATCATTAACATTAGTATTGAGGCTACTAACAGGAGCAGGAATATGGCGAGATGAACACCCAGTAAGAAAAACAGCAATAAATACAACTACATATAAAGCGTACTGACTATTCAAGGTGTTTTGCTCCGAAATTTAAAAAGTACTACTTTTGCTAGTTAGCGTAATAAAAAGTAAGCAACCGCTATTAATATAACTAAACCCCAGCCAAGTACTTCAACATATTGACGTAATTTTTGCTCCATTTTAACCCCGCCCCACTTCATTAAAGCAGAAACTAAAAAGAAACGCGCACCACGGCCAACGGCAGACGCTATTAAAAATGGTAAAAATGCCATTTGTAATACCCCTGCACCAATAGTAAATACCTTATAAGGGATAGGTGAAAAGCCCGCTAAAAATACCACCCACACGCCATACTCTTTAAACCATGTAAGCGCTGTTTCAAACTTTTCTTGCCAGTGCATCTGCTCAATAAAGGGCTGTACAACAGGCTCAAATAACCAGTAACCTAAAAAGTAACCTACAATCCCCCCAAGTACTGAAGCAACTGTTGCAAAGCTTGCAAAGCGCCACGCTTTACTTGGCTGAGCAAGCGACATAGGGGCAAGCATTACATCCGGTGGTACCGGAAAAAAAACAGACTCAGCAAAGCTCATGGCTGCTAAATAGCGCTCAGCAAAGCGGTGTTTTGCCCACACTAGGGCCATATCGTATAACTTAGTAAACAATTTCAACGTGAATTCCTATTCAATATCACCAGGGACGAGAGGGACAAACCGAACTGGTGCAATAACATGCTCTGTGAAGCTATCGCCTTGGCGAATAACCATGGTTAATTTTTGTTCTTGCTCTCCAATGGGGGCAAGGAGTACACCGCCATCAGCTAGTTGTGCAAGTAAGTCTTGAGGTACTTTCGATGCGGCCGCGGTAACTATAATACCATTAAACGGGGCCTGTGATTGCCAGCCTTGCCAGCCATCTGCGTGTTTCATGGTTACATTGTATAAATCAAGTTGATGTAAACGGCGTTTAGCCTGCCATTGCAGTGCTTTTATACGCTCGACCGAATACACCTTATTAAAACACTTGGCTAACACTGCGGTTTGATAACCAGAGCCTGTGCCAATTTCTAATACTTTGTCGCGTACGCCAGCCAAATGAAGCAGCTCGGTCATACGCGCCACAATATAAGGCTGCGAAATAGTTTGCCCTTGCCCTATTGGCAACGCCGTGTTTTCGTACGCCTTGTGTTTTAGTACATCATCAATAAAGGCATGACGTGGTATATCTGCAATGGCTTTTAATACCTGTTTGTCTTCTACCCCTTCTTGCTCTAATAGCTTAGAAAGCGCAATAGCACTGCGCGAGTAATTAGCCAGCACGGTTTATCTCCATTTCAGCTAACCACTGCCCAACCGCTTCAATACTTTCTTTTGCTGTCATATCAACACTTAACGGTGTAACTGAAGCATAGCCATTATTAACAGCGTAAAAATCAGTGCCCTCACCGGCATCGCTTTCAATACCAAGCGAGCCATACCAAAAAATATCACGCCCCCATGGGTCCGTTTGTTTGGTCATGGTTTCGGCTTTATGTCGAGCGCCTAAACGCGTAACTTGCACCCCTTTTAGCTCACTTAGAGGAATATCGGGTACATTTACGTTGATAATTTGATCTTTAGGCAGGGGGTGCGATGCCAGCCCTTTAATTATATTAACGGTCACAGCTGCTGCGGTTTCAAAGTGCTCACCATGGTGCGAGCAAAGCGACACGGCAATAGCAGGCAAGCCTAAATGGCGCCCTTCGGTCGCCGCTGCCACAGTGCCTGAATACAATGTATCATCGCCCAAATTAGCGCCGTGGTTAATACCTGCTACGACTAAATCAGGCGTTTCATCAACTAACTGATTAACCCCTAAATGAACACAATCAGTAGGTGTGCCATTAACCGATATAAAGCCGTTTTCAAGCGTGGTAGAGCGCAGTGGATTTATTAACGTTAACGAGTTACTGGCACCACTACAGTTACGATCAGGGGCTACAAGGGTTACATCGGCAATTTGCGTAAGAGCCTGGTATAAAACAGCAATCCCTTTAGCGTTTACACCGTCGTCGTTACTTAGCAGTATCTTCATTTTGACTGTCCTTTTCTTTTCGCTCATTAGGGCTTGCATCGGTGTAATCCACCAGCTCACGTAAAAGTGCGGTAGCAAAACACCCTTTAGGCAATCCAAAGCTTAATTTTAAAGTCGTTTCGTCTAGTGTTTCTATGGTTAAATCTTGCGGAATGAGGCGCAGCATACGGCGCTCATTTTTAAGGCCTAATTCGCCTAAGCCCTCACACCATGCTTGGTATGGTTTTAGCCATATTTTTTCTTGATTAGTTAAGCCCTTTTCGCTTTTACCAACCATAGGAGCCGACATCATAATATCGCCAGAGGCTAAACGTGCTATGTTTTCATCGCTTATTGCATCTTCAAAAAATGCGTTACTACCGCTTAGCATAAATACTTCACGGTGCATGGCTTTAGCTAACCCATGCTCTTTAACACGTAAGCTCACTATTTGATTAAATACATGAGAACGGGCAGCGGAGATAATAATACCGCGTAGTTTTTTATCGCGAATGCGCTCGCCGGCAAACATTTTTTCGGCCATAACTAAATTATGCCCATCGCGGCCAAAGCGCTGCTCGCCAAAGTAGTTAGGCACCCCCGCACGCACGGCATTAATGCGGCATAAAATATCAAGCGGCTGGGTTACATTACGAAGCGTAATAGTGAATCGGTTTCCTTTGTGGCAACCGGTGCGTAATTTACGTTCGTGGCGCTGTTGCGAAACTACAAAAATGCTGTCGCTATTGAGTTCACTAAAATCAATGTGCTTTTTAATGGGGACTTTTACGCTAAACCATTGGCTACACACGCCGTGGCGGTCTTTCATGCCAGCATAGCTTACTTCGCGCGGTGACACTCCAGCCTTTTGTGCAATTAACTTGGCCACGTACTGCGTGTTTTCACCTTTTTTAACGACCTGTAAGCATACATGCTCACCACTGCCGGTAAATTCTATGCCGAGGTCTTCATCAACCATAAAATCTTCAGCAACGGTTTTAAAGTCTGCTTTTGAAAGCGGTGCACCGTATAGGTAATTTAAATCGCTCATGCGCTTGCTGTACTCTCAGGCGCTTTGCTCATAATAACTACCGCATGGCTAGAAATACCTTCTTTACGCCCTTCAAAGCCGAGCTTTTCGGTGGTGGTCGCTTTAACATTGATTTGTGAAAGCTCGCAATTTAAATCGCTGGCTAAATTAGTGCGCATAGCGTGGATGTGTGGCAACATTTTAGGAGCCTGCGCCACAATAGTGACATCGCCATTGCCCAGTACATAACCTTGCTCTTTGGCAAGGCTTACAACATGGCGAAGTAAAATACGGCTGTCGATATTTTCATACTCGCTCGCCGTATCCGGAAAATGCTTACCAATATCGCCCATTGCCAAAGCGCCTAAAATAGCATCGCATAATGCATGAATAGCAACATCGCCATCTGAGTGTGCTAAAAAGCCCTGCGGGTAATCTATTTTTTCGCCGCAAATTGTTATTGGGCCTTCGCCACCAAATTTGTGTACGTCAAAACCATGGCCAATTCGAATCATAATGCTTGCTCGTTTTGTTGTTTGTTTAATAAAAACCCCGCTAGGTCTAAATCCTCCGGCGTGGTTATTTTAATATTGTCGCTGCGCCCTGCAATTAGCTTAACGGGTTTATTTGCCCACTCAATGGCACTGGCTTCATCGGTAATAGTTACGTTTTCACAAAGCGCACGTTGCAACGCATTTTTAAGCTCGTCATATTTAAAAAACTGCGGTGTAAGCGCTTGCCATAAATCATCACGAGGCACGGTTTGCTCGCTATGCGTGTTACCACGCTTTATGGTGTCTTTTACCTTGCTTGCTAAAATACCGCCTTCGTCGTCGGCTATACAATGCGCTATTAAGGTTTCAATATCGTTAATAGTGACTAAAGGGCGGGCTGCGTCGTGCACCAGCACCCATTCAGGAGGGTTATTTTCTAAAAATAATAGGCTATTAAGCACTGAGTCTGCTCGCTCTTGCCCGCCGTTCGCGCGTAAAATTCGCGAGTCTATGTGCGCAAGCGAGTCAAAATAAGGGTCGGTTTGACTAACGGCTACAACTATTTGGCTTAAGCTTTGTAATTGCGAAAGCTTACAGAGCGTGTGCTCTAAAATAGTTTTTCCTGCCAATTTAATATACTGCTTAGGTGCACTGTGCTGCATTCTGCTGCCTACGCCGGCAGCGGGTACAATGGCAGCTATTGAATTATTATTTTTCATGTTGTTTGCCCGGTAAAACACGTATAAATGTTTCATCCGGTTTAATCATTCCTAATTCGTTACGAGCGCGCTCTTCTATGCCTTCTTGACCAAGCTTTAAATCTTCTATGTCGGCGGTAAGTACTTTATTGCGCTTAATTAGTTTTTCATTAGTTTGTTGATGAGAAGCCACGGCTGCTTTTAAACGTGTATAGTCTTGCACACCGTTATGACCAAACCAAAGTCGGTATTGTATAAACAGTGCTAAGCACAACAGGCCAAGCTGAAAAAACCGCATTTAACACTCCCTATTCGTTTTTAAATAAAATTAGGCTCGTGGGCGTTTTATATTACGCCAATTAATATTACCCGCTAATAGCATTTCTCTAAGTGAAAGCAACCTAGGTGCGCAGCGTTTTGAAAATTGCCACTGATGCCCGCAACACGCCGCTGTTAAACTCATTTTACTGGGTTTTACCAACTGCGCATTTGCTTGTTCTAGGCCCTTGCCAAAAAAATCAAACCAGCCTAGTTCATTACAGTGCAGTTTATTGTCGCTTACTTGATCTATGCTGTCTATTCTTAGCCTCACTTGGTCATGGCTATTTATTAACACCGGCACTATTAGCCCCACTTGGGCATATTTTTTATAAAAAAGTTCATTTGCCTGAGCGTTAACCTCTGGTGGTGTTGGCTTTTGTTTTTCAAGCCAAGAGCCATTTTGTGAGTCGAGCGTAAACGGCGAACTCCCATTGGCAACCAAAGTTGCCGCCCGTTCTATATAATACGGTAAGCTTTTTAATTGGCGGCGTAGTTTATCGGCATTAGGCTCAGCAACTAAGCGCTGTACCTCTCGCTGATAAAACGCATTGCACAATTGTGCATACAGCACTTTTTGCGCATCACTTTGCCATATTTCTTGCTGCTGAGCTGCAAGTGGCTGACTCTTCGCTACCAATAGTTATACTCAAAAAACAATTAGGTAGCTGTTTTATAGCACAATAGCGGCTATTTTTTAAGCGCGCTAGGCAATTTAAGCGCTTGGCTTTTCACCTAATTTAGCAATGCCGCTTTCTAAAAATTGCACCACGGTATTACGCTTTTTACCAATTAATAAACTGCCATCAGCTAAAAACATAAAGTTTTGCCAATTACGTTTAAATACATCAAAGGTGGTTTCTATAACGTTATCGCGTGCCATACAAAAATAAACAGTGGTATTCGCCTGCCAATCTAAATGATCCAAAATAGCTTGTGGTAAGCTTTCGTCGCCATTTTCCCACGCATCTTCCCAATTTACTTCGTCGCTAAAGCTTTCTTCTTTACCGCACCAATCAGTTTTATCAAAAAAATCAGGGTGGTCGAACTCGCGGCTCACCATAGTGCTCCAAAGCACCGCAGCACGTTCGCTGGTCATTGGCTTAATACGCGCAGCGTCTTCTTCAGATACAGGGAGGTCTTTATGACGAAAAACCCAGGCTTTTTTGTGATCATCGAGCGAAATATAATTCATAGTGTTGGTGTATTCTTTGGCATAATAAAAAGCAAACGCAATTATACAAGAGATCAAAACATGACTACAGTAATAAAACCGCTTTCCCTCAAACCAGGTATATATCAACACTACAAAGGCCCACAATACAAAGTATTTTACGTAGCAACACACAGTGAAACCGACGAGCAACTAGTTATATACCAAGCCCTGTATGGCGAGTACGGCATGTGGGCACGCCCACTAAGTATGTTTTTAGAAACCGTTGAAAAAGATGGACGCACTATTCCCCGCTTTGCCTACCTTGGAGCTGCAGATTAACTATGGCATTATAATCACATACAACACTGATCAGACCAGGCAAGGGGAACCCGTGCAATTTAATTCTACTGACAACTACATCGCTAGCAGCTCGCTTAAACAGGCTGTAAATGCCGCTATTATGCTTGAAAAGCCCTTATTAATTAAAGGTGAGCCAGGTACAGGTAAAACCATGCTGGCTGAAGAGCTTGCTAAAAGCTTAGATACAGAGCTTATTCAGTGGCACATTAAATCAACCACTAAAGCACAACAGGGCTTGTACGAATACGACGCGGTATCTCGCCTACGCGACAGCCAATTAGGCGATGAGCGCGTACATAACATTGGCAACTACATTGTTAAAGGCAAACTGTGGCAAGCGTTTAACTACGCTGAACTTAACGGCAAACGGCCAGTGCTTTTAATCGACGAAATAGACAAAGCCGACATCGAGTTCCCAAACGACTTACTGCTAGAGCTTGATAAAATGGAGTTTCACGTTTACGAAACTAACGAGCGCATTGTAGCGAAAGAACGCCCTATTGTGATCATCACGTCAAACAATGAAAAAGAACTACCAGATGCCTTTTTACGCCGCTGCTTTTTTCACTATATTGATTTTCCAAGCAGCGAAGAAATGCAGCAAATCGTTGATGTGCACTACCCTAACGTTAAACAAGATTTAGTACGCCAAGCACTCGAAGTATTTTTTAACTTACGTGAAGCCAACGGTCTTAAAAAGAAACCTTCCACCAGCGAACTGCTGGATTGGTTAAAGCTTTTAATGGCAGAAGATATAGACGCTAAAACACTGCACGATAAAGCGCAAAAAGGCGGCTTAATGCCGATGTTTGGCGCACTGCTTAAAAATGAGCAAGACATAAGCCTCATCGAAAAACTTGCGTTTATGAGTCGTCGCTAACATGCTAGTACAGTTTTTTTTCACGCTGCGCAAATACCGCTTACCGGTAAGCCTGCGCGAGCTACTCGATTTAATAAACGCCTTAAAAAAAGGCGTTATATTTGCCGATGTAGATGGCTTTTACCATTTAGCCCGCACCATAATGGTGAAAGACGAAACCCATTTTGACCGGTTCGACAAAGCCTTCAGCGACTATTTTAGCGGTATTGCCGACCTTGATTTGCTCGAAAGTTTAAAACAACAGCACAACTTACCTAAAGATTGGTTGCGTAAAGAGTTTGAAAAACACCTAAGCGATGAAGAAAAAGCCCAGCTAAAAGCCATGGGTGGGCTCGACGAGCTAATGAAAACCCTAAAGGAGCGTTTACAAGAGCAACAAAAACGCCACGCAGGCGGCAATAAATGGGTGGGCACCGGCGGTACATCACCTTTTGGTGCATACGGCTATAACCCAGAAGGCGTGCGTATAGGGCAAGACGGTAACCGTAATCGCCAAGCCGTAAAAGTGTGGGATAAGCGCGAATACCGCAATTTAGACTCTGATCGCGAAATTGGCTCTCGTACTATTAAACTCGCCCTTAAAAAATTACGTAAATTTGCCCGCACAGGCGCAAGTGACACCCTTGATTTAAACGAGACCATTCGCGCTACCGCCAAACAAGGCGGCATGCTGGATGTAAAAATGGCACCCGAGCGCCACAATGCCGTAAAAGTATTAATGCTGTTTGATATTGGCGGCTCAATGGATGACTACATTCATACTTGCGAAGAGCTATTTAGCGCAGCCCACAGTGAGTTTAAACATTTAGAGTTTTACTACTTTCATAACTGTTTATACGAGCACGTTTGGCAAGACAATGCGCGGCGCCATTCAAACATCATCGACACCATGACGCTGATTAATAAATTTACCAGCGACTACAAGGTCATATTTGTAGGTGATGCCACTATGGGCCCATACGAAATAGCGTACCCCGGCGGCTCAGTAGAGCACTACAATGAAGAGCCCGGCAGTGCATGGTTACAACGAATTACCAATCACTTTGATAAAGTCGCCTGGCTCAACCCACAACCTGTTGAACACTGGCCGTACTATCAATCAATTGATTTTATTAAGCAGCTGATGGATAACAGAATGTACCCGCTGAGTTTAGATGGAATAAGTAACGCGATAAAAGAGCTGAGTTAGTTTACGTAGCCCCATAAAAAAGTCTTTAATTCAACTAATCATGCAGCTCATTTAAAGGAGGGTATTCATAATGAAACAATTCTATTGTCTGAATTACAGTTGCTAAAAATCCAAATATTTTAAGAGTCATTGGTTTATCAACAATTAAAGCAATATGCCTACCATGTTGTAACCAATGGCGGTTTACATCTTTGGGTTCTTCAGACTCCTGAAAATCCAAAGGTTTAAAGTAGTAATCTAGAAGTCCACTTACAGATTTCAAAGAAGCACTTAATTCCAAGCCAAATTCTAGGGTCTTGAGTTTATCTTTAATTACTCTTTGGTTATAGCGCACTCTCTCTTTAGCATTAGGGGTATCATCTTCATATTCGAATAGTGATAATGCAGACTCTATTAATGTAACTACTCCTGGTAAACAGGCTTCAAAAAAACCACTTTTATAAGCCTTTATAAGGCTTTTTAGAAGATTTAATTGAAAACCATAAAAAACACTTTGCTCTTTAAGCACGTCAAAAATACCTGCTTCAAAACAATTAATGAAGCTGAGCACCTCTTCATTTTTTAATAGTCCATTTCTATGATCTATGTACTTATATCTGTATTCAGAGAAAGAGACTGTTTTTAAAAAAGGCAATCCAAAGTCTCGACTCAAAACATTCACACTTTCAACTAGATTATCTTTGTCTTCGCATTCAGTATAATTTTGTACATTTTTTATAGAGCTTTTTATACTTTCATAGTAATTTCGAACCTTCATCTCACTCATAAGCTTATTTCCTTTTAGTTGATGGGGGTAAATTAGAATATAGGAGCAGAATTAGTTAAACATAAAGTAAGTGTTAGCTATATAGTTCAATGTTATGGAGTGACATAACAAAAAACCACAGTAATTTTACCGTTCATCAATTGGTACTCTCCGCCCTCTTACTCAGCTTTCGAGCGTTACTACTGAAATGTGTCGGATGTTTACTATATTATGGGATGAGATCACAAAATAATAATGTATGAGTACGTAACGTAAGTTTTCCTTGTGAATGCGCTTTGGCATCATCAAGTGCTGTCGTTAATTCTGAAAATAAATCACGTTTTCTCATTCCCCCCCCCTAAAAGCGATTTTATTAATCTTGATTTCATGTAGCAATATTTATTATTACTTGCTAATAAACTTACACATTCCGAGCCCTAAACTATCGCCATCGCGTTTTACATAACCATATTGTGTATAAAATCTTTCTTTACCGTGAGCACTTAATAAAGCGATTGTAGCGCCATTAGGGCTGGTGCTGCTTAGGTAGTTTTCAATGTGGGTCATTACTAAATGACCAATGCCTTGTTTTTGATAGCTTGGCGCAACAATTATATCTTGAATATAAAAATACATTGCGCCATCACCAACCACTCTGCCAGTGCCTATCAACTTACCCGTGTCGTATACAGTGACCCAAAACAATGAGTTTTCGATGCTTGCTTTTAATGTTTTATCGTCAGGGTTTTGCCACTTTACTTGTGTACGTAAATTAGCAAATTCATCCTGTGCTGGAGCTTTCAGTTCAACGTTATAAACCATAATATCCCCTACTCACTTTAAAGCACTTTACTCATAAACAAGCTATACGGATCTTGCTCATAATTCCCAAATGGTTCGCATTTTTTAAAACCAAACTGAGTGTAAAGCTTTTGCGCGGGTAAAAACGCCTTTGCAGTGCCTGTTTCTAAACTTAACTTTTTATACCCTAGCAGTGTTGCTTGCTCAATAATATGCGTGAGTAACTTAGCGGCTATGCCTTGGCGTAAATAGTTGCTTGAGGTGCGCATTGATTTAATTTCGCCATGCGTTGTATTTAGTGCTTTTAAAGCACCAACACCCGCTAAATTATTATCAATCCATAAGCTATAAAAAGTTATATCAGGCTTTGTGAGTTTAGTTACATCCAGCGCATGTACGCTTTCAACAGGTGAGTGTTTTAGCATATCGTTATGATGCGCTTGTAGTAACTTTATAATGTGTGGGTTTGAAAGCGCGTCTGTTCTAATATCCATTTACACCCCATTTAATCCTTGAATTTAATGCTTTAGGGCTTTAATTAAAGCCCTAAAGCAAATAGCTATATTTAGGCTGCTAGCTTCCACACCACAAACGCAACAGCAAAACCAACTAAGTACACTAAGCCTAACCACGTTAAGCTGCGCAATAGTACGCTGTGTTTAATGGCGGGCTCTGAGCGCACTAGGCTAAAGTTAAGCCATGCAAAAACGGGGGTAGTGACAAAAGCAAGTGTCATAGCAAAGGTAAGCATTGGGCCAAGGGCCGATTTAAAAAATAAAATAACGGCCATACCGGCAAAGGCCTGCAGTACTAACCAAATATTTAAACTGTGTTTAGATTGCTTAAAGCCAAGTAGTTTATGTGACTCGTTAAGTGTACGTGCGTAGCCATCAAGCACGGTGAGTGTAGTGCCAAACATACATAAAAAAGCAATGGCTGATACAAGTGGCCTTGCCCACTCGCCAATAGTCAGTGCGTACATATCAATAAGCTGTTTAGCAAAGGCAACACCGCCAAGCTCAATACTGCTGCTTTGCCCATATTGCACCAGCACACCTAAGCTAAAAAATACCAATGCTAAACAGGCTGTTAGCCAATAGCCTACGTTAAAATCGAATAAGCCTTGGCTTTTAGTAACCGTTTGCTGAGTTTGTTTTTCTTTAAGCCAAAGCGAACTAAGCGCTGATATTTCTATGGGTGCCGGCATCCAGCCCATTAACGCGACCATAAAGCTCAGCATAGCCAACTCGTAAGGTGATGGGCCAATATAGTCAGCTGGTGCCATTGGGCCGTTACTAAATGCGATAACCAGTGCAATAACAGTAGCAAGCGTCAATAGCCCCATTATGCCTTTAGCAACGCTGTCGAGCGCTTTAAAGTGCCCAAGTAATAAAATAGCTAAACACACGGCCAATAATATCCAACACAGTAGCGTGACTTCTATCACTATTGGCAGCGCATAATGCAGCAAGCTTGCAGTCAGTAATAACACCCCTGCGGTATTAACTATGGCGGCCAGGATATTTAAGCCAATAAAACTATAAAAATAGACAGGGCCTTTATTTTTATAGCCTTCTACTAAACTGTTTTTGGTTGCTAGGGTGTATTCCATACCAAAGCGAAAAAATGGGTACTTTAATACATTAACAACGAGAATTAGCCAAAACAGTTGCCAGCCAAATAGCGCGCCAGCTTGAGTAGATGCAACTAAGTGAGAGCCGCCAATTGCTGCGGTTGCCATTAAGATACCAGGGCCTAGTGCGCCCAATCGAGATTTCCAAGAGGTGTGTGTTTGCTGCATTAATTTCTCAAATTATGTGTGTTATTCGCTCTGGTTATTAATTTTCATAATTAATAACACCGAAGGCTGCATAACTTACCTAAATTAAAGGCAATAAAAAAGAGCCGTAAGGCTCTTTTTTATAGTACTTTGGGACTAAATCTTATTTTAGTTCCATCTCTTGGATGATTTCGTGCGCTATTTCTGGCGTTGTGCTTACAGGCTTTTCGTGTAAATTTGCTTTTATTTGCCCTTTTCGATGTTTTAGTGCTGCATCGAGTTTTTTAGCTGCGCTTGCAATCGCCGGGTACATAACTTCGTTTTCCCCTTTTACCGATATACGCGCACCTTCGTAATTTGTGCTAATTTCTGCTTGGATTTTGTGATGCTCTTTAGACAATATAATGTCGAGTGCGATAAGTGATGGAAAGTGGCTCTCGATTTTTGAAAACTTTTCGTTGATATGCTCTCTAATAGAGTTAGTAACGTCTACATGGTGACCAGAAAGATTAATTTTCATAGGGTATCCTTTTATTTGTTACCTCATAAATAGTATTGGGGGCTATTTAGATTAACACAAGGAAAAAGCACTGATTTTTGAAATTAAATTGTTACTTAAACTGATTTAAATTATAAGTTGTGCAAAGTTTATGCAAAGCCCATAAAATATGGGCTTTCAGACGTCTAGCCTTTAGCGTTTAGTCTGTGTACGAACAGCAATAGTCAGCAAAATCACTCACTTTTACTTTAAAGCTAACATTGGCATCAACATTAAATGATTCGCCCGCCATAAATGTTTTCCACTGCGTTTCGCCAGGTAATAAAATGTCCCACTGGCCGCCTAATAGCTCCATGAGTTCTTTTTTACTGGTATCAAATACAAATTCACCTGGTTGCATAAAACCTAGCGTTTTGGTTGTGCCATCGTTAAATACCACGGTACGGCTTGATACTTTACCGTCAAAATACACGTTCGCTTTTTTAATTACGCTTACATTTTCAAACTGAGACATCCTCACTCCTGTTGTATTATTTTATTTAATCGGCCACCACCTTGCCTGATAGGTCATAGCCTTGCAAGAAAAGCGCTGTGAAAATTACTCATCTGAAATTAAAACTCAAAAGGCTTTAAGCCAAAAAAGTACTACGTATTTCAAGCAGTGTGATTCAAGTATCTTAAGGCTACTACGCCACTTTATAACTCAGTTAGCAAACAAAAAAGCCCGCCCTGTTTTACACAGGGCGGGCTTTTAAATATTAAAGCTAACTATTAAAACAGTTCGTTTGCTTTATTTACAATGTTCTCTACTGTAAAGCCAAAGTGCTCAAACAGCTCACCAGCAGGTGCCGACTCACCAAAGGTAGTCATACCTACTACTGCGCCATTTAGGCCCACGTACTTGTACCAGTAATCAGCAATACCAGCTTCTACTGCTACGCGGCGTGTAACGGCTGCCGGTAGTACGCTTTCTTTGTACTGTGCGCTTTGCTCTTCAAATACATCAGTACATGGCATAGATACAACACGTACCTTTTTACCTTGGTTGCGTAGCTCTGTTGCAGAGTCTTGTGCTAGTTGCACCTCAGAACCTGTTGCAATAATAATTAGCTCTGGCTCGCCGTCACAGCTAAGGATGTAACCACCCTTTTTAACATCAGCTAATTGCTGAGCGTCACGCGCTTGTTGCTCAAGGCCTTGGCGAGTAAAGATAAGTGATGTAGGACCGTCTTTACGCTCAATAGCTTGTTGCCATGCTATTGCCGACTCAACTTGGTCACACGGGCGCCAGTTGTATAAGTTTGGCGTTAAACGCATGCTCGCAATTTGCTCTACCGGTTGGTGAGTTGGACCGTCTTCACCTAGGCCGATTGAATCATGCGTGTATACAAAAATGCTTGGTTGCTTCATTAGTGCAGCCATACGTACCGCATTTTTTGCGTATTCAACAAACATTAAGAACGTTGCACCGTAAGGAATAAAGCCTTTATGAAGGGCAATACCATTCATAATTGCCGACATACCAAACTCACGTACACCGTAGTAAACGTAGTTACCGCTTGCATCGTCTGCAGTTAGCCCTTTAGAGCCATCCCAAATTGTTAAGTTTGATCCAGCTAAATCGGCTGAGCCACCCATGAATTCTGGTAATAACGGGCCAAATGCATTTAATGCATTTTGCGACGCTTTACGAGATGCAGGGTTTGCAGGGTTTGCTTGTAGTTGCTCTATGTACGCTTGAGATTTTTCAGCCCAATCGCCTGGAAGTTCGTTATTAATACGGCGCTTATATTCAGCTGCAAGCTCTGGGAATGCCTTTGCGTATGCTGCAAATTTTTCGTCCCAGCTAGATTCAAGCTGTTGACCTTTTTCTTTGCTATCCCACTGTGCGTAAATATCATCAGGGATTTCAAATGCACCGCCAGACCAGCCTAAAAATTCGCGAGACGCTGTAATTTCGTCATCACCTAATGGCGCGCCGTGACAATCGTGGCTACCAGATTTATTAGGTGAACCGTAACCAATCACTGTTTTACAACAAATTAGTGATGGTTTGTCGGTAACACTTTGAGCCTCTGCTATTGCAGCACTAACAGCATCGCTGTCGTGGCCATCAACGTCACTTATTACATGCCAGCCGTACGCTTTAAAGCGTGCTGGTGTATCGTCGCTAAACCAACCTTCAACTTCACCATCGATTGAAATACCGTTGTCATCCCAAAAAGCCACTAACTTGCCAAGGCCTAATGTGCCAGCAAGTGAACATGCTTCATGAGAAATACCTTCCATTAAACAACCGTCACCCATAAATGCATATGTGTAGTGATCAACAATGTCGTGGCCTTCACGGTTAAATTGTGCAGCAAGCGCTTTTTCAGCAATCGCCATACCTACCGCGTTTGTGATCCCCTGACCTAGTGGACCCGTAGTAGTTTCAATTCCCGGTGCATAACCGTACTCAGGGTGGCCTGGCGTTTTAGAATGCATTTGACGGAAGTTTTTAATTTCATCAAGTGGTAAGTCGTAACCAGTTAGGTGCAATAGAGAATAGATAAGCATTGAACCGTGGCCATTTGAAAGAATAAATCTGTCACGGTCAGCCCACTCTGGATTAGTTGGATTATGCTTTAGATAATCGCGCCATAATACTTCTGCGATATCGGCCATGCCCATAGGGGCTCCAGGGTGGCCAGATTTGGCCTTTTGTACTGCGTCCATTGACAAGACGCGAATAGCATTTGCAAGTTCTTTGCGAGATGGCATGAATTCTCCTACCTTTATGTGTATTTGCGCGGGTACTTATGTGTTCGTTAATACCCTTAAGTAACTTAAGAGCTGTTATAGCAACCATTCTTACTTAATGTGGGTGCACTGTGCAATTAAAAACCCCATAAAAATGGGCTATTATGAATATTTTTTAAGACCAAAAAGTTATTACTCATTTTATTTAGACGTCTAGGCGTAAAAACACTATGCAAGGTGTTTTGTTTTAGATAAAATACGCCCCTTAATTTTTTAGCGCTAATACCGACGTTTGTGAAGCGCAATATTTGTGAGCAGAAATACAATGGCAAAACATTTATTTACTTCTGAATCTGTTTCTGAAGGTCATCCGGATAAAATCGCCGATCAAATCTCTGATGCGGTACTTGATGCTATCCTAGAGCAAGACTCTCATGCCCGTGTTGCGTGCGAAACTTACGTAAAAACCGGTATGGTTATGGTTGGTGGTGAAATTACCACTAGCGCATGGGTTGATATTGAAGAAATTACACGTAAAACAGTACGTGAAATTGGCTACACGCATTCAGACATGGGTTTCGATGCAGACTCGTGTGCAATTTTAAACACAATTGGTAAGCAGTCTCCTGATATTAACCAAGGTGTTGACCGTACTAGCCCAGAAGAACAAGGTGCTGGCGACCAAGGCTTAATGTTTGGTTATGCATGTAACGAAACAGAAGTACTAATGCCTGCGCCAATTACTTACTCGCACCGTTTAGTACAGCGCCAAGCGCAAGTACGTAAAAGCGGCGAGCTTAACTGGTTACGCCCAGATGCAAAATCTCAAGTAACTTTTGCATACGAAAACGGCAAGCCTGTAGGTATTGATGCAGTTGTACTTTCTACTCAGCACGCTGAAGAAATTTCGCAAAATGACTTAGTAGAAGCCGTGATGGAAACCATCATTAAGCCGGTACTTCCTGCCGAGCTTATTACTAGCGCGACTAAATTTTTCATTAACCCAACGGGTCGTTTTGTAATTGGCGGACCAATGGGCGATTGTGGTTTAACAGGTCGTAAAATTATCGTAGATACATACGGTGGTATGGCACGTCACGGTGGTGGTGCTTTCTCAGGTAAAGATCCATCAAAAGTTGACCGCTCAGCTGCATACGCTGCACGTTACGTAGCTAAAAACGTAGTGGCTGCAGGCCTTGCTGATAAGTGTGAGCTACAAGTATCTTACGCAATTGGTGTAGCAGAGCCTACCTCTATCAGCGTTGAAACCTTTGGTACAAGCAAGCTTGAAGAAGGTCGTTTAATTGAGCTTATTCGTGAGCACTTTGACCTACGCCCTTACGGCTTAATTCAAATGCTTGATTTAGAGCGCCCAATTTACCAACCAACAGCGGCATACGGTCACTTTGGTCGTGACGAATTCCCATGGGAACGTACAGATAAAGCAGACGCACTTCGCGCAGCTGCTGGCCTTTAAGCCAAAATGCATTAAATAATAAACGGCCCTTTTAAGGGCCGTTTTTATATCTAAAGCAAAGGCTAATTATACTATTTATATCAATTGCATTAATTTAGTTGTTTATCGTAGCACCCAATAAATAGTGCAATAACAAAGGAATTTACGGCGTACAGTTATTTTATATAAATAATTTTAACGCAATCAGTGCGCTCTTTAATACGCTAAACTAATCGTGTTTTGAATTAAATTGGTATTAGCTAGCCCTCGAATTTCGTACGGTTTTAGGTATATACTCTTTGCATAATAAAAGCTTAAGGGATAAGTAAATGGCCAATAATTTTCGCGTTATGTTTGTAGGACTCGCCGAGGGCACTGAGGCTAAAACGGCCTGCGTTAATTTAGCAAGTAAGCTAAAAACGTCTGAAGATAAAGTAACTCAGTTTTTTAATGGCAAAGCACTCTTTGCACCTAGCAATAAAGACAAAGCCTTAAAGCAGGCCAAATTACTGGCAAGCCTAGGCATTAAAAGTAAGTTACAAGCCACAGGTGAGCTACCCACTCAAAGCCCTAGCGCAGCTAGTCAGCGTGATGAACGGATTTTTGATGCCCTTGATTACATAACGAGCAGCCTGATCCGCCTAGAAGAAAAACTAGAAGAGCTAGAACAAAGGCTTCCAACCAATGAGCTAAAAAGCCCTACAGACGAAAGCGATGACTGGCAAGAAGATGATCTTATGCTTGACGAGCAGCTCGATGAACCCGTTAAAACGCGTAGCAATACTTTGTTATATTCACTGATTGCCACTGCCGTTTTACTACTTATTGTGCTTGCTGTTTACTTAGCTTTTCCTGATTTAGTGTCTAATTAATCAAAGGTGCGTAATTACAATGAGCAATAAACGTACACACATACGCCAATCTATTCGCCAATTACGCAATAATCTATCAAAAAAACAGCAAGAAAAAGCCGCGGCACAGCTAAAGTTGAATTTTACTCAACAGCTAAATAGCGATAAAACAGCTTCAAAAAAACAAATAGCCATTTACTTTAGTAACGATGGAGAATTAGATACCTCATTGTTAATTAATGAGTTATGGCAACAAGGCCACACCCTTTACTTACCCGTTATACACCCATTTAATGGGGCTACTTTGCTGTTTCAACGCTATGAAAAAAACTCACCCATGAGGGCAAATCGCTATGGTATCTTGGAGCCTAAGCTGAACTGCTCTCAAATATGCCCATTAACTGATTTAGATTACTTACTGATGCCACTTGTAGCATTTGATAATCAAGGTAACAGATTAGGAATGGGGGGTGGATTTTACGATAAAACACTGGCGCAATTACACGCTTACAATTGGCAAAAACCGCAACTTATAGGCTTAGCACACAGCTGCCAAAAAGTAGATGCACTGCCGATTGAATCGTGGGATGTTCCACTTAAAACCATTATTACTCCCGATAAAATTTATCACTGGTAATAAACACCCACTACACATTTGAAATATGAGCATAACAATGACGCAAGACGAATTAAAAAAAGCAGCTGCGTGGGCTGCACTCGAGTTTGTAAAAGAAAACACCATTGTTGGTGTGGGGACAGGCTCTACCGTAAATCATTTTATTGATGCCCTAGGCACAGTAAAAGGCACCATAACGGGTGCGGTATCTAGCTCTGAGGCTTCAACAGCGCGTTTACACGCGTTAGGTATTGAAGTGTTTGAGCTAAACGATGTAGATGCTCTTGATGTATACGTAGACGGCGCAGATGAAATTAATGCCCAAAACGAAATGATCAAAGGCGGCGGCGCAGCACTTACCCGCGAAAAAATAGTTGCAGCCGTTGCAAAACAATTTGTTTGTATTGTTGATGACACAAAATTAGTAGATACATTGGGTGATTTTCCGCTTCCGGTAGAAGTTATACCCATGGCACGCAGCTACGTAGCGCGTGAATTATTAAAACTTGGTGGCGACCCTGTGTACCGCCAAGGCGTAGTAACCGATAACGGTAACGTTATTTTAGATGTACACAATTTAAGTATTAGTAATGCCAAACAACTTGAAACACAAATTAATTCAATTGTTGGCGTAGTTACCAACGGCCTATTTGCGATGCGCGGCGCTGATAAAGTGATTATCGGCACTAAAAATGGGCCACAAATTAAATAGGATGAGGTTATGAGTAAGGTATCGTTAGCAAAAGACAAAATTAAAATTCTCTTGCTTGAAGGTGTTCACCAAAGCGCAGTAGAAACGCTTAAACGTAATGGTTACAGCAACATCGACTACGTAAAAACATCGCTACCTGAGGACGAACTTAAAGAGCGTATTAAAGATGTGCACTTTGTAGGGCTTCGTTCTCGTACTCATATTAACCAAGCAGTTTTAGACTCAGCTGAAAAGCTAGTAGCCATTGGTTGTTTTTGTATTGGTACTAACCAAGTTGACTTAAACTCAGCTCGCGAGCGCGGTATTGCGGTATTTAATGCACCGTTTTCAAACACTCGTTCAGTGGCTGAACTTGTACTTGGCGAAATACTATTACTATTACGTGGTATTCCAGAGCGTAATGCAGCAGCTCACCGTGGCGGCTGGTTAAAAACAGCAACCGGCTCGTTTGAAGCGCGCGGTAAAACGCTCGGGATTATTGGTTACGGCCACATAGGTACACAGCTTGGTATTATGGCCGAAAACATAGGTATGAACGTAGAGTATTACGACATTGAAGATAAGCTCTCTTTAGGTAATGCAACACAAATTCATAACCTAACACAGCTTTTACAGCGCGCTGATATTATTAGTTTACACGTACCAGAAACACCGCAAACTAAAAACCTAATTGGCACAGCAGAACTTGCCGTAATGAAGCAAGGATCAATACTAATTAACGCTTCACGCGGTACTGTAGTGGATATTGATGCACTTGCCGAAGCACTTAGCGAGAAAAAGCTAAGCGGCGCAGCTATTGATGTATTCCCTGTTGAGCCAAAATCTAACGAAGAAGAATTTGTATCGCCACTGCGTGAATTCGACAACGTTATTTTAACGCCGCACATTGGTGGCTCAACCCAAGAAGCGCAAGAAAACATTGGTATTGAAGTAGCCGGTAAATTAGCTAAATACTCAGATAATGGTTCAACTATTACAGCGGTTAACTTCCCTGAGGTTTCGCTACCAGAGCTTGCTAACCGTAGCCGCTTATTGCACGTACACCACAACCGCCCTGGCGTACTTACGCAAATTAACCAAGCGTTTGCCCAGCACGGTATTAACATTGCCGCTCAGTACTTACAAACTGATGAATCAATTGGTTATGTAGTTATTGACGTAGATACCGATCAGTCAGAAGTTGCACTTAAAGAGCTAAGCGCAGTTGAAGGCACTATCCGAGCCCGTATATTGCACTAGGCTAAACCTATTAACTAAAAGTCTTGCTTCACTTACTTTCAGGCGTTTTTTATTTTCAGCAAATATGCCTAATGCTTTTGATTTACAAGTATATTTAATATAAATTAAACTTTGACATGTATTTTTGGGTTTAGCTTTATGGAAAGAGAATATATAGATTGTGGAGGGGAATTAAGCTTTACAAACCCGAATCTCAGAGATGAAACTATAAAGCTATTATTAAAAATAGAGCATTTAGGTGATAAAAAGCGTTTCTTACTAGACTTTACAAATTGTGAAAAGATATGCGCATTAACTGCATTATACCTTTTTGCAATTGTTACTGGTAGACAACACTATAGCTCAAAAAAGATATGTACAATTAAGCTACCGAAATATAAGCTACTTAGAAGAGAAATGGAGCATCTGGGGTTTACTGAAGCATTATGTATTGCTAAAAAAGGTAAGTTAGTAGACTTATGGAGCCAGTCGAGTTTTGTTTGTGGAAATTTAAGTAACACGACACTCCTTAAAGATGCAATGAAGCGAGAATTGGGTCTGAGCAAACTACCAGACAAACTAGCCACTGCAATTAAAGAAACTTGCTTAAATGTTTACCATCACGCTTATGGTAAACCAACGCGTTTATTAGATGTTCAATGGTGGTCATACTTTTATAAAGATAATGATGAGTTTGGTGAGTATGTTGATATTGGTATTTGCGATAGAGGTTTAGGTATACCTTCAACCATTAAACCTTTATACCAGATAGGAAAGCCTGATGACTCTTACCTTATTAGACAAGCAATGAAAGCTTCTATTACTTCTACTAGACAAACAGATAGGGGGAAGGGTTCAACAGACATCATAAAACCAATTAAGTTCATGAAAAACTGTAATGATAAATTGCTAGTCTTAAGTGGAAATACAGGTATTTATTACAGGATGTCTAACGCGGAATTGGTTGACTCCAAACTCCAAGAATTTAAAAACCCAATAAAGGGGACTCTAGTTCAATGGCGACTATATTTGAACTAAATAAGGACTTTACATGACTATATCAGTGAAAGTAAGCGATTATACACTCGAACCACTCGGCAGGTACCATGAAGATGGTCCTGGTAATGGGGAAGATTTTAGAAAAGATTATTTAGTTCCCCACTTAAGAAATGGTGCTCGAATCGATGTTTATTTGGATGGAATTAATGATGAGTATGGCTCTTCTTTTATAGTCGAAGCTTTCGCTAACCTAATTAGGTGTGAAAAATTTGAGCCGCTATTTGTGTTTCAGCATTTAAATTTAATTAGTGAACATAATGACTGGAAAGAAGAAATAAAATTTTATATGCATGAAGCTGAAAGAGAATATAACTCTAAACGAGACACCAATGTTTGACTTACTATCTAAAATATTACCAATCATTATTGGCTGGTACATCATTTTAGACAGCAGTCGGCATATTACATCAAGAAATGAAGCTAAAAGTGCTATTGAAGACATATTAAAAAAGATTGAAGACTGCTTGACTGAGTCACTGAAGGATTGGCAAGCACATTGTAAAGAAGTGCATGAAAAGCAAGAGAACGCTGTTATTTTAAATATTCAAATGATGAAATTTACTAGAATTAAAAACCTTAATTCTCAGCTAGCAAGATATGCTATAACTGAATTAAAAACAAGCCAAATAATTGATATTAAAAAAGTTCTAACAACTTCTCCTCCTTGGAAAGAGTTTGATAACGCTACTGACAAACAAAACTTTTTACTAAAAAAACTAGAGTTATCAAAGTCTGTCCAGTCCAAAATAACAAAGCTATTATATGACGAATTTTATAATAAATACCCACCAGTAATAAAACCTTTTATTTCGACTAAGTTCAAAGAATTAATAATTTGGCCATCACTCATCCTTATTCTTTTGCTTATATATCTGGAAGCATTAAATATTATCTTCTTATAACTTTAAAAGCTTCTAGTACAACTAGACTGACACTTACTTTAAATATCACCTAAAAGTAGCGGTAAATAAGTTCACATAAAATCAATTTACCGCCTACAACTCATTCAAAGTTACATCTATGATTCTCTCGGGAAGCTTTTATTCTACAACTCCTAAATTACTGACATGCTGACCCTTGCCTTGGGACAATATTTGATGTTTTTTTTTGGGTATAAAAACTAGGCCAGTAGTTTTCGCTATTGCTAATGTTGCAACGACACCCTACCAACAGTCCATTAAACACGTGGGTAAATTACGTAGTCAGTTTTAACTAGTTTTCGGAGCTATATTTTTACGCTCTGATAATGGTAAATGATTACCTTCTATATAACACCGTTTACCCTCTTTAATACAGCGCCCTATTAATTCAATTAGTTCAAGATACGATTTAACTCAAAAGGCAGGCCTTTCGGCATTATCTGACGCACCATACCAGCAAAATGTAATAACTCTTTAGGTTGCTTACCAGTTGCAGTGCTTTTAATACCTTTTTACACGTTGGTGTAGATTGATTTCTCTATGGTGTTAGTTATTTGGGCGAAAATTTAGATGGATCGTTTGAAGCTCTTGGTAAAACGCTTGGTATTATTGGCTATGACCACATTGGTGGTGCTAAAGCTTCATTAATGAAGCAAGGCTCTATTTTGATCAATGCTTCACGCGGGACTGTGGTAGATATTGATGCACTAGCCGAAGCACTTAGCGAGAAAAAACTCAGCGGCGCTGCTATTGATGTATTTCCTGTTGAGCCAAAGTCTAACGAAGAAGAATTTGTATCGCCACAGCGTGAATTCGACAACGTTATTTTAACGCCGCACATTGGTGGTTCAACCCAAGAAGCGCAAGAAAACATTGGTATTGAAGTAGCCGGTAAATTAGCTAAATACTCAGATAATGGTTCAACTATTACAGCGGTTAACTTCCCTGAGGTTTCGCTACCAGAGCTTGCTAACCGTAGCCGCTTATTGCACGTACACCACAACCGCCCTGGCGTACTTACGCAAATTAACCAAGCATTTGCCCAGCACGGTATTAACATTGCCGCTCAGTACTTACAAACTGATGAATCAATTGGTTATGTAGTTATTGACGTAGATACCGATCAGTCAGAAGTTGCACTTAAAGAGCTAAGTGCAGTAGAAGGTACAATTAGAGCGCGTATTCTTCACTAAGCTATCAGCTAAAATAATAAAAGCCGTACTTGATTAATCAAGTACGGCTTTTTTGTATTAAACTGGCTGGTGAGAGCTGTTCGCTATTACTCGCCTTTAACTTCTAAATTAACAAATTTAACTAGCTCTTCAGGCTGGCCAGCTAACATCATTATTTGCTGGTTTACTTCCATCATGGTTTTACCTTCAGGCAATTTTGCCGATATGCTTAATGAGTTTAAACCTTTGGCAAAATCAGTCAGCGCCTGTGCAATTTCTTCAGTTACGGGAGCTTGCTGTAACTGTTGCTGTAGCGTCATTTGCATTTGCTCAAGCGTCATACCTTGTTTTTCAAGCTCGCTCACAAATAGCTCTTTTAATTTGCCTTGGTTATTAAGTACTAAATTAATATTTCGTGGCTCAAGCTTACTCATAGCTTGCATAACTAAGGTTTGCTGTTGTAACTCTTGCTCGTACGTAAGCGGCGTGTCACCTGCTTCTTGCTGTGCTTTGCTTATCGCAAGGGATGCGTCCATTAATGCTTTAGAATTGGCAAGGCCTACATCCATATTAAAACTAGCAATATCTTTTGCATCTAGTTTTAAAACTACGTCACTGTCGCCAGATTGTTCATCGTAATCGAGCGATGAGCTTAAGTCGTAACTTGCAGAGGCAAGCATTTCGTTTGTATCAGCAGGTAGTTTTGCTACAAAGTCTTTATCGAACTGAAAGCTTTTTACTGTAAACGATGTATGTGGCGATATTTTATCGGTTTCGTAACCGGTTACTTCAATACTTTGAATATGCGCTACGTTATCACCTTCAGGGCTAATTACTTCCATGTTAGTAATTTCAACACTTTTAGAAATAACACTTGCCGATAAACCCGCGTATTTAAATGTTGCACCGGTTTGATCGCTCACTAAAGCAAGCTGCTTGTCTACTTCGGTACGTACTTCTTGAGTTGCTACATAGTTTGCGTAGCTAACACCGCCTACGCCGGCTGCAACGATGGCTATGGCTATTACGAGTTTTTTCATGCTATTTCCTTATTCTGTTCTGTATATAAATTGTGTTTGCTCAAGAGTAACATTGCACAGCAGCCGCTGTAAGCGTTAATTAATTAAACTCAGTAACTCGTGCACGGTTTTTACTGGCGTAATTTTAGCCCCTAGTCCTTCCATCGATTTATGGTAATTACGAAACGGGATAAATATTTCAGTAAACCCATGCTGAGCCGCTTCTTTAACCCGTGGTACACCGCTGTCGATTGGGCGCACATCGCCGTTTAAACTAAGCTCTCCCATAATGCAGGTTGTACGCGGTACAACAAACTCGTTTAAGCTGCTTAAAAGCGCAGTTACTAACGCTAAATCAATACAGGTTTCGGTTTCATCGATTCGTAAGCCGCCCACAATATTAAAAAACGTATCGTGAAATATTTTAGTTTTGGTGTGTTTGCGTAAAATACCAGTGAGCATTTTTATTCGGTTCATGTTTAAACCCACGCACACACGCTGCGGAAATTCGGCTTCAGTTTCGGTGGTTAAACATTGAATTTCGAGCAACAAATTACGGTTACCTTTTCGGATACACGTAATAGTAGAGCCTGGTGATTCAGTACTTGATCCCGATAAAAAAATCTCGCTGGGGTTATCAACACTTAGCATGCCGCGTTCGCACATTTTAAAAATGCCTACGGTATCAATATCACCAAAACGGTTTTTGTTAGCTCTAAGCGTACGTACCTGTCCATCATTCGTGTCAATGTGCAATAAGGCATCCACTATATGCACTAATGTTTGCGGCCCTGCAATTTCGTTGTTTTTATTTACATGGGCAATAATAAACATAGTGACATCGTTTTGCTTACAATACTGAGTAAGCGCTTGCGCGGCACTTTTTACTTGCGAAGGCGAACCGGGGCTGCCATTTGCAGTGTCGGTTACAACCGCCTGAATAGAGTCGATAACAGCAAACTTAATTTTATTTTTATCAAGCTCTTCAATAATGGTTTCTACGCTAGTTTCAGAAAGTAAATAAAGCTCATCGGCGTTATAGTTAAGCTTTAAGCGGTTTACACGGTTTTTAAACTGCGACAACGACTCCTCAGCAGTACAGTAAAGTGATGGCATACGCTGCGACATTCTGGCTACTAAATCTGATAACAGCGTTGTTTTACCTGCCCCTGGGTCGCCCGATATAATATTAACCGAGCCCGTGGTTACGCCGCCGCTTAGTACACGGTCAAGCTCGCCTATTTCTGTTAGCTGCTTTTCGGCCTCGGTGGTGGCTACATCATCAATTTTTTTAGAGCCACCACCAATACCACCTGCATAACCACCAACGGTTGCTCGCGCAGCGGCTTTTTTACTTTGCCCTGCAGAGGGTTTAAATTCTGCCAACGTGTTCCACGCACCACAGCGACACTGACCTTGCCAACGTTGGTAGTTCATACCACACTCTGTACAAACAAATTCTACTTTTGCCGCCTTAGCCATTTATAACCTTACCTACTATTCTTTAATTTAAAATGCATACATTTAGTTGTTTATTTTATCATGGGGAGAACGACATAGCAGCGCTACATTGCTAAAGCCAATCAAGGAACTATATTAGAAACAAACACATGTAATTTTCTCTTTTACTTTAAGTTAGGGCATACTTATTGCTTTTAAATACTTCAAAGTAACTTGCCAACAAATTGGCATTTAACACATAATAACAAGAGTTAAACTGTACTTACACGAAAAATCGTACCTATATTAATAACATAGCACGATGTTACGTTTATTGAATTTTTCAAATAAATGGACTTTACAGTATACCTACTTTTCAATTAGACGGTGACGATTTATAGATGGCTGAAGACATACTGCTCAAACACGAAGACCTCGTAAATGAGCTAAAAACCTATTTAGGTAACGCAAAGTTCGACCTAATTTTCAAATCTAAAACGGCAGCTTTAACAAAGCCTGAGCAGTTTTTAATGAAAATGGAAATGTCGCGCCTATCTCAGCCAGTTGCCCGTTTTGTTGACCTGCGAGGCTTAGTAACAGGCCAAGTTCGCCCGTATGAGCACAATGGTAAACAACACTTTATGGATGACACCGCCATAGAAGTATTTGAGGCAGCCTTAAAACAACACGGCGGCTATACTTTAGCGGTATACGAAGCGGTAATGAATACCGAAAACAACCATCGCGTACTACAAAAACAAGCACAAGAGCAAAGTGATACACAAGTTGAAAACGACACTCTGACTACCAGCGTAATAAAATTTGCCTCTTATGAAAGCCGCTCTGAGGAGCGAATGAACTACTCGATTAAAGTTAAAATTGAGTACAACGATAAGAAAAACATTGCCGCGAGTACCTCAGATATCTCTTTGAGTGGTTGTAAAATTAAGCTTCCTACCCGCCAAATTATAAAAAAAGGGCAGCTAATTGCCATGCGGCTAGTAGGGCTTGAGCAAGATTTTGAGCTAGGCCTTAAAAATGGCATTCAATATGAAGTAGTTGCAGTTGAAAACATATCTCGTGAATATAACCACATTCGTTTAAAGCGTACTTTTATAGAAAAAAATGAAGCATTCGATAATTTTTTAGATAGCTTTATAAACGGTAATAAACGCCGCTATAAAGTGAACTTAGATAACACCCTAGATGCTTTGGTTTCAAAGGGTTATGAGCAATATTATATTCCGCGCGTTACCTCTTTATACGTATTTTTAAGTAAAAAAGGCGAACAAATTGTTCCTAGTTTAAGCCTAACCACTGAAAATAATATTTTTATTCAGCGCTATTTTACTGATGAACGAAAAGTACCCTGCTTATATAGCATTTTAAATAATCAACGTATTAGCCAAATGCTTACCCAAGTAAACGCAGTAAAAGAAGATTACTTATATACGTTTACTCATGTTTCTGCAGGAAAAATCTATTACTACTCAGCCACGCGAACAGAGCTTAATAACAACCCTAAATTAAGAAACCTATTTTTAGGGTTTGGTAGCCAAAAAGACAGCTGGCAATGCTTTAAATTACAAGTTATGCCAAGCCACCCAGATGATTCGTTTATTCCATTATCGTTGCCTAATTCGGCGGGTAAAAACATAGAAAAGCTAAATAAGCCACCTTCTCCAAGAGTGGCAGGCCTTATAAAAGATGTAAAATATATTGCGGTTTTAACCGCCATTGGCAACAGTGAAGAACAAGCGCATTATAAGAAGCAGCCCTACGATAAGGCGTTAGTTAACCAGCTTAAACATTTTGGCCACGCTAAGCATAATAAGCCTCCTTATTTAGATATTGTGCCACTAGAGTATGTAAACTTGCGCTCTCACAAACGATACTTATATAAAACACCTGCCGAGCTTTTGTTTGAGGATAAGCAGTATCAGGCTCATACTCGGGATTTTTCGGTTATGGGTTTGCAATTAGAGTCAGCCTCGCCGGTTAGCTTTAAAAAAGGTGATATTGTTTTACTATCTTTCCCCGATTTACAAAAAATAACTAAAAAGCATAATTTAAGTGAGCTTAAATACGAAGTGATGGCAATTAGTAAGTCGTTAACGACCATTAATTTAAAAGCCAACAGAGTTGCAGACTTACCACATGCGGGGGTTAACTTTTTTACCCAATTAATTCAAAGTAATAAAGATAAATTAAAAGTGTCTGAAGAAGCCCCTAAAATAGAAGGCCTTTCTACCGCACTGAGAAATATGGTGACCAAAAGTGTGTGCCAATTCCCGCTTTATTTACATAAAGAAGCAAGCCACTTTATTCCAGGAGCCATAGGTTTTGGTTTATATGCCAGCCCAATTCACGTGATTTTACAAAATTTTGGCTTATTAAATAATAAAACTGACCTAAGCCATATTTTAACGCAGCAACAAATTATTGATGTGATCACCCCAAGCATTAAAGATCGTAGCCGACAAGACCCGCCTTTGCCGTTTACACTCGCAATTAATTTTGACCCTAAACAAGATAACATTGAAAAGGCTGTGACGAGCCAATGCGTACTAGGCGAAAACTATTCAAGCTTTAGTGAGCAAATTAGCGCAGGCGTTAAATCTGATCTGGTATTTGTTATGCGCTTGTACTTATCGCGAACGGGTCGCCCAGATACAGACTACCTATCAAACGAACTTAAATATGTAAGCCAATATGCAATGCACAAAGCAAAAGACATAGAAGAAGCCCTGTGGGCAGTATCTGGGGTGGGTGATATTGTAGATATAACCGACGAAGCGCTTAGCCATTTAGAGTTAGATCAAAAGCAGGTCGCTCAAATGGGCCGCAGAAAGCTGTTATGGTTAAACCGCTTGCGCTAAGCGGCTTAATACCAATCGACTTAAAAGTTTATAGCGTGCTAAATAAAGCGTTAATAGCGTTATAAATTTCTCATGTAGAACAACTACATGTCGAAATTTATGCCTTGTTATCACACTATTTATCTGTCGCTAAAATATCTAAATAACTTAACCCGATTGGTATAACTTATTTTGGTGGATATTCTCAGGTTACTTCTTTAAGGGAACAGCCAACATATACAACAATTGCAGTAACGAGCCCTGACATATAGCCGCTTGAGCTTGCTCCACCACTTTTGGTTTACCATGTACGGCAACACCTAACCCTGCTTTTTCCATCATTAGCAAATCGTTTGCACCATCGCCAATGGCTACCGTTTGCGTATTTGCTAAGCCCAGCTTTTGCTGCAGTGTTTCTAAAACAACCGCTTTTTGCTGTGCATCAACAATGGCACCAGAGACTTTTCCTGTGAGTTTATCGTTTGCAAATTCAAGCACATTAGCGTGTACTTCATCTAAATTAATCAGCTGCTGCACACGCTCGGCAAAGGGTACAAACCCGCCTGATGCTATAGCAAGATACCAATTATGCTGCTTTAAAATTTGGCATAACGCTTTAATACCTGGCATTAATGGTAAGGTGTTTTTTAAGTCTTCAATTAAGCTTTGCTCTATGCCGGCTAACTTTGCTACACGCTGATTTAAACTTTCGCTAAAATCTAGTTTGCCCGCCATTGCAAGCGCGGTCACCGAAGCCACATCGTCATATACATCTGCTAAACGTGCAATTTCATCAATACACTCTATGGTGATGGCGGTAGAGTCCATATCCATAACCAGCAGCCCTGGCTCATATAGGTTGGGTGGCGTTGTAACTTGCACTAGCTGAAAATCAAGCGTGTTTGCAAACTCTCTTAGCGCAAGCGGGTTAATTTTTTGCTCTGCCTCTGGGCTATAAAAACACAGAGCTGGGGCTAACCCTAAGTCGGGCTGATATTGACATACAGCGGTTACTTTAAGCGCGTGCGTTTTTAGAAAGTCGATAATACTCGTTACATGCTTTAGTTCAAAATCGCCCGCAAACGCAATACTAAATAACCCAACGGTTTTATCTGGTATTGTTTGAGCAGGAGTAAAACTCCCTTCTTTGTAATCAAACCATGTGTTTAGCGTTAAAGAATGTAATGCTTGCTCAGCAGCTGGCTGTGCCATGTTCATTTGCGACATGGGTTCTCCGTGTTTGTTATTTATTTTTCTAATTTGGCGTATCAATTAGGGTATTCATAACGCTAAATTCGCCATCGGGGTAGATTTAAGGTTATAGTTAGCGTAGTTGTAACATCAAATCAAAATGCTGTCAGTAGCATATACGGTGACTATGAAAAATAACCATATAAAAAGCCCTTTGTCTGCATCACAAAGAAAGCGAATCGTTCGCTTATTATTGGCTGCGGGCTGTTTTGTATTACTGAGTTTTGTAGGTGTTAACAGTAGCTTTGAAAGCCACCAACTACTTTATAATAGTGCCGATAATACTGCCAAAAGCTTAACCTCATTTATGGCACTTAATGCTAAAGAGCCATTGCTTGCTAAAAATAAGCCACAGCTTAGAGCTTTGTGTAATGATATAAGCAAAGACGAGTTTGTACTTTCAGCCACAATTTACGATCAGCAAGGCGTACTTATAGCCAGCAGCGATCACTGGCAATCGCACCACATATTTGGCCAATTGCCAGAGTCTACCCCAGGGATTAGTAAACTAAAAACCCCATTTGTTGAGCCTGTTGTAAGCGACATAGATAAGCCTTTAGGCTTTGTATCTATTACTTATTTAACCCGCGCGGCAATATCTGACAGCCACAATCATTTTCATGATTTAGGCAGGCAAGTTTTATTAATGCTAGTAATAGCCTGTATTTTTACATGGCAGCTAGGGCGAGGCCTAAAACGTTGGCAGGTAAATCGCTATATGCAAAAAACCTCAGAGCAAGAATCGTAAAGCTGCTGAGCAAGTTCGGCTTTATTACTATTTGGCTTTAAGCTGCATAAAACTTCAAATACAGTAGGAATATGCGCAGGGGTGTTAATTTCTCCCTGATGGCCACTTAATGGCATTGAGGGTGCGTCCGTCTCAAGCACTAAATGCTGCGGTTCTATTTGAGCAATTACATCACGGGTTTTAGCTGCTCGTTCATAAGTAATAACGCCACCTACACCTAATTTAAAGCCCTGTTTAATATAATACTGTGCTTGTTGCATGGAGCCTGAGTATGCATGTATCACGCCGCCATATTTTGGCTTGCAGCGCTTAAACGCATGCGCAATTAAATCATGGCTTTGCCTGTGATGCACAATAAGCGGCAGCTTGAGCTCGTTAGCAAGGGTAATATGTTGCTCAAATAGGCTGGTTTGTTTTTCAAGGTCATCAATACTTCTATCAAGCCCGCACTCCCCTATTGCCACCAGCTGCTTTTTATTGGCTTTTGCAAAATCGAATAACTGTGCTAAGTGAGCATCTTTATGCTCATCTAAAAAGTAAGGGTGAAGCCCTGCGGCAATATGTAATTGTGGGTATTTAGCTTTAAATTCAATTAGTTGCTTAGATTGCGCCAAGCTAATTCCTGGCACAACAAAGCGCTCAACACCTTTAGCCATACACTCTTTTATGAGTGATCCGCGGTTTGCGTCAAACTCAGTAAAATCGAGGTGGCAGTGGGAGTCTATAAACTTCACAGCGCAAACCGGTTAAGGGTTTAAACGTGTTATTTGCCAGCTATTATCAGTTTGGCGCTGATATATAAAGCGGTCGTGTAAACGATGTGCGCCACCTTGCCAAAACTCAATTTTAGAAGGGACTACGCAGTAACCACCCCAAAAATCAGGCAGTGGAATTTCACCATTAGCAAATTTACTCTTCATGTTGGCAAAGGTTTCCATAAGCACTTTGCGCGATGAGACTGGCCTGCTTTGCGCTGAGGCCCATGCTGCTAATTGGCTTTCTTTAGGGCGCGATAAAAAATACTTAGCGACTGCAGCCGTCGGTAATGGTTTTGCCTCGCCGTATACAATCACTTGGCGCTCCATATGGTGCCACGGAAAGTGCAGCGATATTTTGTTATTGCCTTTTAGCTCTTGCGCTTTACGTGAGCCGGTATTAGAAAAAAATACAAACCCGTTATCATCTAAATGTTTTAACAATACAATACGCTGTGAAGGTTGCCCGGTTTCATCAACCGTTGCCACAACCATGGCCGTTGGGTCTGGAATATTACTGCCCACAGCATGCTCAAGCCACGTTTCAAATTGTTTGAATGGATCATCTTGCAAGTTATCTTCGCTTAGCGCGTCTTGCAGGTATTCACGGCGGATGTCTTCGAGTTTCATAAACAAATCCTTCTCTGTTTATTAAAGCGTATGTGGGTAAGTAAGGTCAGGCAATTAATAGTAATCAGTAATAAGAACAATTTTATATTTTGGGTTAGTGCTTGGTTAATGTTGGGTTTCGTTTCACTCAACCCAACCTACGGTGCAAACCTATATATCTGCAAGTGTAGGAGTGCTGACAAAGCAAACTACACGCAGCAGAAGGTTCACCTAAGTAGTTTAGCCTAAGACAAGGCATTCACCCCTACTTATCCCTATGAGCATACGGTTTGTATGTGATTAGGGTAAGTTGGGGTGGATAACGCAGTATTAGGTTAAAATACGACGGTGATTACATTTGCTCCATGACTTCAATGCCAAGCAAATCCAATCCAGTTTTTAAAGTATCTGCCACTAAATTACATAACACTAAACGGCTATCGCGTACGTTTGGCTCTACGCCTTCTTTTAATACTGGGCAGGCTTCATAGAATGTCATGTATAGGCTAGCTAGCTCGTATAAGTAGCTACATAGTACGTGAGGAGTAGCCTCAGAGATCATTAAATCAAGGACTTCTTCAAGCTGTAGCAGTTTAAGTGCGAGTGCTTTTTCTTGCGGCTCGGCTATGGCTACATCTGCATTTAGCGTAGCGGCGTCGACACCTGATTTACGGAAAATACTGCGCACACGGGTATAAGCATATTGTAAGTAAGGTGCTGTTGCGCCTTCAAAGCTTAACATGGTGTCCCAGTTGAATATGTAATCACTGGTACGATGCTTAGAAAGATCAGCGTATTTAACAGCGCCAATACCTACTTTACGCGCAATTTCGCTGCGATCATGATCCGATAAGTCAGATTCACGCTCAGCAAGTTTTGTTGCTGCACGGCTAATTGATTCTTCAAGTAAATCAGCAAGTTTTACTGTACCACCTGTACGGGTTTTAAATGGTTTACCATCGGCGCCCATCATGGTGCCAAACGGGCAAAACTCGTAGCTTGTTTCATCGCGTAAAAGGCCTGCTTTACGTGCGGTAAGCTCCACCTGATTAAAGTGAAGGCTTTGGCGTGCATCAACAAATATTAAAATACGTTCAGCACCTAAGGTGTTTGAGCGGTAGTTACACGCGGCTAAATCGGTGGTTGCATATAAAAAGCCGCCGCCAGATTTTTGCACGATAAACGCCGATGGCTCACCATCTTTATTGGCAAGTTCATCTAAAAACACCACTTGTGCGCCTTGCGACTCTACCGCTATGTTTTTATCTTTTAATAGGCTAATAATATCGTTAAGCTCACTGTTGTAAGCACTTTCAGCCATAATATCGTCTTGGGTAAGCGTTACGTTTAGACGTTTGTAAACTTCTTCAGAGTGCTTAACAGAGGTCGCTATAAATAGCTTCCATAGTTTTTCACAGTGCGCGTCGCCGCCTTGTAGTTTAACTACATAGTCACGGGCTTTATCGGCAAAGCCTTCTTCATCGTCAAAGCGCTTTTTAGCATCGCGGTAAAACGTTTCTAAATCAGCAAGCGCTACCGACTCTAAGTCTACGCCTTGACTAATTTGATCTTCTAAATGCGCAATTAGCATACCAAACTGTGTGCCCCAATCGCCCATGTGGTTTTGACGAATGACTTTGTCGCCTCTAAATTCAAGCGCACGTACAATGGCATCGCCAATAATGGTTGAACGCAAATGGCCTACGTGCATTTCTTTTGCAAGGTTAGGTGATGAGTAATCTACCACGACAGTTTGCGGATTTGCGTGCTCGTTTACAGCCAGTTTTGCATCGCTGTTAGCTGCTTTTACACTGTTAGCTAAAAACTCAGGCTTTAAATGAATATTAATAAAACCTGGGCCGGCAATTTCTGTTTTTTCAGCGATGTCGGTTACATCTAGGTTATCAATAATTTTTTGCGCAAGCTCACGTGGGTTGCTTTTCATTTTTTTAGCGGCGCCCATTGCACCATTAATTTGGTAATCCCCAAACTGTGGGCGTGTGCTTTGTGTAACAGCTGGGTTTGTGTCTTCTGGTAGGCCTGCTGCGGTCATGGCGGCAATGGCTTTTTCTACTAAAATAGTACGAATGTTCATTATATTATTTACCTTTGTAAGCCCGCCATAGCAGGCTTTCAGTTAACTTTAGTCAGTCGATTCTAGTTTTCGCGCGTATGGTTAAAGGTTACCTCTGGGTAACGCTCTACCGATAAGTTAAGGTTTACACGGCTCGGTGCTATGTAAGTTAAGTTATCGCCACCATCGAGTGCTAAGTTGCTTTCGCACTTACGTTTAAACTCTTCAAACTTTTTAACATCGTCGCTGCTTACCCAACGTGCCGTATTTACATTTACGCCTTCGTAAATTGCATCTACGTTGTATTCAGCTTTTAAGCGCGCTACAACTACGTCAAACTGTAGTACACCTACCGCGCCTACAATTAAATCGTTGTTAGTAAGCGGTCTAAATACCTGTACAGCACCTTCTTCAGAAAGTTGTACTAAGCCTTTTAATAATTGCTTTTGCTTAAGCGGATCGCGCAAACGAATACGACGAAATAGCTCAGGAGCAAAGTTAGGAATACCGCTAAATTTAAGCTTTTCGCCTTGCGTAAAGGTATCACCAATTTGAATGGTACCGTGGTTATGCAAACCAATAATATCGCCCGCATATGCATCTGCTGCACGCTCACGATCGCCCGCCATAAAGGTTACCGCATCAGAAATACTAATTTGCTTACCAAGGCGTACGTGGTTCATTTTCATGCCTTGGCTGTATTTGCCCGACACAATACGCATAAAGGCAATGCGGTCACGGTGTTTAGGGTCCATGTTGGCCTGAATTTTAAACACAAAACCGGTAAAGTTTTCTTCTGTTGCGATTACTTGGCGGTCATCTGTTTCGCGCGGTAATGGCGTTGGTGCCCATTGCGTTAAACCATCAAGTACATGGTCTACACCAAAGTTACCAAGGGCTGTACCAAAGTACACCGGTGAAAGCTCACCCGCTAAAAACAATTCAAGATCAAACTCATTTGAGGCACCAATTACCAGCTCTAGCTCTTCACGTAATTGCTCAGCGAGTTCTTCACCAATGGCAGTATCAAGCTCTGGGTTATCTAGGCCTTTTACAGTACGAACTTCTTGAATAGTATGGCCTTGGCCTGTTTTGTATAAAACTGCTTCGTCGTTATGAATGTGATAAACACCTTTAAACTCTTTACCACAACCAATTGGCCAGGTAATAGGCGCACAGGCAATATTTAGCTCTGTTTCTACTTCATCAAGTAGTTCCATTGGGTCACGAATATCACGGTCACACTTATTCATAAAGGTAACAATAGGCGTGGTACGTAGGCGCGTAACTTCCATTAGCTTACGGGTACGTTCTTCTACACCTTTTGCGGCATCAATAACCATTAAACACGAATCTACCGCGGTCAATGTACGGTAAGTATCTTCTGAGAAGTCTTCGTGTCCAGGGGTATCAAGTAAATTAACCAGCGCATTGTTATACGGAAACTGCATTACAGAGGTAGTAACCGATATACCACGCTCTTTTTCCATTTCCATCCAGTCAGACTTTGCATGCTGATTAGAGCCACGGCCTTTTACAGTACCGGCTTTTTGAATCGCTTGTCCGAACAAAAGTACTTTTTCGGTGATGGTGGTTTTACCAGCATCCGGGTGCGATATGATTGCAAAAGTCCTTCGCTTGCTAATTTCGTTGATAATATTCTGGTCTGCCATTAATAAGTTCTTTTAGTTTGATGCCAAGTTACATGCATAACATTGAGTGTATGCAAGGCAACCCGTTAAGTTGATCGTTATTAACTGGGCTTTGAGCAATTTAGTGTGAATAAATTGACAACAATTAACGCCATATAGCTAATTTTTTAATAGTGGCAATTGTAACAGGAGTCGGTATAAAAGTGTGCTATCTAACTCAAAAATATCTTGGCTTTGTATGCAAAAGGAAGGAGTAACTAATATTAAAGGCCAGCAACATGGTTACTGGCCCTGTAATTAACGCAATGTGCTACTGCGTTATTGAAATACTTGGCACCACCGACATACCTACTCGTAACTGCTTAAGCGCCGGCTGGTTTGCATCTAAGCTAATTTTAACCGGTAAACGTTGCACAATTTTGGTGAAGTTTCCTGTGGCGTTATGTGCACCAATGGCTGAGTAGCTCACGCCACTGGCAGGGCTTAGGCTATCAACGTGGCCACGTAAAATCTGCCCTGGTAGTGCATCTACTTTTATTTCAACTTCTTGGCCTACTTTTACATTAGCTAGTTGAGTTTCACGGTAGTTTGCACTAACAAACACTTTATCAAGTGGTACAACAACCAATAGCGGGCTGCCTGGGTTTACATACGCCCCTACACGCACCGATTTTTGGCCAACTATGCCATCAATAGGCGCTGTAATTTGGGTGTACGATAACTTAAGCTCGGCATCTACTACACGTGCTTTAGCTTGTACAAGCACAGCTTTGGCTTTTTCAATATCGG
Organism: Pseudoalteromonas sp. Angola-7; assembly: GCF_028599255.1. NCBI lineage: Bacteria > Pseudomonadati > Pseudomonadota > Gammaproteobacteria > Alteromonadales > Pseudoalteromonadaceae > Pseudoalteromonas > Pseudoalteromonas sp. Angola-7. The sequence goes on from NZ_JAQREL010000003.1 coordinate 123,899, forward strand.
CACGTAAAATTTCAATCTGCTGCTTTGCTGCTGCAAGGCCTGCTTGGTTTTTATGCAAGTTTGCTTTTTGAATAGCCAGCTTTGCTTGTGCTTCTTCTCGTGCTTGCACAGTGCCTGAGCCATCGGTTGCTAAGTTGGTATAACGCTTTAAATTTAACTGCGCTAATTTAAGTGATGCAGTGTCAGCCTCTACCGCAGCTTGCGCTTGCTGTACCAGCGAATCTTGATAAGTTAACTTAGCTTGCAAGCTAGCTACACTAGCTTTAGCACTATTAGCTTGGGCTTTAGCGGAATCTAGGGCCACTACAAAATCGCGATTATCTATGGTGGCAATTAAATCGCCTTTTTGTACTCGTTGGTTATCTTTAATGAGTACTTGATCTACCGTGCCAGATACCTGAGGCGCCACAAAGGTAAAGTCGGCTTGCACGTAGGCATCGTCAGTTGTTTGAGTTGCACTTTGCGACTCCGGTTTATTAAGATAAATAATACTGCCTGCAACAACGGCAAGTATAGTTGCTGCAACGGTTAATTTAACTACTTTTGGTAAGGCCATAATATATTACTCAACGATTAAAATTTAAGATTTACTAAGATTCGGGGCTGGTACAAAGTTCATACATAGCGCCAGCGGAATTAATACAAGTGCTAACACACCAAGCACCAAGTAGGCATCACCTACCGACATCACTAACGATTGCTGGGCAATAACGCCACCTAATTGCTCATTAGGTATGGTGTTTGCCAATGAATTACCGACCAGTGAGGCGCGATCTAATAGCATTTCGTTATGAAAATGACTGCGCACCGTTAATAGCTGCCCCACAACAGCCCCGCCAATAAGCGAGCCAAACACACGTAATGTGTTTATGGTTCCCGAAAAAAACGGCCCTTCGCTTGGGTCTAGTACACTGGTCATTAAAAATAAAATAGAGACCACTGCCATGGGCTGGCCAAATGCTTGCAACAGCTGCGCTGTGATAAATTGATCCCGATGCCATAAAGGCGTAATTTGTGCGCCGCTAAAACAGGCCAGCGCAATTAAAAATAATCCAATTGACATCACAATGCGGGCGTCTACCCATTTTTTGTATAAAAGCAGTGCCACTACCGAGCCAAGTACAAGTTGTGGTAGCGCAATTAATAACCCTACTGGCACTAGCTGTAATGCTCTATAGCTATGCAAATTGGCTAAATGGGTTGAGGGCAACATTGAGCCCGACATCAACACCACTAACAACATGGTAAGCAGTACAGAGCCAATACCTAAATTGCGTCGGCCTAATAATTGCGGTCTCATAAACGGCGCTTTGTGATGCCACTCGGTTAATACGTAGCAGCCAAATAAAATTAGCCCACCAAAAAAACACACACTAATAAGCGATGAATTAAACCAATCTAAACGCACACCTTGATCAAGCGCGATGGCAATTAACGTCAAAGACGATACGCCGCACACTAGGCCTAACCAGTTTCCTTCTTTAAAGCGCGCATATTTAACGCCCTCTTTTGGGAGCCCCCACGCAGTTAGTGAGCCCGCAATAATACAAAGCGGAATAACTTGCCAGTAAATCCAGCGCCAGTCCGATAACACATCAGCCCACTGCCCGCTTAGCCAAATAGCTAAATTTGGGGCGAATGTAGCGGTCATGGCGTAAAGCGCTAAACCGTGTAAACGTATGTTAGGGGGTAAAAATTTAAGTGCAGCCATCATTAATATAGGAATGAGCGCGCCACTACTTACCCCTTGCACAAAACGCAGCGCAATTAATAAGTTTAAATCATGAATAAAAGGCAAAATTGCCGCAATAACGCCACATATAGTCACCATAGAAATATGAAAGCGTCTAACCGATAACGTAATGGCAAACCAAGAAGCAAAAGGCATAGCGATTAGCTCCCCAACGGTATATGCGCTTGAAAGCCAAGAGGCATCGTCTAAACTAGCCCCTATTACGCCCCTCACATCTGCTAATCCAAGTGCCCCTACTCGGTTATTTAAACCCGCCATCATAGCGGCAATAAAAATGCCTAATAGCCCAGCCAGTGCTTGTTTTGATGGCCCTGCGGGCTTAGCAACAGGTGCTGCATTTTGTACAGGCACATTAATCGTGACTGCATTCATTACTCGCCCTCCGCCTTGGCTGACATTGGCGTAAGCGCACTTTCAGGTAGCGCGTCTGGGTTCCAGCCACCACCGAGAGATTTATACAAATTTACAACCGCAATCGAGGCATTGGTTGCACTGTTATTTAACTTAGTTTGGCTTGCTAATAAATTACGCTGCGCCGTTAAAACGCTAAGGTAGTCGGCTGCCCCTTGCTGGTAGGCTCTTTCAACGGTTTGTAAAGCCTGCTTATTAAAGTCGTGAGCAATTTCAACTTTGTGATGGTGATTTTGCTGCGCAGCCCAGCCATCTACTGCGTTATCAACTTCGTGCCACGCTTTTAGTACAGTTTGACGATACGTTAATGCCGCGTTTTTCTCGCGCTCTTTAGTCAGCTTAAGCTGTGATTTTAAGCGCCCCCCCTGAAAAATAGGCAAATAAACATTTGGTCCCACTGAAAAAACACGTGAATCCCAGGTTGATAAATCACTTTGCGCATACCCTTCAACTCCTAATGAGCCCGTTAAAGTAATGCGTGGGTAAAAATTCGCTTCGGCCGCGCCAATAGCGGCAACAGCACTGTGTAAGTTTGCTTGCGCTTGTAAAATATCTGGGCGGCGTTTTACAAACTCTGATGGAATAGCCGAAGGGATTTCGCTTGGCATAACAGGCGCAGCAATACGCTCGGCTAACAAAGTATTTAAGGCACGTGGTTTTTCACCTACTAGCAACGCAAGCGCGTTCATTAACACATTACGGCGCTGCGTTTGCTCTGGTAGCGCAGCATTAATTGTTGCCAGCTCTGCTTTTGCACTAATTGTTTCAAAACGTGTACTTACACCGTTTTTTTCGCGGCTTTGTGCAAGCTTTAACACACGCTCTGCAATGGTTTTGTTTTCGTGTGTTATGTTGAGCTGCGTTTGCGCACTGCGCAGTAACAAATATGTTTTAGCCACCTCGCCAGCTAAGCTAACACGGGCGGCTTCACGCGCATACAAAGAGGCCTGCAGCATAGCGACGGCCCCTTCTTCAACACGTTTATTACGGCCCCATAAATCAAGTTCCCAGCTGGCATCAAAACCAAGCTGCCAAAAGTTATCAGGGTCTGAGGGCGCACCGAGTGCAACAAACTTACCATTTTCGCTCAGCCCTTCGCGCTTGTAGTCAAACCCAGCAGATACACTGGGTAAGCGGTCTGCCGATGCAATACCCAATGCCGCGCGGCTTTGGGCAATTCGGCTTGATGCTAGCTGTAAGTCAAGATTACCTAACTGTGCTTTGCGCTCTAGCTCCGTTAAAATAGGATCGTTTAAAATTGTCCACCAATTCCACGCCAATTCAGCATTACCGCGTTGTAGCTGAGTAAATTCGGGAGTTGGCTTTATAGCATCGTTGTTTATATTTGTATTAGGCTCTTCAAAGTTAGGACCCACTACACAACCCGACAAAGCCGCAGCTAATGTAAGCGCAATAGCTGAATGCCGCGAATAATTAAAAAGTCTTTTATTAAGACACTGATTAGCCATTTTTAAATCCTAAATTAATAACACAATTATTTATGTACTGTACCGCTCGGTTCGAGTGATAAGCAAAAAAAAGCTAAGCACGCTAATTGCTGCCTAGTCACACCTTAGATACATTTAAACAGGGTAATACCGATAGTTAACAGCTGCTAAAAACACCCTTAACTTAAAGCTCAAATTGAACTGTACCGCTCGGTTTGATATGCTAGGCGTAATTTAACATTATGTCAAGGTGATATGTAATGACAAAAACGCTTACTAATGCCCAAAACACTCTGCCTCCAAGTGAATTAGAGCTTGGTGCAAAAGCACGAACGGTATTACACGCTGCACGTAAAATATTTTTAATTCATGGTTTTAATGGTGCAACCACCGACATGATCCAACGTGAGGCAGGCGTATCAAAATCGACGGTTTACGCTCACTTTGCAAATAAAGAAATTTTATTTTTAGCGGTCATTAAAAGCGAATGCGAAATATTTACAGCATCAATCGATAATATAACGTTTAAGCCAGGCAACTTAACAGAAAACTTACGCCGCCTTGGGCATGCTTATTTACAAATCGCTCTATCAGAGACGGCCATGGCTTTATACCGAATTGTTGTTGCTGAAGCCCCCCGCTTACCCGCCCTAGGTCATATGTTTTATAACTCTGGCCCGCGGGTGGTAAAAGACAAGGTCTCTAATTATTTAAAAGCGGCAGTGGAATCTAAAGAGCTGGATTTTGAAGAATTAAACATTGAAGAAGCCACTAACCTATTTGTTGCCTTAATGCGCAGTGAGCTACATTTAATGTACTTAACTCACCCCGATCAGCCTGTGCTTAAAAAAGATATAGACCGCTGGGTAGAAGTAGCAATAAACTTTTTAGTGCGCTCTTACGGTACGGCTCACACTCAAAAGAACTAATTTTTAAATGTGTAATACTTTAAATAAATAGCATTTTAAAGCCACGCATTAATTTTAAGCGTGGCTAAATTACCCTCAATGCCAATGCCCTAAAAACGCATATTTTAATGCATTGTGCTAAACACTAATAAATATAAAAATAGCGCTACGGGTTAGCCCCTTGCGCTCAATTTATGACAGGCATTGATACTGCACTGTTAGCTATATAATTAAAAAACCAAGCAGCGCAGCCGCTAACTTATTTAAACAAAGCTAAATATAGCGCCTTAAAAGATAATCTCGTTTTCGGTGCTCATTAGCCGTATTTAAACCAATTATATACACACTTTTTTTACGCTAAATTAACCCAAATCAGCTTACGCTTCTTGTGTAATAAAGTCGTAACGCATATCATTGCTAGATTGCACGGAGGATAAGTAGTTTGGTCATGAAAACCAGTAAGTTAAGTATTCGATTATTATGGTATATAACCCCCCTTGTTATATTACCCTTGTTGTTTTTAGGTGGTTTTACATTAACTAACGTAACCAACTCAACACAAAAGCAGGCTGATCTTATAATGAGTCGCTTTGTTGAGCAGCAACAGCAAAAGGTTTTCAACTACATAGACTCGTTTCATTCAACAGCAAAACTACTGTCTACTTCGCCTGTTTTAAACGATTTTTTATCAAACGACATTCATGCTGATGGCAGCTATACCCGCCGCTTAGGGGCACTAATGGATGTTTTTGCCAGTTACAGCGAAGCCTACCCAGACATAATTAGTATTAACTTAGTCTCGGCCAGTGGTAAAAGTGACGCGTATTATTCTAATAATTTAACAACCGCACCGCAGTCATACCCATTTTTTAAGCAAGTACTGCAAAGTAATTTGCGCCAACAACAATTTATGGTGCAAAACAACGACGGCACCACCAACTTATTTTTTGTACAGCGCGTACAAAGTGTTGATTACTATTTAAAACGCCCACAACAACTTGGCTTTATAGTATTGCAAGTTGAACCCTCTATATTAAACACGAGTATTTTAGAAGCACCTTATAACAACACCCTTAATTTACTGCTAACCAACGACGGGCAAATTTTATTTAGCTCAGACTACAGCTTACGCGGGCAATATATTACCGAGCACGAGCTTGAACAGGTTCACGATTTAGCCGATGTAGGCACCCTTTCGACTATTGAGCTTTCGAGCATAGATAAAATAGAAAGAATGATATTTGCTGTACAAATGAGTGGCGGTTATTACTTTGTATCAACCATTCCAAAAGGCGTGCTTTATCAATCGGGTAAGGCAATTAGCTTAATCACAGGCTTAATTGTGATAATTTCGGTGATCACCCTGCCTATCCTTATTTTTGTGGTTGTGCGCAATTTACTGCTAAACCCAATTGAGCTTTTAGGGGCCGCCAGCCACCGTGTAGGTGATGGTGATTTATCGGTAAATTTACCTGCTCATACAAATGATGAAGTTGGCGTGTTGTTTAACGATTTTAATCACATGATTAACCAAATTAGACACTACCAAGAGCAGCTAGAAGAATATAAGCACCACCTAGAAGACAAAGTAGAAAGCCGTACTAAAGCGCTCGAAGCGATGAACAGCCAGCTTGAACTTGCCATAGCTCAAGCAGAGCAAGCTAACCAGCTTAAAAGCCGTTTTTTAGCAAATATGAGTCACGAGATTCGCACCCCACTTACGGCCATTATGGGCTTTACCGAGCAGTTATTAATTAACGATAAAGTGGTTAACGACAAACAGCATTTAAATACCATTTTACGAAATTCTAAACACTTACTAGAGCTAATAAACAACATACTCGATTTATCTAAAATAGAAGCAGAAAAGCTCGCTGTAGAGCAAGCACCCCTTAATGTAGTGCAGCTGGTTCACGATATAGAATCAATTATTGAACCGCTAGCACACGAAAAACAACTCGGGTTTAGCATTCATTACGAGCTGCCATTACCGCGCACTATTTATAGTGATATGACGCGCTTAAAACAAATTTTGATAAACATAGCCAGCAATGCCGTAAAATTTACCGAACAAGGCAAAGTATCAATTTGTGTGCATTATTTGCAAAGTAAGCAGCAGCTTGAATTTGTGGTTAAAGACACCGGTATTGGTATGTCTGAGCACCAAATAGAGCGTATATTTAAACCTTTTGAACAAGCCGATGCCACCACCACGCGCCGCTTTGGAGGCACAGGATTAGGTTTATGTATTTCTAAAAACTTAGCGCAGTTATTGGGTGGCGATGTTACTTTAAAAAGCGAAATTGGCATAGGCAGTCGCTTTGCTATTACCGTTGATTGCCATATTAACGAGCCTAAACAGTCACTAGAGCTTTTAACTGAGCAAGCACAGCTTATTCCAGAAAAAGACCCTTTCTTGTCGTTTGCCACTTCTAGTTTTGATGCCAACATATTAGTTGCCGAAGATAACCCCGATAACCAGCTACTTATAAAACTGCTATTACAAACCTGGGGCCTAGAGCCAGATATGGCTAACAATGGTGCACAAGCAGTAGAAATGGCGTTAGTAAACGACTACCAGCTAATTATTATGGATATGCAAATGCCTATAATGGGCGGCCTTGAGGCAACTAAAATGCTACGCCATGCAGCCTACGATGGGCCCATTATCGCGCTTACTGCCAATGTAATGAACCATGATATAGACACATACATTGAGGCAGGTTGCGATAAAGCATTGGCAAAACCCATTGATAAAGACGCACTTGAAAACGTGCTAGTTAGTTACTTAAACCTTGAAAAAGATAATCAGAACAAGTGGGATAGTTTACTAAAAAGTGAAAAGTTTCAGCAAATTAACGATAACTATGTGGCTAACCTGCCAAGTTACTTGCAAAAGGTAAACAGCTTAAAAGCCAGTAACGATGCAGAGGCGCTTCGAAGCGTAGCTCATAGCTTAAAAGGCAGTGCGGGTTGCTTTAATTTTGACGATATTTACCACAGTGCAGCGCTACTAGAAGAAAACCTGCTTAGTAATGACCAAGCGCAGCGCCCCACCTTAATTGTAAATTTAATTAATGCTATTGAGCAAACCATAGCTAAAAGTAAAGAAACAGCCTAAAAGCGCGTGTTTTACTTTAAACGTTTATTTAGCGCTTAATTTAACCCTTTAACTAAACCCTAAGTTAAGCGCCATACCCATTAGTATGGCGTCTTCATAGCCATTTTTAGAGGGCTCATCGCTTGGGTAATAGTTTTTACGTACCGACATTTGCGTAAAGCCAGCATGTTCGTAAAGCGTTATTGCACGCGCGTTTGATTCGCGTACTTCTAAAAAAAGGTTTTCAGCATTTTGCTGCTCGCCATATTCAATAAACTGTCTAAGTAACTGCCTTGCAATGCCTTTACCTTGCTCACTGGGCGTTACACATATATCCATAAGGGTAAAGTCAGGCCCTGCCTTTTCACCTATATAAAAACCTACCAGGGTGTTTTCATCAAACGCCGCTAAATTAAAGTAACGGCCGCCCATGCAAGAGCTCATTGTTTTAAGAGACCAAGGATGAGAGTGGCAGGCAGTTTCAATAGCCATTAATTGTGCTATTGCGCTTTCGTTTACAGGTTTAAAGTTTATCAAGGTGTGTGCTCATTAAAGCCCATAAAGCGCGCTTATCAGAAGCACTGAGCTGTGAGGTTGGTAGTGTAAGCTTATCGTCGGCTAACTGTATGTCTGGCCCTTTTAAAACATGATTAATTGTTAAAGAAGGTGCACTTAAACGTATATCACTTAATAACTGTTTGCTCAGCGCTAAAGACTCAGCTGGAGTGCTTTGTGAAACGGCTAAAGTAGGATCAGTATTTTTAGGACGATAATGCTGATTTAGTTCAAGGTTTTCTATACCAAAAATAGCTGCGTAACGTGGATGCATAACAACTCAGTAGATTAAACACTAGAACAATATATGAAGTAATAAAAACGATGTAAAGAAGAAATGGCAGGGGCGGAGAGATTCGAACTCCCAACCGTCGGTTTTGGAGACCGCTGTTCTACCAATTGGAACTACGCCCCTGCAATGTCGACGAATTATAGAGACCTTTTAGAAAAGGTAAAGTAAAAAATTAACTTTTTAGTTTAACTGCTTTTTAATTATACAAAACGCTGAATTAGCAAGCTAAATAGCGCTGTAAAGCCACTTTAGCTTTAACAGCACTTACCTTTAAAAAATAAATGCTGCTCAGCTTAGCGTAATTAAAACTGCAGTGTGTGCTTTAAAACCGTGCGAGCTTAATAACCGGGGTACTGTTTTTACCTACGCTTAGCCCAAACGCTATGCTGTAAATTTCTTCTTAAGTGTTAAATACTTTAGCTAGCATGGTGTATTTACACTTGCTGCTAGTTATTTTTATAGCGGTTTAGCTTGGTTGAGTTGCTGTATACATAAACAAGTCAATAACATTGGCAGCATTTATGATACAATTTAGCGTCTAGGGGATCCGCGTTATACCAATCGTGTTAAGTTATTAGTCGCTTATAGCGACAGATAAATAGAGCGGTTACAAGGCATTAATTTTTACATGTAGTTGCTCTACCTGAGAAATTTATAACGCTGTTAGCGCTTTATTTAGCTCGCTAGAAAGACTAAGTATTTAAGTCGATTGGTATTACCACCTAATTGCATATTTCATCATGTATCTTACTTACGCGGGTCATTCACAATGCAAATATGGAGGAGCTTTACTATTAGCAGTTGCTGGTAGTTCACGCCGTGTTATATGAAGTTTAAATCAAAAAAATACAGTATCGATTCAACCGATTACCAAGTAGGACAAGATAACGTTAGCAAATGGGGCATGGATATTCATACTAATGTATTTTCTGTTTCTATTGGCCTATCTCTACTTTTTATAATTACTCTACTTGCACTCTCGCCTAACGAAGCTAAAGAGGCGATTAACTCAATAAAAAATGCCGCACTAACTAATTTTGACTACGTATTTATGTGGGGCGCCAATATATTACTGCTGTTTGCAGTAGGTATTGCCGCTTCACCGCTGGGTAAAATTCGCCTTGGCGGCGATAAAGCAACTACAGACTATTCAACCTTATCGTGGGTATCTATGCTCTTTGCTGCAGGCATGGGTATAGGCCTTATTTTTTGGGGTGTGGCAGAGCCCACCGCCTTTTACACCGACTGGTTTGGCACGCCTCTCAATGCAGAAGCCTTTACCGAGCAAGGCCGAGAAATGGCTTTAGGGGCTACTGTTTTCCATTGGGGTCTGCACGCGTGGGCAATTTACGGTATGACCGCTTTATGCCTAGCCTATTTTGTTTATAACAAAGGCTTACCGCTTTCTATGCGCTCAATATTTTATCCGCTTTTAGGAGATAGAGTATGGGGCAAGTTAGGTGATGTTATCGATGTAATGGCGGTATTAGTAACCCTTTTTGGTCTTGCTACGTCGTTAGGCTTAGGCGGGGCACAAGCTGCCAGTGGTATTAGCCACGTGCTCGGCTTTAAAAGCTCTTTATTATTACAACAAGGCATTATTTTATTAATTATGAGCTTGGCTATCCTCTCTATTGTGCGCGGTATGGATGGTGGCGTTAAACTCCTAAGCAATATAAATATGGGCATAGCCTTTGTGTTTCTGGGTTTAGTGTTTATTTTAAACTTTACCACGGTACTTGATTCTGCCTACACAGCCGTAATAGGTTATGTTAAAAATATCATTCCTCTAAGCTCAAGCACAGGCCGAGAAGATACGCAGTGGCTACATGGCTGGACTGTGTTTTATTGGGCGTGGTGGGTTGCATACGCACCTTGCTTTGGTATGTTTGTAGCGCGTATTTCAAAAGGGCGTACCATACGCGAATTTTTAGTGTATGTATTACTCATTCCTACTCTTGTAACTACTGCTTGGATGTCGGTTTTTGGTGGTGTTGCGATTGATCAAATTATAAATGAAGTTGGGGTACTTGGCGCAAACCAAGGTATTACAGATGTAACGCTTAGCTTGTTTTATATGCTAGATGCTTATACGTTTGGTACGCTGCTTTCGCTTTTAGCTGTGGCGTTAATAATTATCTTTTTTGTTACCACCCTCGACTCCGGCTCTATTGTAATAGATAGCCTTACATCAGGCGGAAAACTAGAAGTACCTATAAAGCAAAAGCTAGTATGGGCCGTTATTGCCAGTATTATTGCTATGTTAATGCTGTGGATTGGTGGCACCGATTCAATCCAAGCATTGCAATACATTACTATTATTGCCGCCCTGCCCTTTACTATTATTTTAATTTTAGGCTGTATTAGCCTAGTTAAAGGGCTACTTACAGAAACCGAGCAACCTACGCCCGTTCCTGCAAAATAAACCCGCTTAGCCCACTTCACTTAATGAGTTTAGTGGGCAAGAGCTAACGGTTTTTAGGCATAAAAAAAGTCCGTGTAAGCGGACTTTTTATTATTTAGATAACAAAACTATGTTTGCTATCTAAAAGGTATTAACCATTAGTAAAGACGGGTGTTATTCCCACTCAATAGTGGCCGGTGGTTTACCAGAAATATCGTAAACAACACGTGAGATACCGTCAATTTCGTTGATGATACGGTTAGAAACCACACCTAAAAACTCATACGGTAAATGTGACCAACGCGCCGTCATAAAGTCGATAGTTTCAACACAACGTAGTGATACAACCCAATCATATTTACGTGCATCGCCCATAACCCCTACCGACTTAACAGGTAAGAATACAGTAAACGCTTGGCTTACTTTATGATAAAGCTCAGCTTTGTGTAGCTCTTCAATAAAGATAGCATCAGCACGGCGTAGTAAATCACAGTACTCTTTTTTAATTTCGCCAAGTACACGAACACCTAAACCTGGCCCTGGGAATGGGTGGCGGTAAAGCATGTCGTACGGTAAACCAAGCTCTAAACCAATTTTACGTACTTCGTCTTTAAATAATTCACGTAATGGCTCAACTAAGCCCATTTTCATGTCATCTGGTAAGCCGCCCACGTTGTGGTGAGATTTAATTACGTGTGCTTTACCTGTCGCTGAAGCGGCTGATTCTATTACGTCTGGGTAAATAGTCCCTTGACCTAACCACTTCGCATTTTTAAGCTTTTTCGCTTGCTCATCAAATACATTAATAAACGTATGGCCAATGGCTTTACGTTTTTCTTCTGGATCTGATTTGCCCGCAAGGTCAGCTAAAAATTGCTCCTCAGCGTCTACTTTAACAATGTTTAAGCCAAATTTATTGCCAAACATGTCCATAACTTGCTGACCTTCGTTTAAGCGAAGTAAGCCATTATCAACAAATACACATGTTAGGTTTTCGCCAATTGCACGGTGGATCAGCATTGCTACAACAGATGAATCAACACCTCCTGATAAGCCTAAAATAACTTCGTCATCGCCAACGGTTTCTTTAATGCGCTCAATAGCATCATCAATAATTTTGGCAGGTGTCCATAGCTTTTCACATCCACAAATATCAATTGCAAAACGCTCTAATAAACGTTGTCCTTGATGAGTGTGCGTTACTTCTGGGTGAAATTGTACGCCGTAAAAACGTTTTTCTTCGTTAGACATAGCAGCATGTGGACACGTTGGTGTTTTAGCTGTGGTGCTAAAGCTTGCCGGCACTTCCATTACTTTGTCGCCGTGGCTCATCCACACGTCTAAAACGCCGTTGCCGCCATCGGTAATATGATCTTCAATTGCATCGAATAATGCACAGTTACCCACTTTTTCTACTTGTGCATAACCAAACTCTTTTTTATCTGAGCTGTGTACACTGCCGCCAAGTTGAGCTGCCATGGTTTGCATGCCGTAACAAATACCCAGCACTGGCACGCCAGCGTTAAACACGTATTCAGGTGCACGCGGGCTGTTCTCTAGTGTAGTTGACTCAGGGCCACCAGATAAAATAATACCTTGTGGATTAAATTCGCGAATTTGCTCTTCGGTCACATCCCATGCCCACAGCTCACAGTAAACGCCAATTTCGCGGATACGACGCGCGATTAATTGAGTGTATTGCGAACCAAAATCTAAAATTAGAATTCGTGAATCGTGAATATCTTTGCTCATGAAGGATCTCGTAAAGTAGATGCTAGATTCCACTAATTTGCTTAGTGGCTATAAAAGAGGGCTGGTAATTCCAGCCCCGTAATTTAAACGTGTTGTTTAACCTAAGCGGTAGTTAGGCGCTTCTTTGGTAATTTGCACATCGTGGACGTGCGACTCACCCATACCTGCAGATGTAACACGTACAAACTGCGGTTTAGTATTTAGCTCTTCAATGGTGGCACAACCCGTTAATCCCATTGCGCTACGAAGGCCACCTACTTGCTGATGAATAATCGTTGCAATTGGGCCTTTATAAGCGACGCGACCTTCAATACCTTCAGGTACTAATTTGTCAGCTTGGTTAGATTTTTGGAAGTAACGATCCGACGAACCTTCTTTTTGATCCATCGCACCTAATGAGCCCATACCACGGTAAGATTTGTAGTAACGGCCTTGGTAAAGTTCAACTTCGCCTGGCGCTTCTTCTGTACCAGCAAGCATTGAGCCCACCATTACACACGATGCACCCGCAACCAATGCTTTAACAATATCGCCAGAAAAACGAATACCGCCATCAGCAATTACTGGAATGTCACGCCCTTGTAAGCCATCTACCGCATCAGAAATAGCCGTAATTTGTGGCACACCACAACCTGTAACAATACGCGTAGTACAAATAGAACCTGGGCCAATACCTACTTTAACCGCATCCACACCTGCATCAGCAAGGGCAATTGCGCCTTCAGCTGTAGCCACGTTACCGGCAATAATTTGTAAGTCTGGGTAAGTTTCACGAGTTTGAGAAACACGGTCAATAACGCCTTGTGAGTGGCCGTGTGAAGTATCGATAAGTAAAACATCAACACCCGCCTCTACTAATGCAGCAATTCGCTCATCAGTACCTGCGCCAACACCAACTGCAGCACCTACACGTAAACGACCTAGCTCGTCTTTACATGCATGTGGTTTGTCTTGCGCTTTTTGGTAATCTTTTACGGTGATCATGCCTTTTAGTTTAAACGCATCATCAACCACTAAGATTTTTTCAATGCGGTGTTCGTGCATTAAACCTAAAATTTCTTCGCGCGATGCGCCTTCTTGAACCGTTACCAGTTTGTCTTTTTTAGTCATAACGCTAGAAACAGGCTGTTCAAGCTTCGTTTCAAAACGCATGTCACGACCAGTAACAATACCTAGTAGGTTATTTTCGCTATCAGTAACCGGGAATCCCGAGAACCCTTTTTCTTGCGAAAGAAGCGTCGCATCTGCAATGGTTAAATCGGCAGACACAGTAACAGGGAATGACACAATACCTGCTTCGTAGGTTTTAACTTTACGTACGTTTCTCGCTTGTTCTTCAATGGTCATGTTTTTATGGATAAAACCAAGACCACCTTCCTGCGCGAGGGCAATAGCTAAACGAGCTTCTGTAACAGTATCCATAGATGCTGAAATAAGCGGCAAGTTAAGTTTGATACCACGCGTTAAGCGAGTTGAAATATTTGCCGTGTGTGGCAAAACAGTAGAATGACCAGGTACTAAAAGTACGTCATCAAAGGTAAGAGCTTCTTTAGCGATTCTAAGCATTTTGGCAACTTCTCACATGTGGATCTAAGATAAGGAATTGCGGCCAAATTTTAACAGCGTTGTGGGCATTCGTAAATAATATTTCGCAAATATTTATGATAAACTTGCCTTATAACTTGCCTCATAATAGTTTTAGGTTGTTTTTTATGTTTTCGAAGCCTTCGCAAACGGTTTACACCGTATCGCGCCTTAACAGAGAGATTCGTACAGTTCTTGAGCAGGGCTTTGCATCGCTAATTTTAACAGGCGAAATTTCTAACTTTATTACCCCTGCTTCTGGGCACTGGTACTTTTCGTTAAAAGATGAAAAAGCACAAATTAAAGCGGCTATGTGGCGCGGCAATAACCGCTCTCAAAGTTACCGCCCCGAAAACGGCGCACAAGTAACAGTAAGAGCCCGAGTTTCACTTTACGAACCACGCGGTGATTATCAGCTTATTGTTGAGCATATGGAACCTGCCGGTGAAGGCCAGCTTAAACAAGAGTTTGATGCATTAAAAATGCGCCTAGCCGCAGAGGGCTTGTTTAGTTCAGCCTATAAAAAACCACTGCCGCAAAATATAAACCGTGTAGGTGTAATAACCTCAGCAACGGGCGCTGCTATAAAAGATATATTAACCGTACTTAAACGCCGCGCACCGCAATTAGAAGTCATTATTTACCCATCCATGGTGCAAGGCAAAGAAGCTCATGTGCACTTAATTAACCAAATACACTTAGCCAATGCACGCAATGAGGTCGACGTACTTATTGTAGGGCGAGGCGGTGGCTCGTTAGAAGATTTATGGTGCTTTAACCATGAGCAGCTTGCGCGAGCTATTTATCAAAGTGAATTACCCATAGTCAGTGCGGTAGGCCACGAAATAGACACAACCATCAGTGACTACGTAGCCGATGTACGCGCAGCAACGCCTTCAGCAGCCGCTGAACTTGTCAGCCCTAACACGCAAGAGCTACATAGTAAGGTTATTGAGCTCATTAACCGTTTAAATAATGCCTTTAAACACGATATGGCCGATAAGCGCGCACTAGCAACACAGTTACAGCACCGGCTTAACTTGTGTCATCCGCGCAATCAACTTAATCAAAAAGCGCAGCGATTAGATGAGCTAACTATTGCCTTACAACAGGGCATGCGCAATCGCCTTTACCAACAAGAGCGCACGCTTAATAATTTAACCCCGCGTTTAATGCGTCAATCGCCTGATAAAAAGTTATCGCAGGCCAGCCATCAGCTTATGCAGATACAAACTCGGCTTGAACAAGCAATGCAGCACAAGTTGCAACACGCGCAAAATAGCTTAGGGCTGCAAGCGAGTAGGCTTGACTCGGTAAGCCCACTTAATGTTTTAGCGCGCGGTTACAGCATAACCAAAACCCAACAAGGCAAAGTGGTTAAATCGGTAGATCACATTAAAACGGGTGACGTGCTAATTACAGAGCTGGCCGACGGCGCTATAAAATCAACGGTGTTGTAAAGCTCTTTCAGTTAAAGCTCTGTGGCCATTAGTAAGGTTAGCTCGGTGTCGCTTGACGTTGAGGTTGTTCTTTTAAATTGCAACCAAAACTCTTGCTTCATTAACTTATCGTTTAGCTCTCGCCATTGGGTATGATCAAACGAGTCGTTATCAGTAGGTGCAGCAAGTTCAAATTTACATACGGTGGTTTTACACGCTGCACTAACAATCTCTGGGATAGAGCTTAGATCAGAGGTAAGTAAAAAATCTTGTAAAGCTATTTCTGTTTGATAAGCCCACTCTTCATTACGTATTTGCTCATCAAATTGCGCTTGCAAAACGGCTTGTGCATCAGAGGGGTCACGTAGCTGCTGCGCCGCGTTTTTCATCAAGGCTTTTTGCGCTGCTAATTGCTGTTTAAGCTGCGATACTTGCTCTTCTAAAGGAAGCTCATCTAGCGGTTGTGGATCTGGTTTAGGGGGATTATCTTTTTGCTCTATACGAGCGCTTTGCTCAGGGGCTGCTGGTATAACACGCTTTGCTGTTGCTTCACTGCTTTTAACTGGCTGAACAAAAGGTGCCTGCTGCTTTGTATCAGCATGTTGTAACTTTGCGGGGTTTGCCTCACTTGAAGATAAATTAAAGTAGCTCCACGTTAAACCTACACCCGCAATAAATCCTATCCCTAGTGTTAATAAGCTATTTTTGTTCATTTTAATTCCTTTTAATATTATTTTTATTTATACAGGCTGCTATTACAGCATGGCGCTGGTGTGTGATTCGTTTTCAGGCTCTGGTGTGGTTAAAAAGTTTTGGTTCATACTTTGCGCCGGACACGGACAATCCGGTCTGCCAATAATTTTAGCCGGTACGCCTACAGCGGTGGTATGTGGCGGTACCGCAGTTAAAACAACTGAACCTGCGCCAATACGTGCGCCCTCGCCTACTTCAATATTACCCAGCACTTTAGCGCCTGCACCAATAAGCACACCGGCTCTAATTTTAGGATGACGGTCGCCCTGCTCGTTACCCGTACCACCAAGCGTTACCGATTGTAGTATTGATACGTTATCTTCAATTACCGCCGTTTCACCAATAACAATACCGGTGGCGTGGTCAAACATTATCCCTTTACCCACCTGACACGCAGGGTGAATATCAACCCCAAACACTTCTGAGGTTCGGCTTTGAATAAAACGAGCAAGCTCTTTACGGTTTTGCTGCCACAAGCAGTTAGCTAAACGATGCGCTTGAATAGCATGAAACCCTTTTAAGTTTAAAATAACCGTAAGGTAGGTTTCGGCTGCTGGGTCTCTGTCTTTAACGGCTTTAATATCTTCGGCCACATAGGTAAGCATACGGTCGCACTTTACAAACGCTTGGTCAAACAACTCACGTATTGTAAAAGCCGATACAACAGCATCTGCCAACTTATTAGCAACAATAAAGCTTAACGCCGAACCTAAACACTCATGATTTAAAATGCATGAATACACATGACTTGCTAAAAGTGGTTCGCGAGTTACAACTTCATTCGCTTCACTGCGAAGCTGTTGCCAAATTTCATGACGCATAATACTACACTGCCTTAAATTGATATAAAAAGAGCCTTTTCCTAAGTTTAACGGATTTAAAGCCTAAGGTGTTAACGCCTTAGTTATTTGTTCTGGTTATTAGGTATAACTAAGAGTAAAAAAATTATATGAGTGCTAAATCACTCACACACAAAGCATCTTTTCCTTTATCTTTTGCTTTATAAAGTAAATCGTCTGCTTCTTTGATTAAATACGCACAGGTAAAGTCACTACTGGGTGTAATAGTAGTGAGGCCTACACTCACTGTAAGGGTTTGGCTTGGTAATGAATGTTTATTTTCAATGTTTAACTGTTTTAATTTTTCTAAAATATCGTTCAATACTAACAAGGCCTGATCTGAGTTTGTATTTCCATACACTAAAACAAATTCTTCACCACCAAAACGGGCACATAAATCACCTGGGCGTTTAGTAAATTCATTAAGTACTTTAGCCACCCTTTTTAAGCATGTATCGCCTTGTTGGTGGCCGTAAGTATCATTGAGTAATTTAAAATCATCTATATCAATAATAGCCAACGAAAGCGGCATACCTAAACGCTGACAACGATTCCACTCTTGCTCTAAAAAAGTATCAAAAAAGCCTCGGTTAGCAATATCAGTTAAGCCATCAATAGCGGCAAGTTTTTGTACTTGCTCTTCAGCCAGTTTACGCTCGGTAATATTTTGATGGCTAATAGCGTAATACGCTTTATCGGTATGGCTAAACGACACTACTCGCATCATAAACCAACGTTTTTCATCTTCACTATGGCATGGATATTCTAAATAGAAGTCGTCATTAGCCCCCGAAATAACTGATTTAATGCCGTTAAATGCCTTTAAACCAAAGCTATCTCCTTTTTTAGCAGCTTTTTCACACTCTGCTAAGTAATTTTGCTGCTCCCACATATCACAGCAGGCACAATCGTTTTGCTCACCAAAGCTTTGCCAACTTCGGTTTATATAGACTATGTCGCCGTTAGAATTAATAACCACTACTTGGTCGGGCGTGGTATCTAGTACCAACTTAAAAAACGCTTTATCGTCAATCACGAGCTTTCCATTTTAGCTTTGTTGTTAATCAGTATAATCAATAACATTTTTTTAACACAACATTGTTACTTTACTTCACGCTAGTTGCATAATTTATCAATGTGAAGTAATACTCCGTATGACAGCTAAGTAGTCTATAAAAAATATAAAATTTTTACTTTTACATTAAAAATCAGATACTAAAGCAGCATGACAGGGTTACTGTCATATGCCAAACTAGCTACTGGCATACTACTGACGGCGTAAAAAATAAAAACAAACGCTAAATTAGCATCATCAACTCAACAAGGATAACGATGATGAAAAACGATATATTGAATACAAAAAAGCTTGGTTATAAATTTTACTTTCAAGATGGCGACAATCAAATAGCCTGTTTTGGAAGCTACTTTACGGGTAAAGAAGAAGTCTTTGTAAACGATGACCTATTCAGTAAAAAACGAAATATCTACTGTGCAAGCACACACTCTTTTGCTTTTGAGGGCTCACAGTACCAAGTAAAATTTGACATGCTTAATATACTTACAGGGCGTCTGGAGTGCACTCTTTATAAAAATAGCAGTGTGATAGCCAAACAAGTTCAAAGTAGCCTTTCAGACGATCCTAAAAAGGCAGCATTTTTTCTTGCTGGCTGTACATTAGGTGGCGCGGTGTTTGGCTATACAACGGCAACTATTGTTGAACTATTTGTAGGGAAGCTTTAACGTGCAATTAAATCCTACAACAGTTAAATCGCTTAGAAATAAGTTAGATTGGACGCAGCAACAGCTCGCAGATGCCTGCGATGTAAGTTTGCGGACCATTCAACGGGTAGAAAAAGAAGGCGCCGCTTCTAAAGAAACCACTATGGCGCTTTGCGCGGTACTTGAAGTACGCCAAGGCGAGCTAATTAAA
The DNA here is from genome assembly GCF_028599255.1 of Pseudoalteromonas sp. Angola-7. Classification (NCBI taxonomy): domain Bacteria; kingdom Pseudomonadati; phylum Pseudomonadota; class Gammaproteobacteria; order Alteromonadales; family Pseudoalteromonadaceae; genus Pseudoalteromonas; species Pseudoalteromonas sp. Angola-7. The sequence goes on from NZ_JAQREL010000003.1 coordinate 143,067, forward strand.
CTTGATGAGCCTATAAATAATGACGTTAAAAGTACGCCAACTAAAAGCTTTTTAGCGGGAGTGGTTATTAGCTCCTTAATAAGCTTTGCTCTAGGCGCAGGCTCAGTGCTTTTAGCGACTAACTAATATTACGTTTTAATAGCACTAATTAAATAAAAATGCCCCAGGCTATAAGCACTGGGGCATTTTTTATATGTTAGAAAAAGAGATTAATTACTGAAACACTTTTTCAACAGCCATTACTTCAATGTTGTTAGCTGGAATAGCTAATTTATAATCGGCAATGACTTTATCCTCAGCAACAAGCGCTGCTGGTTTTTCTGTGTTGTAAACCATTGGCGATGTTTGCTCTGACACTAAACGTTTTTTCATGTCTTCGCCGTCACCGGTAATAAACACGTACTGTACGTTATCTGTTTGCAGATTATCTTTAATCACGCGATTAACATCAGCAAGCGTTAGCTTTTCAAGTTTACTTGTCACGTATTTTACAAACGACTCTGTGTTATAAAATTCACTATCAAGTGCATAACCTAATTGGCGGTTTTGACTTGCGACAAGCTGCGGTACGTAGTTAATTAAAAAGTTACGTGTTGCTTCAAAGTCTTTTTCGGTTAAGCCATTTTTAATAAGCTTATCCAGCTCAAACAAAGCGGTACGTGTTGCAAAGTGTGCATCGTTATTAGAGCGCAGCGGGCGTAACCAAATTTGGAATATTTGCTCAGAGCGTCCTAAGTTTGCATCAGGCTTAGTTTGAAACATGCCACGTGGGAAGTACTCAATGTAGGCATAATCGCCGTAGTTCATACCACGTGTTTGACGAATTCGCTCATACAGGTATGAGTTAGAACTACGGTGCTCACCAAAGTACGAACGCACCAGCCAAAGGGCTGTCCAATCTTCACTACTACGAATAGTATCAATTGGAAAACCAAACGATACCGCAGTAGATTGCGCCGACTTTTCTACAATCGTGGCATGGTGACCTTTAAGCTCTGGCGCATCAGGAATACTTAAACGGCTTTGCTCGCCTTTAGGTAAGGTTGCTAAGTCGCTCATAATTTCGGTTTTAAGCGCTTTTGGCACAGCGCCAATTAAACCCAGTGTTAGTTTTGATTGGGTAAGCTCTGTGTTGTAAAAGGCTTTTACATCATCAAGCGTTAGTGCTTCTAAATCCGAAATATCACCGTAATTGTAGCTTTCGTATGGGTGGCCTTTGTAAAGTGCGCTGTAAAGCACTTCTTTACCTAGCTCTTCATCGTTAGAGGCTTTTAATCCCGACTTAATACCGTCGATCATTTCTTTTTTAAGGCGCTTAAAGTCATCGTCTCTAAAGCCTGGGTTAAGTAATTGATCGCTTACAAGCGCATACCATGTGGCAGCGTTATCTTTATGAATACGCCCTTGGAATGACAGCATTTCTTTATCTATTTGATAACCAAAGCTGCCAGCAAGCGGATAAAGCGCTTTTTGTATGTCTTTGTAACTCGTACTTTGCGAGCCACCTTGAGCAAGCATAGCGGCGGTGAGCGCAGCAACCCCTTTTTTACCTTGCGGGTCTGCAGCAGCCCCTGTATTGAATAAAAAGTTTACATCAATCAGCGGCGAGCTATTCGTTTTATCAAGCACTTTAAATACTGGTGCCTCTGGCGCTTTATCATGCTTAGTTACTAATGCATTTAAGCTTGTTTCTTGTTCAAAGCCTGGCGCTTTATCAAGTGCCGACATAGTTACAGTAGTACGCGCGTCATCTACAAAATATTTATTAGCCACGGTTTTAATGTCTTGTGCTGTGATGTTGTCGGCCGATTTATAAAGTTGGTTAATAACCTCTGGGTCGCGCTCAAAATGCATATAACTTGCAAGGGTTGATGCAATCGCTTGTGATGAATCTAAGCCGTTAATAAAGCTGTATTTAAGGTTAGACTTTAAATCACTTAGTTTTTGCTCATCAACAAGTTCGGTACGTGCTTTTGCGTAAGTGCGGTTAATAGCATCGCGTGCTTTTGCTAAATCATCTTCGTTTTCTACTTTTACAAACACATGCAGTAAGCCAGGATCTTTTGTCTCTGGATTGTAGGTAAACATTTGACTCGCTATTTGTTTATCAACAACTAGCTCTTGGTATAAATCGGAGTTATTAGAAAAATAAAGCTGTGAGATTAAATCAAGTGCGGCTCTGTCCTTTTTAGCAGGCTCCCATGCAGCACCTTTGTAAGATACAAGCAACCAATGACCAGGCAAACCTTCGTTTTTCTCATGTACATATTTAGGTGCTTGCTGCTTTGGCTCAGCTTTAATATCGGCAACGTAATCGCCTTTTTTCCAGCCACCCCAATGTTTTTTAACCATAGCCATTGTAGCTTGTGGGTCAACATCGCCCACAATCACTAGCGATACATATTCAGGCTTATAAAACTTATCAAAAAATTCTTTACCGTACGCCATTTGATCTGGCATGGCTTCTATATCTTCAAAAAAGCCCATGGTGGTATGTTTATAAGTGTGCGTATCAAACGCTTCTTCGCGTACTGCGCTCAATAACTTACGAATTGGGCTGGCGTTATTTTTTAAATACTCCCCTTTAACCGTTAGCGCTTCGGTTCTAAATTGCTCTTCGGTGTAGGTTAAGTTTTGAAAAATATCGGCTTCAATTTCAAGTACTTTATCAAGGTGCTGCTTTGAAAAATTTAAATGGTAGTTTGTGTAATCGTTAGTGGTGTAAGCACGGTTATCGACCCCTGCATTTTTAAATATGGCAGTGTATTCCTCTTGCGGAAATTTTTTAGAGCCTTTAAACATCATGTGCTCAAAAAAGTGAGCAAAACCGGTTTTACCTGCTTTTACTTCATTACGCGAGCCAACCGAGACCGGAATTTGCAGCGAGACGACATCGGGGTAATCGGTTTTAACAACCATTACGCGTAAGCCGTTATCAAGCTCTTCGATTAAGTACTCTTGCGAAAATACACGTTCGTCAGCTTTTATTGTTTGCTGTTGTTGTGCCGTTTGGGTGTTTTCGCTTTGCTGTGTTGCGCAGCCTGTTAGTGCCAGTGATACCGCTAAGCTTGTTGCTAGTAATTTAAATTTCATTGTTGTCCCTTTTTAAATTGAGCAAATTTGTTATTAGGTTTAATGCTAACTCGCTTAGATTATGCCCCAAAGCCACTAAATATAAGAGCCCATCGGCTATTTATAATGTAAACAACTGTGTCAATTCCCTATTTTAAAAACATTTAAGTATGAAAAAAACTCAAGTTGATTGAAAAACTTTCATTAAATAAATCTATCTAGACGTCTAAATGGCTGTTATATTGAATTACATACATTGGACTAAGCTGGAATGAGGATTATGGCTTTATCACTACAAGAAAAAATAGAAGACACCAATCAAGGTGTTTATCTTATTGGTACTACTCCACCTAAAATTGGTACTGATAAAGCGCAACTAAAAATCATTGCAGAAAAACTACTTGCTCGCTTACACGAAATTGAATACGACGGCGTGATAATTTACGACATTCAAGATGAAAGTAGCCGTACAGATAAAGCACGCCCATTTCCGTTTAAACAAACTGTAGACCCACGTGAATACAGCCACTTACTACGTAATTTATCTGCTCCAGATGTCATTACTTACAAAAGTGTGGCACAACGTGGTGTAGAGGAATTTAAAGGCTGGTTGGATGAAACTAAAAACGACTACGATTTAAAAAATGTCGTTTTAGTGGGTAGCCCCTCATCGGTAGGTGATATAAAACTAAGCTTGCCCGATGCCTATAAAACGCTTGCAGAGCAAAGTGATGACTTCTTTTTAGGGGGCGTCACCATTGCTGAGCGACATTCAAGTAAGCGAAATGAGCACGAACGCCTTATAGAAAAAACAGCACAAGGTTGTCAGTTTTTTATATCGCAAGCGGTTTACGACGCGCAAGCAACTATAGAGCTAATAACAAGTTATGCGCGTACCTGTAAAGCACAAGGTATTACACCAAAACGGATTATTTTAACGTTTACGCCATGCGGTGGCGATAAAACCTTAGAGTTTATGCAATGGCTGGGTATCTCAGTGCCAGAGGCCACTAAATGGCGCATGCTTGATGCAGACAATACCTTAAGTGAATCTGTACGTATTTGCCGAGAAAATCTCGACCTAATACTCAAAAGTTGTGCGCACCTAGATGTGCCACTGGGCTTAAATATTGAAAGCTTAACAAACCGTAAAGAAGAAATTGACGCATCAATAAACTTATACCGTTTATTAAAAGCCATTATGGAATTAAACCTAGCCGAAAAACAAATCGCTTAAAGCCTAATTATCCCCGTTTATAGCAAGCCTAATGGCTTGCTTTTTTGTTGCTATGTTTAAGTGTATTACTTTTATTATTATGCTTTTTTAGCCAATTTGTACGCTTGTTTATTTTTATACATTTGGTGATCGGCCAAATTTAATAACGTATCAAAAGGTTGCTTTTGTTTATTAGTAAAACTTTCGCCTATGCTGAGTGTCAGCGCGCATACGTTGTTTTCTAATAGTGCGTTTGTATACTCAATTTTTATTTTATCAATAATATGGCTAAGCTTACTTCTATCACTAATTTGCATTACTGCTACAAATTCATCGCCGCCTAAACGCCCTACTATATCAGCCTCTCTTAAATGTGTTTTTAAGGTATTTGCTAAGAGGATTAACGCTTGATCGCCTATTTCATGGCCATAAGTGTCGTTTAGTTTTTTAAAGTCGTTTATATCAATAAACAAGCAACACACATCAAAACCTAAACGCAGCGCTAAATTAAGTTTGTGTTGGGCAAGTAAGCTAAGTGCACGGCGATTATAAATATTGGTAAGCGGGTCGAGCATGGCTATTTCGCGCATTTGCTCAAAGCTATAAATAAGGGCTAAATCGTCTTCAATTAAATCACGAAGCTGCTCTATTAGCTCAAAATATTCATCGGTGTAACTGGTTTTTTTTGAATCTTTTAAACACAAGGTGCCAAATACTTCACCTTCAGGCCAGTGAATTGGCAAGCCAAGGTAGGATTCAACGCCATCTTCAATAACCTCGGGCATGGTATTCCACTGCGTATCGCTGCGGGTATCGCTAACATACAAAGTGTTGTTGTTTTCGGCTACATATTTACAAAATAAGGGAGTTTCGGGAGGGAGTATAGGGTTGGTTTCAAAGTGTGAGCCACCTTCATTAGCTCTAATAACTACACGATAACCTTTACTAGTAGCCTGAACTATATAACCAGAGGGGGCCGAAAAAAGCCCCGTAATAAGATCAATGGTTTTTTGCCATTTATGTAATGATATTTGGCCATCGATACCAGAAAACGCCCACTGATCTGTTTCAAACATAACTATACCTCAGCTATTTAGTGGCCTTAGTATAGCCAAATAAATATGTTTAAGGCTACTTTCTGCGGCGTTTACTTGGTGCTCTTTGCCCGGTAATGCGCTTTTTATCGCGATCTTTACGCGCTTTGTTGGTGTTTTTACGGTTATCTTTAGGTGGCTTGTTTAAATCAGGCTCGTAACCTTCTAGCCATTGTGGTGCTAAGCGGGTATCCAGTAGCACTTCAATTTCTTCCAGTAACCACTGCTCGTCAATACTTACCAGCGACATGGCAAGGCCTTGCTCGCCAGCGCGCCCCGTACGGCCAATTCGGTGTACGTAATCTTCTGCTATGTAAGGTAGCTCAAAGTTTATTACGTATTTAAGCGCCGGAATATCTAAACCGCGGGCAGCTACATCGGTGGCAACTAAAACCCGCGTTGTGCCTTCTTTAAAGTTTTGTAATGCACGGTCGCGTGCACCTTGTGATTTATCGCCATGGATAGACTCAGTTTTTAAGCCGTCTTTACACATTTCTTTGGCAAGTTTATCGGCCATTTGTTTGGTACGTGTAAATATAAGTACTTGGCGCCAATTTTTCATGCCAATCATGTGTGATACAAGCTCACGCTTTCGCTCTTCATCAACTGCGTAAATAACTTGCTCTACTTCAACGGCGGCTGAGTTGCGTTTATCAACTTCAATTAGCTCGGGGTTTTTAAGTAGTTTTTTACTCAGCTCAAACACGCTGTCATCGAATGTGGCTGAGAACAATAAGGTTTGGCGATCACCCGGAATGTGGCGCAAAATACGTTTTATTTCATCAATAAAGCCCATATCCAGCATGCGGTCGGCTTCATCAAATACTAACGAATCAACACTTGAAAGCACCACACTGCCTTTAACAATATGATCAAGTAAACGCCCAGGCGTTGCGACTATCACTTGCGCCGTTTTAAGCGCTTTAATTTGCGGGCCAATACTTGCACCGCCATACGCTAAAGCGCCTTGAATATTTGTGCCTTGGGCGTATTTTTCAAAGCTTGCAAACACTTGCTGAGCAAGCTCACGCGTGGGCGTTAAAATAACCACTCGGGCTATGCCTGGCTCATCTTTTTTTGGTGTATTTAAAAGCTTATGTAGTAGTGGTAATACAAAGGCGGCTGTTTTACCTGTGCCTGTTTGCGCGCTGCCCATTACATCGCTGCCCGCTAATATGTGCGGAATAGTTTTAACCTGAATTGCGGTAGGCGTGGTGTAATTATTTTGCTCAATTGCGGTTAGTAATAACGAATCGAGTTTAAGAGATGAGAACGATGTGGCAGACATAGGCTTAGCTTTAAAATAACAAAGAGCACTATTGTACGCATATTACGGTACTGCGTAAATTAACCAGCTCAGAAAAGTATTGAGCCTAGTTGTATTTCCTACACCAATAAAAAAGGCGCTAAATAACAATGTATTTAGCGCCTTTTTTATACCAATCCGCTTAATTAAGTGAGCTATTTTGAGGACAGATAAACGTGTTGATAGCTAGGCAAAAAATTCGCTATTTAGTTGTTCTAAATGAGAATTTTTTAATGCAGATAGCAACACTTTTTGCCCCTAAAAATGATTAAGTCTTATTGCGAATTGGTATTATAATTTAATGACGTTAAACCGGTTTTAAGGTGGCTTTTCGCTCATTATAAAATGCGATTAAGTCATCAACCGTTGCTTGGCAGTATTCACGAATACCCGACACCACCATGTGCTTTTCACCAAAACCCACTTTTTCGCCGTTTTCTAGTAAATTAAAGCGCAAGGTAATTTTGCCGCGCTTACCCGTGTACTCAAAACTTGGCTCAGCAAACTCAAGCGTTGGTGCTTGAATATTAATGTTATCAAGGTTAATGATCATCGACTCGTAAATAACCATAGGGCGCGCTGGGTTAATCATTACATCTTGCTTACCCATTAGCGGAATAATTACGTGCGGAAATGCAGCACCAGAAAACTCAACATAATTTTTTATTAAGCTATTAGTAAGTGTTGGGCATTTGCTGGTTTTACCTTCGCGTTTTACCTTTAAAATTACTTTGTCGCCGTTGGTTACATCAAACTCATCATCCCCTTCTGGGAAATTAAGTTTGGTGTTTTCATCAACCATACCGGCAAAGGTAAATTCCATTCGCTCACTTATACCGTAGCGGTCTAACACTAAAGAAAAAAGTAAGTCTCCTGGCGCGCAAAACTTTTTGGCATCTTTATCATGAAGTGGGTTGTAATCATCGGCAACGCACTTTGCGAAACGACACCCTTGCTCACGAGAGATAGAAACATAATCAGCATGCTGCTGAAAGTAAGGACTTAACATAGATTGTTCACTGCTTAAACTGCTTATAACCTGCCCATACTACCAGAAAAAATTTAAAGAGAGGTCGAATCACTTACAAATTCATACAATTAACTTAAGAGTAAATGTTGCACACACCTGTTTTAGTTAGTAATTTAGGTACCAAACTAAATAAGGGACTAATTATTATGTTACGTGTTTTTGCAGTAATAAGCGTACTCACTACTTTGGCTGGATGTTCTAGCGTGACTTTTCATACCGATATAGATAACGATGTTTTATCTGAGGAAATTGGTACGTACGTTAAAAAACGAGATTTACAACAGTTTTATAGCGACCAAGAAGCACACGAAAGTGGCGCCACACTTTTAGGCCGAATTGAAGGCGAAAGCTGCAATGGCGACGTTAGAGGCGACAATAATATAAGCTACAATCGCTTAAAATCAAATGCTATAGATTTACTTAAAGCAGATGCAATGCGCAGAGGCGGTAACGCCTTTACTATAAATTCTTGTAGCGAAATCTCTGTATCGTATTGTGACCTGTCTGTTTTATGCAGCGGACAGGCCTACGACTATTAATAAATTATATATTAAGCGAGAAGCTAAGTAGTACGCGCTTTCCCGACTCAATTTTAGATACGCTATGCTCGTATTTGTCGGGTCTAAATAAATACACCCGGTTAAACCAATTAATAATGCATTTTGAGCATTTAAAAACCCCACCAGCTTTAGGTTTTACTAGTACAAAATTAAGTTTGTAGTAGCGCCCTTGCTGTACTGGATCTATATGGTTCATCACACTGTGATGTGTAGGGTAAGTAACTAGGTTTATTGAAAAGGCATTACTGCTAAATAAAGCTTTGTTTTTTACAGGTGCAATCATGCTGCCTCCTTTTAATTTACATGCAGCATTGTAGCATTTGCTAAAGTGCCACGGCTTGCGCTAAACAATATCAAAACGCGATGACATATAGCCAAACGGCCTGAAACAAAAAAGCCGAGCTTAATTAATAAGCTCGGCTTTTTATAAAGTATGACTAAAGATTATGCACTTGGGTATGTGCGGTACGCACGCTCAATATTTTTAGCCTGCTTTTTAGAAATGCCTAAATGAGCAAGCGCTACACGTAAACGCGCACGTGATAAGTCTGAGCCCAAAATTTCCATTGCATCAAGCACAGAGGTAGATGATGTTTTACCTGTGATTGCTACAAATATTGGCTCTAAAAAGTCTTTAATTTTAAGCTCGTGGAATGTAGCAACTTCTTTTGCAATGGCAAAAATAGCTGGCTTATCAAAACTACGTAAACCTTCAAGCTGCCATACAAAAAACTGTAGCGCTTGGCGTATTACGTTTTCGTCAGCTTTGCCCGCCGTTAACAGTGCTGGGTCGTAAGTTGGAATGCCGCCTACAAAATGCCCTGCTAAATCAACCATGTCCGAAAGTGTATTAATACGCGTTTTAGCTTCTGGTAATACTTTAGCTAGCATTTCGCCATTAAACTTCCAATCAACAAAGCGCTGTACAAGCTCTTCATCTGTTAGGTTTTCGCGGATCCACATGCCGTTTAACCAGCTTAGCTTATCAACATCAAATACTGGGCCACCAAGTGATACACGCTTCATATCGAAGTGTTCAATCATCTCGTTAAGAGTGAATTTTTCACGCTCATCTGGCATTGACCAACCCATACGGCCTAAGTAGTTAAGCACGGCCTCTGGTAGGTAACCCATTTCTTTATAGTAATTAATAGACGTTGGGTTTTTACGCTTAGAAAGCTTTGATTTATCAGGATTACGCAGTAGTGGTAAGTGCCCTAGTACGGGTGCTTCCCAACCTAAATCTTCGTAAAGTTTTAATAGTTTAGGTGCTGAGTTAATCCACTCTTCGCCACGGAAAATATGGCTTATTTGCATGTGGTGGTCATCCACTACATTTGCTAAAAAGTACGTAGGGTAACCATCGGCTTTTAATAGCACTTGCATGTCTACGTTTTCCCACGGGATCTCAATTTCGTCGCGTAGGTAGTCGTTAAATTTAAAAGTGCCTTCGCTTGGTATTTTCATACGTATAACGTAAGGCTTGCCTGCGGCTAGGTTTGCTTTAATTTCATCTTCGGTGAGGTTTAAGCCACGGCCGTCGTATTTAGGGCGCAGACCTTCTGCCATTTGCTCTTCACGCATTTGGTCAAGCTCTTCGCTGGTTGCAAAACAGTAAAATGCTTTACCTTGCTCAACTAATTGGTGTGCGTATTTTTTGTATAAATCGCTACGCTCTGATTGACGGTAAGGGCCAAATTCGCCACCTACGTCAGGGCCATGATCCCACTCAAGACCTAACCAACGTAAGCTATCCATAATCGCTTGTTCTGACTCTGGCGTGCTACGAACTTGGTCTGTATCTTCAATACGAAGCACAAACTCGCCGCCTTGTTGTTTAGCAAAACAGTAGTTAAATAAAGCAATATAAGCGGTGCCAAGATGCGGGTCACCTGTTGGAGATGGGGCAACACGAGTACGGATTGTCATGATAATGTCTCTTTTAATAAGTGAGATAAAAATTAAGGGGGTCGTTTAAGCCGCTACTTTGTTTAAGTAAGCAATAATATCGTTAGATTCGTATAGCCACTCTACTTGGCCATTTTTTTCTATACGAAGGCATGGCACTTTAATTTTGCCGCCTTGCTCTAACAGCTCTTGACGAAATTGTTGATCATTTTTTGCATCACGCGTTTCTATTTTTAAGCCTTCGCGCTTAATTGCACGGCGTACTTTTACGCAAAACGGGCATGCTTTAAATTGATAAAGTTTAAATTGTGAGGTTTGCTGATCAAGCTGCGCTTGCACATCGCTTGCACGCTTTTTACTGCGAGGAGTAAATACAAAATTAAAGAATAAAATTATACAACCTAAAAACCAACGAACGAATTTCATGTTTTGTGCCTGCCTACAACAATTTAAGGAGCCAGATTTTAGCACAAATTTACAATCAAAAAAGCTCAATACTATTATCGGTGGTCACTTCTTCATTTACCTCAAGCTCGCTATAAGCGGTCACTTTATTACGGCCGCTATTTTTAGAATGATACAGCGCCATATCGGCTTGGTTTACGATACTAGATACAGTATCAATACTTGCCAGCTCTAAAAAGCCAATACTTATTGTAAGCTGCCCAACTTGCGGAAAAGGATACTCAGCAATATTTGAGCGTAAACGGTTAAGTGCTATATGTGCTTGTGCCTCGGTTTTGGTTTGAAATAACACTGCAAACTCTTCGCCACCATACCTAAATACGTAGTCTTCTAGCCTAAAGTTATTTTTTAACAGCCGCGCCACAAGTAAAATAACTTCATCGCCTATTACATGGCCGTAGCTGTCGTTTACACGTTTAAAGTGATCGATATCTGCAATGGCTAAATACCATCGTCGCTTTTCGTTGGTATCATCACGGGGCAATAAAAAGCCTTTGCCTGAGACAATTTCGATCACTTTTTTATCAAAGGTTTGTCTATTTAAAAGCTCGGTTAAAGGGTCTAACCGCGATTTATGTAATAGCCCTAGCTGGTTGGCATAAATATTTAAAATATGCACGGCGAGCATTGTGGTGGTTTGCGCTAACTCTTTTGTGGTTTCTATTAGTAATATGCCAATTACTTTACCAAAGTAATACACCGGCACATACGTAGTTACTACACCTAAGGCACGGCTTACTCTTATTTTGTTTTGGGTTACTTTATTAAGCAGCGCTAAGGCTTCGTTAGACTCTAATACTTCAAGGCGGGTGTGGGTGTTTATAAGCGTAGGCGGTAATTGCGCACTAAAGTGCTTATTAATATAAATAGCAAAATTTTCAACTTCGAGTAGGTCGCCAATAATCTGCACTAATGATGCATCTAAATCACTTTCTTCTTCTTGCTGAGTTAGACTGATTATCCATTCGTGCCCGCAATTGTTTGCCTTCATTAGTTTGCCTAAACTGTTTTAACTTCAATCAGTTTAGACAAAATCATCAACTTTGCTAATTAATTAACCAATACTTTTTAATTAGGTCGCATTGAGCTATGTGGATTAAAGTTTGTTTTAGCTAAGCGTTATTAAATCATAGCGCGAGCTTTGTAACTTAGTGAGCTCAATAACTACTGCGGTATTATTTAATAACTTACATACAGCAGAGCCTCAAACAGCCTATGCTTTGGTATTTATGCTTCGTATTTATGTTTTTGTACAACCAGTTATACTAAACACAACATAGGCCCTGCCTTGCTTAAATACCGAATATACGGCCGCAATACTAATAACCAATACGCAACACGCGCTATTTAAAAAAGCTAAATAAAACTAAAGCAACACTAAGTCGTCTCTGTGTAGCACCACAGCGCCACTATCAAAGTCGAGTAGCTCACCTATTTGCTCTGAATGAGCACCTTTAATTTTATTTACTTCAACCTGGTTAAAACGTGTTAACCCTCGTGCAATAACTTGGTTGTTGGCGTCTATTAAATCTATTAAGTCGCCCCGCTCAAAACGGCCAAACGCATTGGTTATGCCTTTTGCCAGCAGGCTTGCCCCTTTGTTTTGTAGCGCCGAAATAGCCCCTTTATCAATCATAATTTGGCCGGTACTTTTAGGCCCGGCCATTAGCCATTTTTTACGGCCATCTTTTGGCGCAGTAAGTTTTAAAAACCGCGTACCGGGTAATTGCTCACTCATGCATTTTAAAATAACATTATTGCCAGCGCCTTTTGCAATAATAACCTCTACCCCTGCGCGCCTTGCTACGTCGGCGGCTTGTAGTTTTGTGGCCATACCGCCGGTGCCTAAACTTGTACCGCTACCACCAGCCAGTTGGCGTAACTCATCGTTTATATGAGTGACTTCGTCAATCAGTTTTGCGTCGGTATTTGTGCGCGGATCGCTGGTAAATAAACCTTCTTGATCGGTAAGCAGTAATAGCTTATTGGCATTAGCTAAAATAGCCACCAGCGCCGATAAATTATCGTTATCGCCTACTTTTATTTCGGCGGTTGCTACCGCGTCGTTTTCATTAATAATAGGCACCACATCGTGGCTTAATAACGCATTTAAGGTGTCGCGCGCATTTAAATAGCGTTCGCGGTCATCTACGTCTGCACGGGTAAGCAACATTTGCCCTACGTTTATGCCATACAAGGCAAATAAGCTTTGCCAAATATGTATAAGCTGGCCTTGCCCTACGGCTGCCAACATTTGTTTATCTATTAGGCCGCGGCCACAGGGTTTAATAAGTTGTTCGCGCCCCGCAGCAACCGCGCCACTTGATACTAATATAACTTGGTGGCCTTGCTTTTTTAATTCGCTACATTGGCGAACCAGCTCAACCATATGGGCTTTATCTAACTTATCGGTGCCGCCGGTCAGTACACTTGTACCAAGCTTAACAACAATTACCTGTTCCCTATGCATTATTATTTACTATTAAAATGAAAGATAAATAAACTTATACCAGCTCGGTATTTTTGAACAAGTTAAAATTATTCATGCTAGGATCGGCGTTAATTTAATTTGATAAAATTTCATTTATGCCAGCCAGTTTATGCCTAATTATTGCCACCTTTTTATGGGGTAGCTCCTTTATTGCACTTAAGTATGCTATTGCCGTTTACGACCCTGCACTAGTTATATTTTTACGCATGCTAACCACTTTAGTTTTATCGCTTTGTTTATGGCGTTATGTAATTAGGTTTGAGTATTTAAAAGGCGATTGGAAGTACTTATTAGGTATGTCGCTCGCAGAGCCATGCTTGTACTTTTTATTTGAAGGCCACGCAATGGAATACACCTCGGCCTCTCAGGCGGGAGTTATTGTTTCGTGCTTGCCTATTATTGTGGCGTTGATGGCGTTTTTTATGCTTAAAGAGTATATAAGTAAAGCCATTGTGATTGGGTTTACCCTGTGTATTGGCGGCAGTATTTTACTTACTTTGCTTTCACCAAATACCGATCAGGCCCCTAATCCATTATTGGGTAACTTTTTAGAGCTTATGGCCATGGTATGCGCGGCGTTTTACACCATTAGCATTAAGCACTTAGCCAATCGCTACTCGCCGTTAACGCTAATTGCTTTACAAGGCATAAGCGGCAGTGTGTTTTTTGCACCGTTTTTGTTTTTTATCGACTTACCAAGCGAAAACCAGCATGACCTAACCGCCCTTATGAGCATTTTGTATTTAGGCTCGTTTGTCACCTTAGGTGGCTATGGTATGTATAACTATGCAATTGGCAAAGTGTCGGTATTAACGGCTGCGGCTTATTCAAATTTAATTCCTATTTTTACACTTATTTTATCGGCCATTATTTTGGGTGAGGTACTCGATTTTTGGCAATGGGTAAGTATATTTGTTGTTTTTGCAGGGGTGATGATAAGCCAACGGCATCAAGAGCTGGTGGTAGATATACCGCTTAATGAAGCTGGCGATGACTCTATCAACTCAGCCGATACAAGCCATCTTAAATCAGTACCCGATGCCAGCGAGTCAAAAGGGTAACAGGTTAATAAATAAAGCCCTGGGGTTTGTAAAAAGGCCTGTTGGGATTGATGAATAACCTCAATCCCTTTCACTTTGTAGTGCTGTATTACGCCACTTTGCAGCTGCAGCGTAAACGTTTCACCCACTTTGGTGTGTTTTAAAAATGCAAAGTGGGTATCGTTGTGGCCCGCTATTAACGCACCGCCATGTTTATCTCCAAGCTTTGCCCCTGGTAAAAAGTGGCTTGGTGCAAATGCTAAATTACGACCACTTGCCCCAGCTAAAACGCTAAGCACTTTATTATGCACAGGCCAGTTAAGCTGCGCGGTTACAAAGCTGTCGGCGTAAAACCACGGTTTAACGCGAGCGTGTGGCGTAATAAGCGCCTCTTGCCAGGCCTGCTCTATTAATACTTGGGCAAGCCATGCCTTAGCTTGCATATAAGCACCATGAGAAAACAGCCCCAGCCCAGCGATTAATAAGCCCGCACTTAGCCACTTTTTCATTTAAGCCCTCGGTTTATTTTAACCGCGCCATAGCCAAGTAATATAATGCAGCCCAGCAATATGTACAGTCGGCTTTGCCCATCGGTTTGTGGTAAACGCATAGCCAATCCTTGTGGCGCTGCGTTCTTAGCCAGTGCCGTTTGCTTTGCAGGCTCGTTAATTTGAGTGTGCTCAATAGCTATAAAAGCAGTAAACGGGCTCAGTAGTTGGTGTGTGAGCGCCAGCCCCTGCACCTCATTTTTAACTGACTGACGGTCATTATACAAAAGTAACGATTTAATTTTTTGGCGCGCCCACAGCTTATCAATCCCTTTTGCGCTGGCGCTATTTTGTGCGCTTAATTTTATATTTAAAGGGCCTTGAGCGGTTTGCCCACTAAGCGTAATTTGATTTGTATCATTTAGTTTTATAGCCACCATTATTGGCTCGCCAAAATATAAATCGGGCAAAGGAGATGGCCAAAAATCTAAACTGTGAGTGCTTTCATCGCGCAGTGCTAAATTAGTGATAGCGGGATGAGCAAGCTTATCAAATAACTGCTGCATTTTAGGCTGTACCTCATGGGTGCTGCCAATAAACGTAAATGACCCTTTACCTATATCAGCTGCGCGACGCATAAAAAAGCTATTGGGTGCACTGCCAATGCCTACAGTAAATAAACGGCTATCACCCAATTTACGCTGAATATTTTTAAATAAGGCATCTTCGTTACTCACACTGCCATCCGTTAAAAATACCACTTGGCGTACAAAGCCTTCAAAGCTGCTGCCATCAAGTACCGCATCAAGTGCACCTTGTATTTCGGTACCACCGTCGGCCTCTAGGCTATAAATAAAGCGCTCAGCGCGGCGTAAGTTAAAGTCACTAGCAATAAGGGGTTTATCGCTCATGGGGGTAACCACGTTATCAAAGCCAATAATGTTAAAGCTGTCGTCACTATCAAGCAAAGACAGCGCATAAAACAGGGCCTTTTTAGCTTGCTCCATAGATTGCCCGTGCATAGAGCCTGAGGTATCTACAACAAACACCATTTCGCGAGGTAGGCGCTGCGTTTGTGTAAAGTGATCTGCTGGCGGCATTAGCATAGCAAGCCCGTACCGGTCGCCGTTTTCAAACTGCTGGGTAAAAAATGCTGCTTGTGCGCTTTCTTTTTGCAGCGGTTTAAACTCAAGTACAAAGTCGCGATTGGCCCCCGCTTGCTCATTTAAAGCAACCGTATATTGCCCAAAGGCCGGGTTTTGTACTTCAACATGATGAAATTTAGACGTTATATCTACAAGCTCTAAGCCTACATCTATATCAATATTTAAACTAAATTGGCTGCTTGGCGCCTCGCTGTGCTGCGTTTTGCTATATACAGGGCTTAACCATCCTTGTGGTGCATGGCTTAGGCTAGTTTGCTCAGCTTCAATATTTGCGCTTATTGTGTGATAGCGCGGCGTAATGGTACTTGGGAAGCGAATAGCAAATGTGCCATTGCTGTAATCAATGATTTCTTGGTATTCAAGCTCTATCACAATTTGCTCGCCAGGGCCTATATTTGCCACGTTAGTAATAAACATATTAGCGCGCTGCTGGCGTACAAGTGCGGCTTGCTTGCCAGCATTTTTAGCTGCTTGATACTTTTTTTCGGCCTCTACTTTTTTATCTATTTGGCCTTTTATGACTCGCTCACCTATGCGCATCGTCATCGCATGCACGGCGCTTTCATCAGGTAGAGGAAACACATAACGCGCATTTACCGCAAACGGATTTTCGTTTTGATAAGTTTGCTTAACAACCACGTGATTTATCAGCCCGGTTAGGGTCATGTTAGCATCGCTTTTTAATATAATTGCCGGCGCGACAGATGCGCCGCTGCGGTCAAAAAGTTCAAGCTTGGGCGACTGTGCACGGCTATTAAAACTAAGTAGAAGCACAGCCACTAAGAAAATAAAAATGCTTACTTTAGTAAGCATTTTGGTTGGGTTACTCAACATAAAATCACTCCATCGAACGCTTAACTTTACTCAAATAAAAGTGGCTTTAGTTACTTGCCGTTTGACCATTTACTGGGTTTATTGAGCGGGTAGTAAGTGTTACGCGTCGATCAAAAAAGTTATCTTCTACGGTATTGCTGCGCGCTAATGTTTGTTGCTCGCCAAAAGCGTGCGCACTTAAACGTGTATGGCTAATACCGTGCTTTATAAGGTAACTTTGCACTGCGTTTACACGTTTTTTAGACAATAAAAGATTCGCTTGCTCATCACCGCGCTGATCGGCAAAGCCACTTAAATCTAATGCTAGTTGCGGCTGATTTTTTAACAGCACCACAAGCTGGTCTAACTGCGTAGCAAAGTGCGGGGCAATAGCACTTGAGCCGGTTTTAAATTGTACTGTCAGGGCGAGTAAGTTATTTATTTGCGATTGTGTTAACTGCTCATTTTGATTAGTTAGTACATCTAACTGCTGCTCTAGCCTATTGTTTTGATTAAGTACCTGTTGGTAGTCGCTGGTTTTTTGCTGCATCACTGTTATTGCTCTCTGCTGCTGGGCAATTTTGTCATCAGCTACTTTTGAATCACCAATTAAGCCCCCGGCAAATGCGCCAATAAAAGCACCAATTGGCCCACCAACGACACCACCAATAATGGCGCCAGTACCTAAGCCGATGGCGGTTTCTTTATGTGCTTCTTTAGAAGGGGTGTTAGCGGCTGCTGCAAATGCAGGTGTACACACTGTGGCTACTAGCGTTAATGCGATTAATGTCTTCTTCATAATGTAATCCTTAAACTTGTTTTAATTTGTGATGTTTTGTTTTGATGGTTGTATTAAAACAGCTGCAAGTGGCAACAAAAGGGAGCAAAAATGGCAAACCGCTGAGCAATTGTGGCAAAAAAATGGCAATTGCCTTTTTAAGCGTACATAACTGAAAAACTTCGATATAGTGCGTTTTAAAATAAATAAGGTTGAGTAGAATGAAAAAAATAGCCATCATTGAAGATGAAACCGCCATCCGCGAAAACTATATTGAAATGCTTAGCGCCCAAGGTTACCAAGTAAGTGGTTTTGCTAACCGCGTCAGCGCAGAGATTGCATTTAAAGACGCCCTACCCGATTTAGCCATTGTTGATATTGGTTTAGGCCACGAAATAGACGGCGGTTTTTTGCTTTGCCAAACCTTGCGTACGCTTTCTAAAACTCTGCCTATTATTTTTTTAACCGCCCGCGATAGCGAAATAGATACCGTGTGTGGCCTGCGTATGGGCGCCGATGACTACCTAACAAAAGATATTAGCTTAGCCCACTTGGCTGCCAGAATAGGCGCGCTATTTAGACGCATGGAAGCGCTTGAGCAGCCCGCCGATGCCAATGCATTAATTACACGCGGCCAGTTAACGCTCGACACCCAGCGTATGCAAGTATTTTGGCAGCAGCAATTGGTTGATTTAACCGTGACCGAATTTTGGATGTTGCACTCACTTGCGCAGCGCCCAGGCCATGTAAAAAGCCGTAACGATTTAATGAGCGATGCAAAAATTTACGTAGACGACAGCACTATCACCTCGCATGTAAAACGCATTCGTAAAAAGTTTATCGCCCTTGATAACAACTTTGACTGCATAGATACGGTGTACGGCATGGGCTACAGGTGGGAACAACGCTAATGTTACGATTTGGCCTGCGCAGTAAATTTATATTACTGTCGTGTTTTTTGTTTTTACTGCCTTGGCTTGGCTACGAGTACGTGTGGGAAATGGAAAAGTTTTTACGCCAAGGCCAAGAAAAAACCCTCGTAGGCACCACTCGCGCGCTCGCCACCGCCCTGCATGAGCGCCCAGCACTTTTTGATGAGCAAACCAACTTTTTAGACCAGGTAGTAAAAGGGCGCGACTTATATGCGTACAATCTTAAAAACGCCATTCAACTCGATGGCAAACTGAGCGACTGGCAAAGCTATCAACCACTCTTTTGGCATTACGATAAACGCTATTTACAAAAAGCAGACAAGGAGCATAAAGCTGAGGATTTATCGTTTGATCATATGGTTGGAAAATTTGATAACTACTTATATGCCGTGTTTAAAGTAACTGACGATCACCTTGTATATCGTGCTAAAAATAGTTTAAGCATTACTAATAACGACCATTTAATAATTGGCCTAAAAAGCCCAGACGGAGATTTTAATACGTACATTATTGCCCCACGCCAAGATGGCTGGGTAAATGCGTTTGATGCTAATACCAAAACACCGTTTACAAAAATTCAGGGCTATTTTATACGCACTGAATCGGGATATAACTTAGAGCTGCGCTTTCCTATAAATATGCTTGGTAACAAGCTAGGCTTTGCCGTGGTCGATATTGACACAAAAAAAGCGCCGCTCGATTTTAAAACAATGTCGACCTCTAATTTAAATAACCCAAGCGATTTAGGCTCGGTATTGGTGCCCTCACCAGAAATTAACCGAATTTTAAAAGGTATGGGTCACAGTGGTAGCCGTATTTGGGTGGTTGATAACCATCATCGCGTATTAGCGCAGTCGGGCACAATTCAAAATGCCGATGGCGTATGGGCCGACGGCCTTAAAAACCAGCCGCCTAAAAATGCCTGGCAACGCTTTGAGCAAACGTATTTGCACCCACTTTATTATAAAATTTTAACTCGCCCCGAAAACGAATTTTTAGATACCCTGCACGATGTTGCCTCAATGCAAGGCACGCATTTAGCTAAGGCACTGAAGGGGCAACCAGCGTCGTCTTGGCGGTTAACCCCCGACAGTAAAGCCGTTATTTTATCGGCGGCATACCCTATTTGGATAGAAGATAAAGTGATTGGCGCAGTAATCGCCGAGGAAACCACTAACGGTGTTCGCACCCTGCGTAATAAATCGCTCGAAAAGCTTTTTAACGTTATTTTAGCGGTGATGCTAATTGGCACCGTTACGTTGTTCTTTTTTGCCTCGCGTATTTCGAGCCGCATTAGGCGACTGCGCGACACCGCAGAGCAAGCCATTGATGCCCAAGGGCGCATTACCGGCAGTATTAATTACAGCGACTCAAACGATGAAATTGGCGACCTTTCACGAAGTTTTGCCAATATTGTTGGCCGCTTAGGCGGGTACACTAATTATTTAGAAAATATGTCATCGCGGTTATCTCATGAGCTACGTACACCGGTGGCTGTGGTTCGCTCTTCTTTAGAAAACCTACAAAGTTTAGAGCAAAATGAGCTTAGCCAAAAATACCTAGAGCGAGCTAGTGAAGGGGTTGAGCGATTAGGTAAAATAATAACCACCATGAGCGAAGCCACGCGCCTTGAACAAAGCATTCAAAGCAACGAGAGCGAGCCGTTTGATTTACAAAAAGTAATTAATGGCTGTATGCAAGGCTACCAGCTCACTTACCCTGAGCAGTTATTTGACCTTGATGTATGCCAAAGCCCTTTACCTATGCAAGGTGCTCCCGAATTTATAGCTCAGCTACTTGATAAGCTTATTAATAATGCGCTGGAATTTAGTGAAGCAAATACGGCTATTAATGTAGGTCTTAAGCAGAGCGAAAATAAAGCAATATTAACAGTGAGTAATACAGGCCCTGCCCTGCCTGAAGGGCTAACTGAGCATATTTTTGATTCTATGGTGTCGGTGCGTAGCCAGCAAATGCAGCAGCAACCGCACTTAGGTTTAGGGCTTTATATTGTAAGGCTGGTGTGTGATTACCACAAAGGCAGTGTCACTGCGCAAAACAACGAGCGCGGTAATGGCGTGGTGTTTAAAGTAACCCTGCCTTTACAAAGCTAAGCTATGCATAAAGTGGCGCCCTACTGAGTCGCCCTTATTTTTTGCACATCGATTACAATTTACTACAACTTAAAATGTAACTATTCACTTTTAATTCAGTCAAACGGCCATACCCTGAACACTAATTAAGGAGAATAGATCATGAACAACCCACTTGAGCGTGAAGAGATCGAATTTATTTTTGATCTATACAGGCCCCAAGAGCAAGCACCTAGCTTGCCTTCAGAGCCTGCCACCTCTACATATAAAAACTTACGACAGCCAGAACAAGTTAAAAACGAAGGCGTGTCTGAATACCTCAGCTAGGGTATTGCCTATTGCGTTGCTTGCTCGTTTTGTAAAAATGCTTTGATGCAGTTTATTTCTGCCAGTTTTACCTCTTCGCCTATTTCTGGGCCTTTTTTGCCATTTTTAAGTGCAGTTTGTACTACCTGCTTTTTATCCATTTTTTGTAATTCATTAAAAATTGCACGCAGTTTAGCCCCTTGCGGATAGGGCTTATTTACGAGCGTTTCTCCGCGCCCTTGCGCATCACATTGGCATGCTTGGGTAAACGCAATAAATCGCTCTGGGTGCACTAAAGCATTTAAATTAGTGACAATTAATTTATGAATCGTTTGTGGTCTTAATTGCTCCAGCGTATGGCATAAGGTGTGATTATCGCTGGTGAGTACGCCAATATCACGAAAACGATTAGGCACTTTTAAACGCTCACAAAACTTTTCTATTACGGCTACCCCTTCGCGTTCATGAACGCGTAAATTACCGTGTTTTTTAAAGCTCAGGGCCTTACCAAAATCATGAGTGAGTGCCGCAAACCGTGTTTCTAAATTAAAATTTAAATCGGCAGCGCGCCTAAGTACCAACATAGTATGAACAAACACATCACCTTCTGGGTGGTGGTTTGCAGGTTGCGGCACCCCTTGCATACTCTCTATTTCAGGGAAAACACCTAAGCCATGTAATGCTTGAAAATACAGTTCAGGGTGTTTTTCACCCAGTGCTTTTTCGGTTTCGAGCCATACGCGCTCGGGCACTAAATGATTAAGCTCACCTTTGTTTTTAAGCTCGCGCATTAATGCATAAGTACTTGGGTGAATACGCCATTCACTTCCGTAGCGTGCTAAAAACCGGGCTATGCGTAATACCCTTACCGGGTCTTCTACAAAGGCTTCTGTGGTGTGGCGCAGTATTTTATTGTGTAAATCGCTTTGGCCATTAAAAGGGTCAATAACGGTGCCGCTTTCATCAAGTGCCATTGAGTTGATGGTTAAATCGCGCCGTGCTAAATCTTCTTCAAGGGTGACATTAGGGCTGGCATCTACCACAAAGCCGGTATAGCCTTTACCGCTTTTTCGCTCGGTGCGGCCCAAGGCGTATTCTTCTTTTGTTTTTGGGTGTAAATAAACCGGAAAATCACTTCCTATAGGCACAAAACCAAGCGACTCCATAGTTTGGGGTGTTTCGCCTATAACAACATAGTCGTTATCTTTTGATGCTATATTAAGTAGCTGGTCGCGTACCGCGCCACCAACAAGGTAAACTTGCTTAAGGTTGTGTTTCACTGTTTATCCTAATCACACTGGGTGGTTATTTAATGTCGATCATACCATTAAAATAGCCATAGTTTGCCAAGCTTAAGTAAGCTCATTACAATAGCGCTTTATTTTAAGCCATAGCCTTATACTCAATGAAAAATCATTCATCAAAAAAAGAACTTATGCTACTGCCTATATTACTTGTGGTTATTGTAATGTGCGTGGCGGGTCACTTTTTATTACAGGCTAACTTTCAAGATAGCAACATGGTTGAATACATGTTGGCAGCGCTGCCCTTTGCGATGTTTGGCCTAGTTATTGTGGCATTTAAAATGGCAGCTAAAAGCGAAGCCAATGAGCAAAGCGAGCAAGACTCTTAATTTTACTGTTAAAGAATATAATACCCAAACCAATCTGGTTTTATTGGTTGAGTATGCCCACTTGGCGTAAGCTTAATATTTAGTTGGCTGTCGAGCAGGTCTATAGCAAAGCAGTCATCTACATCATGTAAATCATCTTTATGAATATGGCTAAGGCCTGCAAGCAAATCGCTTTTAGCGCGCTGCTTGGCCTCTGCTGCGCTACTGGCAACATACAATGCAAAGTCGTGTTGCTCTGCCATAGAGTCACTTCTGTAAGCGCCTAAATTAACAAAGTACAGCTGCTTATTTTGCTCAACGTAGGTATCAACGACTTCTACTTTATAACCGTCGATATGGTTAATTGCCATGTAGCTGTCCATATGCACATTGTTTTTATCGCCCACCCATTGGCTTTTTAGCTTTGAATAAGTTTGCTCAATGCTTTGCCCTACGACAAAGCGAATATCGTGCATTTCTATGTGGCAGCCTTGAATTCGCCCACCCAGATACACCATAAATAACTGCATTTAATAACCTTACTCTTAAATTACACTAAATTATCGACATCAATATTGTGTTTTTTTATTAACTTATAAAAATCCGAACGATTACGTTTGGCAAGCTTTGCACCTTCAGCTACGTTACCACCGGCCATTTTTAGGGTGTTTATTACATAATCGCGCTCAAACTCTTTTTTGGCATCATTTAGAGAAAGCGGCTCTGCACTGGCTTGGTTTGAGTTAAGTGCGTTTAACACTAAGTGCGCAGAAATTACCTCGCTGGCGCTCAATGCGACCACTTGCTCTACAACATTTTGTAACTGGCGTATATTCCCAGGCCAGTCGTAACGTACTAGTGCATGCATGGCATCGTTTGCAAAGCGCTTTTCTTTTTGGTTCATACGTTTAGCAATACTTGCGCTAAAGTGCTGGGCAAGCAGGCTTATGTCTTCTCGGCGCTCACACAGCGGCGGTAATTTTAAATTAACAACATTTAGGCGGTAGTATAAATCTTCCCTAAATTGTTGGTTGCTAATCGCATCGGGTAAATTTTTGTGAGTGGCCGATACAATGCGCACATCAATAGGAATTTCTTCCTGAAAGCCCACCGGGCGTATGGTTTTTTCTTGCAGTACACGCAGTAACTTAACTTGTAAATTAAGCGGCATATCGCCAATTTCATCTAAAAATAAGGTGCCGCCTTGAGCTTGCTGAAATAAACCTTGGTGATCTTTCACCGCCCCTGTAAAGGCGCCTTTTTTATGGCCAAATAATTCTGACTCTAAAAGCTCCCCAGGCACTGCGCCACAGTTAATGGCCACAAAAGGTCCTTCGCTTACATGGCTGTGTTGATGAATCGCCTGAGCCAGCAGCTCCTTACCGGTACCGCTGGCGCCAGAAATAAGTACATTTACTTGGGTTGGCCCCAGTAATTTTACTTGCTCAAGGAGGTGTAACATAGCGCCACTGCGCGTTACTATATTGCTTTTTTGGGGCGATTCTTCTGCGTTTACGCCATGTATTTCAATGGCTTTGGCTAGGCTGTCAAACAGCTCGTCTTTATCTACCGGTTTTGTAATAAACGCAAAAATGCCTTGTTTTGTCGCCTCCACCGCATCGGGTATAGAGCCATGCGCTGTCATCATTATAACCGGCAGTGCTGGGTAGCGGCTTTGTAATTGGCGATGTAAGGCCATGCCGTCCATTTCGTCCATACGCAGGTCTGTTATAACTGCATCAAACACTTGGTTTTTAAGAATTTGTAATGCAAGTATGCCGCTTTCGCAGGTTGTTACTTCATACCCTTTAGACTCGATTCTTAGTGCAAGTAATTTAAGTAAACTTGCATCGTCATCAACGAGTAATACTTTTGCACCTTGTGGTGTGTGTGTTGCCATAATTACTGCTCCTTAGTGTCTTCGCGTAGTAACAGCTGCTGCTCTATGGTGGCTAAAGACGATAACGTTTGCTGCATTTTGTCATTTAACGCCTGCTGCTCTTTTAGAGCATTTATTTGCCGAGTAACATGCTGCTTTTGAAGCCATAAATATTGTTTTATTGGCTCAGGCCAAAAGTAGGCTAAATCGAGTTTTTGTAATCGTGTCATTACCTCCTCTGGCGCACTTGAGGTGTTAACACACATGAATTTAAAAAAACGTTTTAGCTCTTTTTCACCTAAATAAGTATGTAGGCTTGGCTTTACTTTAAAACCGCCACATTGATTAGCATGCCATGCAACAACACGTTCTGCGCTGGGGTAAACGGGGTCACTTTTAGGGCGCTTTTTAGGATTTGGCACCGCATTTTTTGCAGGCTCAACCTCCTGCGACACTGCTGCTGTTTGTGTGTTATTTGTTTCACACCCAGCTAAAATAACCGTACTACTGAGCACACATAAAATAGCTATTAAACGCGTACGCATGCTATTAAACTCCTTGATTAATTAAAGGTATTTTTATTGTAAATAAGCAGCCTTGGGGCTGGTTATGCTCAACACTAAGCTGGCCTTGTAACTGCTCAACCGACTCTTTTACTATGGTTAAACCTAAGCCACTGCCTTGCAGCGTAACATCTTTATTATGCTTGCCTTGGTAAAATGCGCTGAATATCTGGGTTTTTTCTTGCTCTTTAATACCACAGCCTTCATCGCGCACTTGTATTGTTAGTAGCTTTTGCTCAAGTGCTAAGGTTACATCAACACTTTGCCCTGTATTTGAAAATTTTAATGCATTAGAAATGAGCTGAATGAGGGTCATTTCTATCAGCTCTGCGGGTAATGCAAGTGGCTGTTTTGTTATGCTGTTGTGCCAATTTAAGCGTTGCTGCTTAGCCGTTAAGCGGTGCTCAAAATGGCTGTTTATTTTATTTATTAAATTGCCAAATTCGACTTCGCTAACGCTGTCTTTACTGGTTCTGATAGCGTTATAACTAAGTAGACTGTCAATCATAGTGCGCAAACGCACCATAGATTGGCTAATAAGCTCAAGCACAGCTTGCTGCTCTTTTGTAATGGGGCCGACTATTTCATCGCTAAGTAAATCGGTACCCTCGACCATTGAAGCCAACGGCGTTTTAAGCTCGTGGGTTACATGGCGTAAAAAGGTATCTTTTTGTTGCTCAAGCATATGTAGCTGCTCTTGCACCCATTGTAGTTTTTCGCCTAATTCCACCAGCTCACTTGAGCCTTGCACTGCAATTTTTTGCTGCCAGTGGCCTTGTCCTAGTTTATCTATTACCGACGTAAGCCCTTTTAAACGCTTGCTTATGCGCCATAAAAAGCCTCCACCCACTAGTAAAGTAAGCGGAATAAGCGCCACTAACCAGTTAATAAACGAACTTTGTAAAGTACTTAATTCGCTTTGGTTATTTTGAATTTGCGCTGCATTCGTATCGCGCAACCACACCGTAAGCTCAGCCACTAAATCGCTAATAGGCACAAACAATGCAGCATCTTGTTGGTTATTTTCAATTAAAGCTTGATGAGTACTACGCAATGTTGTTGCTAAGCGACGCCACTGCATAGTGTATTGCTGTGTGGCACTGGCTTGGCTGAGCGTGTCGATTGTTTGTAAGGAGGATTGCCACTTTTCGTTTATTAACGTGTCGAGCGACTCGCTTTTTAACACCCAGTTTTGTCGCGTTGCCCGCTCTAGGCTATTAAGCTCTTGCTTTAAAAAATTAAACGACTTAGTAACTTGGTAATTATTACTGACAATAAGCTGGGTAACAGCGAGCTGTTTGTTTAACGCATTTAAAAAAACAATAACCACCAAACTAAGCGGCAGTAACGACAGCAGCATACTAATTATAAACTGACCTATTAAGTTAGGCCGCCAATTAAGCATTGCACGATACTTGTTAGCCAACGTTACAGGCATTATCATTTCCTTTTATTATTTTAAGCGCCCTATTTTAGTTACTTACCTTATACTCTCGCTGAATCAACTTCTATATTTAACCCAATATATCCTCCTGTTGCCATTTAGCAACACACTAAGTTATTGATAACTATATTAACGACTAATAGCACCTACCGCCTGTTGCAAAAATAACACACATTTAAGTAAAAAATTCCGACCAGTGCCCCATAAAAAATACAAACCATTGATTTTAAACATTTATTTAAGTTGGCACCATTTTTGTAATAGTGAGTGCAACTTTAATCAATAAGGAAATTAAATGAACAACCGCTTTTTAGTAATTTTACCCATGCTGGCTTTTGGGTTTATGGGCACAGATGCAATAGCTATGGACGTTCAAGCTACATTTAATGAGCTAGATAAAGACAGTAACGGCACACTTAGCGAATCAGAAGCGGGTGAAGATGCCGTACTACACGAAAACTTTTCACAAATAGACACTAACCAAGATGGCCAGTTGTCGCTAAGTGAATTCAAAAAGTTTATTCAGTAAATTCATTTAATTAGGGAACATGATTATGAAACAACTTATCGCAGCATTTGCATTAATGTTTTTAGCCATTAGCGCCACGGCTTTAGCCTCTTCTGTCAACATTCGCTTTGCTCATTTAGACAAAGATATGGATGGAGCAGTATCGCTTGCAGAAGCCAAACAAGATAAAGAAGTAATGAGGCAATTTGCCGATTTAGACGAAAACCAAGACAAGAAAATTTCTAAAGAAGAGTTTCAAAATTTTAAACCTTAATTGTGATTAAGCGCTTTAATAACAAACTCAATAGTAACGATGTTTAAGTCTTTTTCTCTGGCTAGAAATTTTAAGCAGTTAGCGCTAAAGCTGACTGCTTAAAATAGATTTATTATCCACAGCTGAAGTTAATTAAGTTTTACTTAAGCTTTTACCTAGTAAGGTAGGTTTCAAAAGCATTTGCCATAATCCCTGAGGGAATGTGTAAACGGATTTAATGTTGGGAAGTTAAATTATGGCAAGTGCTTTTTTTATTAATCTACAAACACTGTATGTTGGAAGGAAAACCATGAAGTGTGTTTTTTTTAGTGTTATCGCTATTACTATGATCAGCTTTAATGCTGTTGCGTTAGATGTTAAACAACGTTTTGATCACCTTGATGCCAATAAAAGCGGCTTCTTAACAGAAGACGAATTAGAGCCACAGCCTCAGCTACTCAGCACCTTTACTCGCTGGGATAAAAACCAAGACAAACAAATCTCGCTTCTTGAGTTTAAAGACTATTTAACCAATAACCTTTACTGAGTATAAGTATGAAGACTGTAAGCTATTTAGCGCTTGTTGCGCTTGGCCTTTTTAGCGATGTAAGCCTTGGCCAAAGTACAGAAGTTGCCGATAAATTTGAAAAGTTTGACCGTAACCACGATGGCTTTTTAACCCGTTCAGAAACCGCCATTGACCCCGCCCTTTGGTCGCGTTTTTCAAGTTATGATAAAGATAAAGACGGCAGACTTACCCTTTCGGAATATGGCATATACGCCAGTAAGTAACTCTTTTTTATAAGCGTAAGCGCTAAATTTTTAACAGCCCTTACGCTTTTAAGCTATCTACCTCAACATATTGGTATTCTAAAAGTGAGTTTGCTAGGGTTATTTTACTAACAATAAAAAATAACCAATTTATGCAACTCAAAAAACTATTTAACCCACTACTGCTTACCGGTTTATTTGTAAGCAGCACTGCGATTGCGCAAACGCAGGTCATTTACAACGCTAATGGTTACACTCCCTTATACCAAGGTGGTATTCAAACGTTTTCTACTTTAGTGATTAAAAACGGTAAAGTTGTTAAAACTGGAGATGATACGCTTAAAAACACTTTTCCTGATGCCAAACTTATTGATGCCAAAGGTAATACGTTACTGCCAGGGTTGATTGACGCTCACGGGCATGTAATTGGCCTTGGCGATAACTTATCGCAACTTGATGTACGCGGCGCTAAATCGGTCGCTGAAATAACCACAAAGTTAGAGCAATTTGCGAAAAATAAACAAGGCTGGATATTAGGGCGAGGCTGGAACCAAGAGCTGTGGAGCGACACGCGCTTTCCTACCGCCAAAGACTTAGACAAAGTAGTCAATGACCGTCCAGTGGTACTTTCGCGCGTTGACAGCCATGCAATTTGGGTTAACAGCAAAGCCTTAGAGCTGGCCGGTATTACCGCAGCCACTCAAGCCCCTGACGGCGGCGAAATTATTAAAGATGAATTTGGTAATCCAACCGGTATTTTTGTTGATAAGGCCGAGTCGTTAATTACCCAGCATATGAGCGCTCCTTCAAAACAAGCTATAAGCGACTCGCTAGATGCCGCAGGCGCGCACTTATTAAGCTTAGGCATTACCTCTACTCACGATGCCGGTATTGATAAAACCACCTGGGAAGTTTACAAAGAGCGCAGCGAGCAAGGTAATTTGCCACTAAGAATTGTCGCTATGCTAAGTGCTGCTAGCCCTGATTTAAAGCACATGCTTAAGGCAGGGCGCTATCAAGATGCTGCATCGTTTATGTCTATCCGCAGTGTAAAAGTATATGCCGATGGCGCATTAGGCTCGCGCGGGGCTGCGCTAATTGATGACTACGCAGATAGAAAAAACCACCACGGCCTAATGCTAGAAACCCAAGCCAAGCTTGAAGAATTATTTACTTTAAGCTTCAAAAATGGCTTTAGCGCCAACACTCATGCAATTGGTGATAAGGCAAATAAAGTGGTACTTGATGCGTATCAAAACGTGTTTAAGCAAACGGGCGGTATGCTACTGCGTAACCGCATTGAACACGCGCAAATAGTCACCCCTGATGACATTCCGCGCTTTAAAGCACTTAAAATCATTCCATCTATGCAGCCTGTGCATGCCACCTCAGATATGCATATGGCTCAGCAGCGCTTGACCGATAACCAATTACAAGGTGCATATGCATGGCAAACATTTTTAAAGCAAGGCTCTGTGATTGCAGCAGGCTCTGACTACCCAGTAGAGCTGGCAAACCCTTTTGATGGCTTGTATTCAGCCATTACCCGTATGGATCATAATATGCTGCCTGAGAACGGCTGGCGCGCAAGCGAAGTGCTAAGCCGCGAACAAGCCCTAAGAGCGTTTACACTTGGCGGCGCGTATGCAGCGCACCAAGAGTTTAAAATAGGCAGCTTAGAAAACGGAAAATGGGCAGACTTTATTTTAATAGACAAAGACTATTTTAAAGCCCCTGTCGATGAGATTTATAAAACACAGGTTTTACAGACTTGGGTAGCTGGAGAATTACGCTATGAAAAAGAAATCAAAGAAGAAAAAATAGATTAAGCGTAAAAAAGGGAATGCTTATGCATTCCCTTTTTCAATATTAACTTTAGGCTGTCGGTAGAGCTTTATAATATGGTACATATTTACCAGCGCTAATAAGCCATTAGTAAACGCAACAGGCACTGCACCAATAGCCACACCGTAAATAGTAAATACAATACAACCAAACATATTATACCAACGCAGTTTTACTACATCGGTCATTGTTAACGATGCAACCAAGAAAGCTGATGCAATATAACCTAAATATTCCCAACTCAATTGTTCTCTCCTACCCTTTAGGTTAGCATTACGCCAATGCTAACGTGTGGCACTTGTCAGTGTTACAACGTTTAATACCAATGCGCAATAATACTCAATCATTTTGTGGGCTAAACGTGTCGCTACCTGCGTTAAAAAATGCTCATTTACGACTGCATGGATGCAGAAGGTAGAGCAATGTAGGAGCAATTGCCGAGAACGACTAAATAGCGATTTTTTGCCTAGCTATCAACACGTTTTCCTAGCCTTAAAATTGATCACTTAATTAGGCTGATTGGTATAAAATAAAAAAAACTAACTTGCTTAAAAAACCTTAAAAAGTATATTGGTTGTAGCCAATAGCTTCCTAAATCATTACACGGGAAATGAAGGTATTACGTACTTAGCAAGGCTAAATACAGTAGCAAGTTAGCGTAAATTCTTAGAGCCTTAATAATATCGTCATTAAGGTGTAATAAATAGGACAATTGTCCGAAGAGCATATTGATGTTTCAATACCATTTTTCTAGTTACCTTGTTGAACAATTACTCACTTTTGCAGGGAGTAGCTATCAACAATCAAAAAAAGAAGTGCTGATCCACCAAGATCAACCACTTAGTAAACTTGTGCTGGTGCGCAGCGGTACTATTTCATTTAGTTATGACGTAGGTAACGGACGCCGCCTATTATTAGGCCAATTAGATTGCAACAACACCCTAATTGGTGAAATAGAAGCACTAAACAATAACCCATGTATTTATACGGTCACCTGTTTTAGCGATGTAACCTATAATTTAATAGAGCTTCGCCACTGGCGAGCATTACTACTCGAAAAGCCAGAGCTGAGCTTATACACCGCGCAAACCATTGCGGCTAAGTTTCAAGAAAACCAAAAAATTAATTTAGATAAGTTACTGCTGCCTTTAAGCTACAACATAGCTAAAGACTGCTTACTACGCGCCGAGAACAATAACCCAACGCTACTGCGCGCATACCCAACCGTTAACGCCGAAGCAGAGCGCTTTGCAACCACTGAGCGAGCTTATCGCCGCGTAGTTACCGAGCTTGTTGAAAAAGGCTTAGTGCAGCGCAGCTCCCATGGGCTAAAAGCGGTCGATACACAAAGTTTAAGTGATTACGTAGACAGTTTTGCGCAGCTGTAAAAAAATCAGACACAAAAAAAGGCCGTAATGGCCTTTTTTAGTTTTTATGGTATTTATTAGCACTGCGCTATAGCAGCAATTTATTTAAAACGAGTACACAAACACGCCCCCGCGCAAATAAACTCCTACTTAACGCTTAGGCAATTACTTATCTAATAAAATATCTTGGATATTTACTAAATCAGATTTACCTTCAATTATTTCATCTGGCGTTAAACCCGATAACTCATGCGGGAACACTAACCACTCTTCTGACTCATGAATAAAGTAATCTGGCACCATCTCTACTTTTGAGTTTTTAGGCTTATAGTACGGACATGCCACACGAATATCGCGTGGTAAATTTAAGCGCATAAGCTCAGAAAGCTTTTCTTTTAGTGCAAATATACTGCGGCCAGAATCAAACACATCATCAACAATAAGCAGTGAGTCACCAGCATTAGCGTTTTCTACAATGTAGTGTAGGCCGTGTACTTTTATTTCTTTAGATTGCTTGCCAATACCGTAATAAGACGACGTACGCACCGCAATGTGATCAGTCTCAATGCCTTTGTAGTCGTAGTATTCTTGCACAGCAATACCAATAGGTGCACCACCTCGCCAAATACCAATTATAAAGTCTGGACGAAAGCCATCTTTATAAACTTGTGCCGCTACGCGGAATGAATCTTCAAGTAGCTGTTGAGCTGTGATGTAGCACTTATCTGACATAGTTTAGAACCCCAGTGGTGAGTATAACATTTGAGTGTAGGCACTTTAGCCAATAATTAAACACCCAAACAGGTATTGGCGAAGGATTTTACCGTAAATAAAAATAAATTGCTTGCCTGCAAATAGCAAAATAGACACCAATTGGTGCCTATTTTATGTATTAAACGCCTAGTTACGTACTATTAAGCTTTTTCTAACAATGTACGTGCCACTGTGCGCATACCTTGCGTAGTTGCACCTGCAGCCCATTGGCTAGTGCTACCCATATTAAATGCTGCAGCTAAATCAATGTGTACCCAACCTTTACCATCGTTTGGTACAAAGCGAGATAAAAAGCCTGCTGCATTTGATGCGCCGCCGTAACCGCCACCTTTTTGAGCGCGGCTATTTGCCGTATCAGCATATGGAGATGGGCAGTTTTGCTGGTGCCATTTTTCAAGCGGAAGAGGCCATGCAGCTTCCATTTCTTGCGATGCAAAGTCTTCTACTTCGCGTACCAGCTCTTTATCCAGGGCAAATAATGCGTTGTACTCTTGCCCTACAGCAACGAGTGCAGCACCGGTAAGTGTTGCCGCATCTATGATTAGCTCTGCGCCAGTTTCGCCTGCAGCCATTAGGCCATCGGCAAGCACTAAACGCCCTTCAGCATCGGTGTTTACAATTTCAACGGTTGTGCCATTTTTGTAGGTTAAAATATCACCTAGTTTGTAAGCGTGGCCCGAAATTAAGTTCTCTGCACAGCATAAAAATAGCTTAATGCGTTTTCCTATACCGCGGTTAATAGCCAGTGCTAAACCCGCTGTTACCGTTGCCGCGCCACCCATGTCGCACTTCATTCCTAGCATACCTTCGCTAGATTTAATTGAGTAACCGCCAGAGTCAAACGTAATACCTTTACCTACAAGCGCCGCGCTTACCGGCGCGCTTTCATCGCCTGTTGGGTTGTAATCAAGCTCAAGTAAAACAGGTGGACGCTCAGAGCCACGGCCCACAGCATGAATACCAATCCACTGTTGCTCTAATAACGCATCGCCTTTAATAATTTGGTAGCTTACGTGTTCAGGCGCTAACGATTGAATAAATTCGGCGGCTTTTTCAGCAAGGCTTTCAGGGTAAATGTCATCGGCTGTGCCGTTTACCATTTCTCGTGCCCACGTAGCTGAGGCTTTTAAATGCGCAAGCTCGTTTAGATCTGATTGTGCGTTATCAACAAATTCAACACCATGTAATGATTTAGGTGTTACAAACCCTTGGTAAAAAGCCCATTGGCTTTCTGTGCACCATGTATCGCCCGCAAGCTCAACCTGTTTAACACCTTGGCTTACAATTGTTCGCGCCGCTTTTTGAACATTTTTTAATGTTTCTTGCTCAGATAAATGAACCGTTGCGCCTTGCTCGTTAAAAGACAACGCCGCGTTTTCGCCCCAATGGCTTGGTGCTGCTTGCTCGCTTAGTTGAACAACAAATTTTTCACTCATGTTAGAATACCCTTACACTTAAATGTGCCACCGAGTTTACTATAGTGAGTACAAGTTCCCAACAGCTTGAGATAAATAACATAAACCAACGCATCTGCAGCGTTTAGCATTGGAATTTAAATGAAATACACCCCAGCTTTACAGCCCGCCACGTTATTAAAACGCTATAAACGCTTTTTAGCCGATCTCCAACTTAACGATGGAACTGAATTTACCGCCCACTGCGCCAACACCGGTAAAATGACAGGTTGCGCAGAGCCAGGTTTTAGCGCTTTTTATTCAACCAGCGATAACAGTAAACGAAAATACCCTCAGTCGTTAGAGCTCACTCAAAACACCCTCTCGCAATTAATATGCGTTAATACCGCCGTGGCAAATAAAGTGGTCGAAGAGGCTATCAACAACCAGGTTATTACAGAGCTTAACGGCTACGAGCAGCTTCAAAGTGAAGTAAAATACGGCAGCGAAAACAGCCGTATCGACTTTTTACTCACCAGTGACAATAAACCCGCTTGCTATGTAGAGGTAAAGTCAGTCACCTTGTTAAGCGAAACCGCACCACAAAGTGGGCAAGGCTACTTTCCGGATGCGCAAACCGTGCGTGGGCAAAAACACATTCGCG
This sequence comes from Pseudoalteromonas sp. Angola-7, assembly GCF_028599255.1. Classification (NCBI taxonomy): domain Bacteria; kingdom Pseudomonadati; phylum Pseudomonadota; class Gammaproteobacteria; order Alteromonadales; family Pseudoalteromonadaceae; genus Pseudoalteromonas; species Pseudoalteromonas sp. Angola-7. The sequence continues at coordinate 176,899 of NZ_JAQREL010000003.1, forward strand.
AATTAATAGAAATGATCGAACAAGGCCACCGCGCAGTATTACTGTTCGCTGTTTTACACCAAGGTATTAATATTGTGAGTGCAGCAAGCCACATAGATAAAAAATACAGCGACTTATTAAACCACGCGATTAAAAAAGGCGTGGAGGTATACGCTTATAAGGCATCTATTTCGCCTAGTGAAGTAACGCTTAGTGAGAAAGTGACCTTTAAATAAAAAATTTAACTTGCTTTTAAACTTTATGCCCATATAACTAGGCAAGTTTAAATACCGAAATAACGATTAATAAAGCATCAAAATCAAAATATGAGCCTTTTTAGTCAACACACTGGTTGAAGCTAATTCGATTAATTAAAAAATAAATTTGCCTAGGGTATAAGATTCTGCTATTTATACCGCCGGCTAATGCTGAGGCATTAAATTAAGGATTTAGGAGAGAGTTATGCCAGACCAACAAAGACATGGTTTATTGGCTCAAGCCGGTTTAGAACCATACCAAGAAAAGCCGGGCGAAGAGTATATGAATGAAGCACAACGTGCTCATTTTAAAGCGATTTTAGAAGCGTGGCGTAACGACTTACGTAATGAAGTTGACCGCACAAAATCGCATATGCAAGACGAAGCTGCCAACTTTCCTGATCCAGTTGACCGCGCTGCGCAAGAAGAAGAGTTCTCTTTAGAACTTCGTACTCGCGACCGCGAACGTAAACTGATCAAAAAAATTGAAAAAACAATTATCTTAATTAAAGAAGATGATTTTGGCTTTTGTGAGTCATGCGGAATCGAAATTGGTATTCGTCGTTTAGAGGCGCGTCCAACCGCAGATTTATGCGTAGACTGTAAAACCCTTGCAGAAATTAAAGAAAAACAAGCTGGGCGCGGTTAATTAAAATTAGTTAACTATGTCTCCTACAGCCGTTACCACGCCAAAGCGTGACTATCGCGGTCGATTTGCACCGTCTCCTTCTGGGCCACTTCATTTTGGCTCACTTGTGGCGGCTGTGGGCAGCTACCTTGATGCTAAAGTAAATCAGGGTAAATGGTTAGTGCGCATTGAAGATATAGACACCACCCGCGTGGTTAAAAATGCCGACACCCATATTCTAAATACCTTACAAGCCTACGGCCTTTACTGGGACGAATCCGTTGTTTATCAAACTCAGCGCCTACCTCTTTATCAAGAGATAACAAACAAGCTGATCCACCAACAATGTGTGTATGGTTGTCGCTGTTCTCGCAAACAAATAAAAGCCATGGGTGGCATTTACCAAGGTCACTGCAAAACGCTTAACTTATCAACAGAGCAAGGCGCACTTCGTCTTAGCCAACAGCACCCTACATGCCATTTTAACGATTTGATTCAAGGCGATATTACTGTAAATAGTGCATTAGCCCATGAAGATTACATAATAAAGCGCAGTGACGGATTATTTGCCTACCAGCTAGTCGTGGTTATTGATGACATTGAGCAAGGTATTAATCGTGTGGTACGTGGCGCCGATTTAATCGAGCCTACAGCACGGCAAATCAGTTTATTTAAACAGCTTAATGCGCCCATTCCCCAATACGCACATTTACCCCTTGCGGTGGCCGAGCCTGGTTTTAAACTCTCTAAACAAAATTATGCGCCCGCTATTAGCACAGACAATCCAAAACCTGCGCTTATTGATGCGTTTGAATTTTTAAACTTACCTGTGCATAGCCAATTGAATGATTTGTCTGTGGAGCAATTAATGGTGTGGGCTATTAACGAATTTAGCTTAACAGCGGTGCCAAACATACCCGAAATACAAATATCGCAAGGTCAGTATCCAAACAGCACTAAATTTACGCATTTAAGCTAATAAAAAACTTAAAAACGGCTTAATTTCAGTCCATCAACTTAATTTTTATACCGCGCTGGTATATGATAGCCGCCTAAATAGAGGCTATTTACAATAAATACAAAGCACCGCACTATAATACTTAATTTATGTGCTTTTGATTGCGATGACCAGCCAATCATCATTTCTGTAGGAGACAGATTATTATTTCCAAGCTTTTTCAATTTTGCAGGCAAATAATCGGCCCAAATGCCGATGTGCAAAGCACTCAAACAAGTGATGAACCGGTTGTTGTAACACGCGGCGAACATGGTATTTCACGTAAACAATTTAGCCCAAATGCAATCAAAGTACTTTACCGTTTAAAAGACGGTGGTTACGACGCTTACCTTGTAGGTGGTTGTATTCGCGATATATTGTTAGGTCAACAACCAAAAGACTTTGACGTTGTTACCAATGCCACCCCAGAGCAAGTTAAAAAACTATTTAGAAATTGCCGCCTAATTGGCCGTCGTTTTCGCTTAGCACATATTGTTTTTGGTCGCGAAATTATAGAAGTAGCCACCATGCGCGGGCACCACGAAGCGCAAGAAGACAAAAACCAAATTAGCCAATCAAGCGAGCACGGGCAGTTACTGCGCGATAACGTGTTTGGTAGCATTGAAGAAGACGCCGAGCGCCGTGATTTTTCTATCAACGCGCTGTATTACTCTATTAACGATTTTTGTATATACGATTACGCCAATGGCTTAGCGGCTATACAAGCAAAACAAATTGAGTTAATTGGCGACCCAGAAACACGCTACCGCGAAGACCCTGTACGTATGCTACGTGCGGTACGCTTTGCAACCAAGCTTGATATGAGCATAGCGCCAAAAAGCGAAAAGCCAATTACTGCGCTTGCCAGTCTACTTGATAACATACCGCCAGCGCGTTTATTTGAAGAAGTTCTAAAGCTGTTTTTAAACGGTAAAGCCGAAGCTAACTATTTAATGCTACGCCAATACGGCTTATTTAAGTCGTTATTTCCGGTGCTTGATAAAATTTTAGATAAAAACCCTGACGGCTTAGAAGCGGCGTTTATTCAGCAAATGTTTCAAAACACCGATAAACGCATTAATGCAGATAAAAAAGTAACGCCTGCGTTTATATTTGCTGCTTTAATGTGGTTTCCGCTGCTTGAGCGCACAACTAAAATTAAACAACAAGAACAGCTGTCTTACTTTGATGCCTTTGCTCAAGCCATGAATAAAGTACTGAGCGAAAATGCCCAGCATATTGCAGTACCTAAACGCTTTACCTTAGGCGCACGCGACATTTGGCATATACAGCAACGTTTAGATAAACGTGCCGGCCAACGCGCTTACAGACTTACCCAGCAGCCACGATTTAAAGCCGCTTATGACTTTTTATTGTTACGTGTTGATGCCGGTGAGCACCAACATAGTGAGCTTGCCCAGTGGTGGACACAATACTTGAGCCTAGATATTAATGGCCAAAAAGAAATGGTAAAAAATCTAGGCCACCAAGGTGGGCCAAAACCACGTAAACGTCCGCGCCGCCGCACCACTAAAAAGCCAGCCGAGTAATTGCATGCAGTGTGTATATTTGGGTTTAGGTGCCAACCTAAACTCACCCAAAGAGCAGCTTGATAACGCCGTTTGTGCGCTTAAAAAGCTGCCTCATTGTGAATTTATAAGTGTATCGCATTACTATGCAAGCAAACCAATGGGCCCACAAGATCAACCCGACTATGTAAATGCCGTAGCGTGTATTAAAACCGCGCTTGAACCTGAGCAATTACTTGATTTAACTCAAGCCATAGAGCTTGAACATGGGCGGGTAAGAAAAGCCGAACGTTGGGGGCCGCGTACGCTCGATATAGACACCTTACTGTTTGGTCAGCAAGTGATTAATACCCAGCGCTTAACTGTGCCACATTATGGCCTGTGCGAACGTGAGTTTGTAGTTTACCCTTTACTTGAGCTTGCCCCAGAACTGATTTTACCAAGCGGCATTGCATTAAAAACCATTGCGCAAGACTTACCGCTCAACGACTTACAACAATTACCTCTGTAATTAACCAAGGCTTATGCCTGCGAGGATATTATGTCTAAAATAACCGTTTCTACTTTAAATAAAATGAAAGCAGAAAATAACAAAATCACCGCATTAACCGCTTACGATGCCAGTTTTGCTAAGTTATTTCATGATAACGGTGTGGACGTTATTTTAGTTGGCGATTCTTTGGGCATGGTGCTGCAAGGTGGCGACGATACCCTAGGCGTAACCAATCAAGATATAGCCTATCATACCCGCTGTGTACGCGGTGGCAGCCGTGAGCTTTTTGTAATAGCCGATATGCCCTTTATGAGCTATTCAAACGTTAGCGACACCTGTAAAAATGCAGCAGAGTTAATGCGTGCAGGCGCTAATATGGTAAAACTTGAAGGCGGTGAATGGCTTTACGACAGCATTAAAAGTTTAACGCAGCAAGGTATTCCTGTTTGTGGCCATTTAGGATTAACGCCGCAATCAGTACACGTATTTGGTGGCTTTAAAATTCAAGGCCGCGAAGACGACAAAGCGCAAAAAATGATTGATGATGCAAAAGCCCTAGAAGCCGCAGGTGCCCAATTATTAGTGCTTGAGTGTATCCCAAGTGCGCTCGCTAAACGCATTACCGATGCCGTCACCATTCCTACCATAGGTATTGGCGCAGGTAATGTAACGGATGGCCAAATACTGGTAATGCACGACTTAGTCGGTATTTCGGCAGGATACATTCCTAAATTCTCTAAAAACTTTTTACTGGAAACTGGCAACATGCCAGATGCAGTTAAAAAATATTGTACAGACGTTAAAAGTGGCGCATTTCCAAGCGCCGAACATGAGTTTAAATAATGCAGTCAATTACTGAAATTAAATCATTACGTAGTCAAATTAAAGCTTGGCGCCAAGCAGGTTTAAGCGTGGCTTTAGTGCCAACCATGGGCAACTTACACCGCGGCCACTTTTCACTGGTTGAAAAGGCAAAAACAATGGCCGATAAGGTGGTTGTGAGTATTTTTGTCAACCCAATGCAATTTGGTGCCAACGAAGATTTAGATAGCTACCCGCGTACATTAAACGAAGACAAACAAGGCTTAGCCGACTTAAACACCGATATTGTGTTTACCCCAAGCGTAGACACCATTTACCCAAATGGACTTGGTGAGCAAAGCTTTGTAGATGTACCAGGCGTATCTATGGGGTATTGTGGCGGCACGCGCCCAGGACACTTTAGAGGCGTTGCCACAGTAGTGACTAAGTTATTTAATTTAGTACAACCAGATTATGCATGCTTTGGCGAAAAAGATTTTCAGCAGCTGCAAGTGATTAAAACCATGGTACGCGATTTATCAATTCCGGTTGAAATTGTTGGTGTACCGACCATGCGTGAAGTTTCAGGCCTAGCTATGAGCTCGCGAAATGGCTATTTATCTGCAGAGCAAAAAGCCACGGCTACCGCATTATTTAAAACACTAAACAGTTGCGCTGAGCAGCTCAAAGCAGGCAATACCGATTACAAAGCACTTGAGCAAAGCGCACAGCTTAGTTTAGAGCAAGCCGGCTTAAGGCCTGATTATTTTGAGATAGCTCAACGAGATACATTAAAAGCTGCTACACTTGATGATACACAACTTGTTATTTTAGCTGCCGCCTTTTTAGGCAATGTTAGATTAATCGACAACTTACAAGTTGAGATTTAACAAAAACGCAGTTCAACGTTAAGGATAAGCATGCAAACATTTATTAAAACGAGTGCCCTCGCCCTTTCATTTTCATTGTTAGCAGCTTGCCAAAATCAAGTGAAAAACCCTGAGTTAAACCAATGCGCACAACAAAACTATCAGTGCGAAAATAGTTGCGATCAGCAATCGATTGACAAAGGTTTAAAACAGCAAGTGTGCTCTGCCAAATGTGTAGAGAGCTATAATCAGTGTAAAGCACAAGCGCAAAAGCTGACTGATCTGTAATCGCTTTTTAGTAAGTTAGTCTGTTTTACGCTTTAAAATTTTACACATAAAAAAACCGCTCATTGAGCGGTTTTTTTATTGGTTGGGTTTAAATTATAAACCTAACTTTTTAAGCTCTGCTTCTACTAACTTAGCAGATAGTGGTACGTAACCATCTTTTTCAACGATTTTTTGACCGTCTTTAGAAAGTACCATTTTTAAGAACTCAGCTTCAATTGGTGAAAGCGGCTTATTAGGGTGCTTGTTCACGTAAACGTATAAGAAACGAGAAAGTGGGTATTTACCTTTAGCAACATTATCAAGCGTTGCATCTACGTAGTTAGTGCCTTTTTTAGATAAAGGAACCGTACGTACACCCGACGTTTTGTAACCAATGCCTGAGTAACCAATCGCGTTCAATGAAGATGAGATTGACTGTACAACAGAGGCTGAACCTGGTTGCTCATTTACGTTGTTACGGAAGTCACCTTTACACAGTGCTTTCTTTTTAAAGTAACCGTAAGTACCTGATACAGAGTTACGTCCGTATAATTGAATGTCTTTTGCAGCCCAGTCGCCCGTTAGGCCAACATCGCTCCAGCGGTTAACTTGCTCAGACGCACCACATTTACGAGTAGATGAAAAAATAGCATCTACTTGGTCAATACGTAAGCCTTCAATTGGGTTATCTTTGTGTACAAATACCGCTAATGCATCAATCGCTACACGCACTTCTGTAGGCTTGTAACCGTAGCGTTTTTCAAACGCTTCGATTTCTTTTGATTTCATTTTACGGCTCATAGGACCCATGTTAGAGGTGCCTTCGGTAAGCGCTGGTGGAGCAGTAGACGAACCTGCCGCTTGAATTTGAATATTTACATTTGGGTAAATACGTTTGTACTCTTCAGCCCAAAAAGTCATCATGTTAGCTAAAGTATCAGAGCCTACAGATGAAAAGTTACCTGAAACGCCGTTAATTTTTTGATATTCAGGAATTGCGTCGTCAAGAGCAACAGCCTGTGCAGATACTAATGTTGTAACAGCCACACCCATTGCGGCAACTAAGTTTTTAAATTTCATGCGGGGTTCTCCGATTTGTTCGTCCCATTTCCTAACTGTCGTCTACTGTAAAGTGAGTAGATGACAGTTACATTACTCTTAAATGACACTTTTATGACTTTGCTTTTTATTGCCTTTAACTTGCTAAGTTAACAAGCTTATCCTTTGAAAAGTCGAAAGAAAAACACGAGCCTTTACCAAGCTCACTGCTTATATTTAATTTACTATCGTGACGTGTAAGCACATGTTTAGTAATTGCTAAGCCTAAACCTGAGCCACCGGTTGTGCGACTCCTTGCTTTATCTACGCGGTAAAAGCGCTCAGTTAAACGATTTATATGCTCTGGTGCAATACCATCGCCATTATCATTTACGCTAAAGTGCGCAAGCCCCTCTTTACGCTGCCAGGTAACAACAATTTTTCCGCCCGCTTTAGTGTAATGTATAGCGTTAAACACTAAATTAGAAAATGCACTGCGTAGCTCATCTTCAGAGCCTTTAATATCAAGCTCATTATCTATATCAAAAATAAGCTCATGGCCTTTATCTTGGTTTATAGACTGCGCTTCGGTTTTAATGTAGTTGAGCATTTGCGGCACATTTATGGCTTTGTCGTTGTCTTGCCTGCGCGCCCCTTCAATACGCGAAAGAGATAAAAGCTGATTAACTAAGCTGTCCATACGCTTACATTGCTCAAGCATGGTATTTTGCGCTTTATTCCACATTGCAGGCGGTGGCATCATATCGCCATCCATCATCTCAAGGTAGCCAGTAACAACCGTAAGCGGCGTACGCAGCTCATGCGATACATTGGCAACAAAGTCTTTGCGCATTTGCTCTAGCTGCTTTAGGCGTGTTACATCACGTACTACCACCATAAGCTGCGTGTTGGCATACGGCATTACCCTAAATTCAAGCACTTGGTCAACAATATGCCCGTTATCAAGCTCTAATGGCTCTTCAAATTCACCGCGCAGCATGTACTTGGCAAATTTAGGTTCGCGTATTAGGTTATCTAGGCGCTGGCCATGATCGGTCGGCCACTGTAGCCCCAATACTTTAAGTGCAAGTTGGTTACACCAAACAATGCTTAAATCACTTTGCAACACCACTACGGCATCGGGTACGGCTTCAGCTCCATCGCGAAAGCGACGAATTAAATCGGCCAGTTCATTGCGTTTTTTACGATTACGGTGCTGTAAATGATAAATGCCTTCAAATACTTGTTCCCACGCACCCTCGCCCTCTGGTGGGTTAAAGCTACGTTGATTTAAAAGCCAATCGCTTAAGCGATAAAGTTGATGATAATGCCAGACTAAAAGAGAAGAAGTGCCTAAAAATAAAAGCAAAAAAGGTGCACCAATAAGCACACCAACTAATAACAGGGGTAAAAAATAGATAAACAGACGTTTTACTAACGCCTGTTTATTAATAACTCGATACATACACTCACTTTACCTTTGAGTAGTAATTTATGCGTACTCACACCCTAGCTGCGGTACCTTATAATTTACTAGAAAAACGATAACCTGCACCACGTACTGTTTGTACTAAGCGATCATGCCCCAGCGGTGCAATCGCTTTGCGTAAACGACGTATGTGCACATCAACTGTACGGTCTTCTACGTACACATTAGTTCCCCAAACATGGTCAAGCAGTTGCTCACGGCTATAAACACGCTCTGGGTGAGTCATAAAAAAATGTAATAATCTAAATTCGGTTGGGCCCATATCAAGCTCGCTTCCCTCAGAGGTAACGCGGTGCGATATTGGGTCTAAACGCAAGCCATGTACTTCTATGGCTTCTTCTAATGAGGTAGGCGATACACGGCGAATAACCGCTTTAATGCGAGCCATTAACTCTTTAGGAGAAAAAGGTTTAGTGACGTAGTCATCTGCCCCTACTTCTAGGCCGCGTACTTTGTCTTCTTCTTCGCCGCGGGCTGTAAGCATAATGATTGGAATTTGGCGTGTGTATTCACTTTGCTTAAATTGCTTAGCAATTTGAATACCGCTACCGCCTGGTAACATCCAATCGAGTAAAACCATATCTGGGTATGGTTCAACCATAGCTGCAATTGCAGAATCGTAATCTTCTGCTTCAATTGCTTGAAATCCATTTTGCTCTAAAACAAAAACTAACATCTCTCTGATAGGAGCTTCATCATCTACGACTAGTACTTTACGTGACATTCCAAATTATCTCTTACGCTATCGAATTAGTTTTCATTATTATGACTAAGTATGACATTTTTATGAAAGTGTAACGTGTAAATTAAAATCCTGGTAAAAAAAACACAAAATAGTGACAAAAAACCTCATTAACGTCATATTTTTAAAACTATTTTGCAAATTACGGTTAATCAAAACATATTTACAAAAAGATGACAGTTTTATTTCTGAGTAGATATTCATGGCGGGATCATTACTTTACTAACACAGTAAAAAAACCAGGTACGAAACTGAGTTTGCACTGGAAGATGTGATTACGTGGTTAAAAATAGATCTGTTTTTTACTAAGCAGCCTATAAAAAGATCAGATTTTTACTAAGCCGATCGGGTTTGGGATCACGGTTATACTTAGTCAAACAACTAAGCACCTGATCTATTGTACAAATAAAAAACGATCTGATTAATTGAGCGCCTAACGTGGCGTAAATTTATGCGCTAGTTGGTAAATAAATGATCCAAATGCGGGGCGGTTAGTAAATCAGTGATCCCATTTTATTAAGTTGGTACAACAGTGATCCCAGTGCCTTGCGGTATAAAAAAACCAGCTGGATTACGCCAGCTGGTTTTTATAACGCCATTTATTAATCAAAGATCATTATTTAATTTGTGGGTCTAACTCACCACTTAAATATTTAAGGTGCATGTCATCAAGTGAAATTGGCTTAATTTTACCTGCTTGACCAGCTGTACCAAACGCGTTGTAACGCGCAACACAAATCTCTGTCATTGCTTTAGTTGCTTCTGCTAGGTATTTACGCGGATCGAAGTTAGATGGGTTAAGCGCCATATGACGGCGAATAGCACCGGTAGAAGCCAGGCGTAAATCGGTATCAATATTTACTTTACGTACACCGTATTTGATCCCTTCTACAATTTGCTCAACAGGTACGCCATACGTTTCAGGAATTTCGCCACCGTATTGATTTATGATCTCTAACCACTCTTGTGGTACAGACGACGATCCGTGCATTACTAAGTGCGTGTTCGGGATACGTGCGTGAATTTCTTTAATACGATCAATCGCTAAAATGTCATCTGTGGGTGGGCGCGTAAATTTGTACGCACCGTGCGATGTTCCACAAGCAATTGCCAAGGCATCAACATGGGTTTTATTTACAAAATCAGCGGCTTCTTCTGGGTCGGTAAGCATTTGATCAGTAGTTAGTTTACCTTCTGCGCCTACACCATCTTCTTCGCCCGCTTCACCGGTTTCAAGTGAGCCAAGTACACCTAGCTCGCCCTCTACCGATACGCCACAAGCATGTGCCATAGCCACGGTTTCGCGTGTTACTTCTACATTATATTCGTAGCTTGATGGGGTTTTTCCGTCAGTCATTAATGAGCCATCCATCATAACTGATGAAAAGCCAAGTTGAATTGAGCGTTGGCAAACACCGGGTGAGGTACCGTGATCTTGGTGCATTACTACTGGAATGTGCGGCCATTCTTCAACGGCTGCTAAAATCATGTGGCGGATAAATGGAGCACCAGCATAAGCACGTGCGCCTGCTGATCCTTGAACAATTACTGGGCTGTTTGTTTTATCAGCCGCTTCCATTATTGCGCGCATTTGCTCTTGGTTATTCACGTTAAAAGCGGGTACGCCGTAACCGTGTTCAGCTGCATGATCTAAAAGTTGTCGCATACTGATTAAAGCCATTGGGTATTCTCCAATTTATCGACAGCAGTCTCCTGCCATCTAGTTTGAACGGATATGTTAGTTTGACGCAATCACTGCGCCACAAAATAAAGCAATTTACACTGCTCAGTTTTGTCTTAATTAACTATTAAATAAGGGTGAGAGGTATTTAATAATTAATCGTTGGTGAGGGTTTCCCCTCACCTAATGCGGCTAAAAATTTATTATTTAGCGCGCGACTCTAGCATTTCTACTGCTGGAAGTTTTTTGCCTTCTAAAAACTCTAAGAACGCACCACCACCGGTAGAAATGTAAGATACTTTATCGGCAATGCCGTATTTATCAATTGCCGCTAAAGTGTCACCACCGCCTGCAATCGAAAACGCTTTAGAGTTAGCAATTGCCTGGGCAATAGCACGTGTACCATTACCAAACTGATCAAACTCAAATACGCCAACTGGGCCATTCCATACAACAGTACCGGCGTTTGCAATAATTTTTGCAAGCTGGCTGGCTGTATCAGGGCCAATATCAAAAATCATGTCATCGCTTGTTACTTCGCTTACATCTTTAAGCGTAGCGACTGCAGAGTCTGAAAATTCATTACCTACTACAACATCAGTCGGTACCGGAATTTCACCATCGTTTGCTTTAGCTGCCGCACATAAACGATTTGCTTCATCCATTAAATCAGCTTCATAAAGTGATTTACCAACCGGATGACCCGCAGCTGCAATAAAGGTATTAGCAATACCGCCACCTGTTACAAGCTGATCTACAATCGTTGAAAGCGAGTCTAAAACAGTTAATTTAGTTGAGACTTTAGAACCACCTACAATGGCCACTAATGGGCGTGCTGGGTTATCTAGTGCTTTACCTAGTGCTTCAAGTTCTGCTGATAATAACGGGCCAGCACAGGCAACATCTGCAAATAAGCCAACGCCATGAGTAGACGCTTGTGCGCGGTGAGCGGTGCCAAATGCATCCATTACATACACATCACACAGGGCAGCAAGTTGTTTTGATAAGGCTTCGTCGTTTTTCTTCTCGCCTTTATTAAATCGTACGTTTTCAAATACAACTACTTCGTTATCGGCAACTTCAACGCCGTTTAAGTAGTCTTTTTCAAGGCGTACATTTTGCTCAAGTGCATCGTTTAGGTAATCGGCTACAGGGGCAAGTGAAAATTCGTCATCGTACTCGCCTTCTGTTGGGCGGCCAAGGTGCGACATAACCATTACTTTAGCGCCTTTTTCAAGAGCTAGCTTAATAGTAGGCAGTGCAGCACGAATACGTGCATCTGAGGTCACTTTACCTGCTTTAACTGGTACATTTAAATCTTCACGAATTAATACGCGCTTGCCGTTTAAATCTAAATCTGCCATTTTTATGACCGACATAACATCTCCTTAGTTAACGATACTTGAACCTGAAAAATAAATTTTAAAATTATTATAAAATGCTTACTTAGCCATCATCGCACGTGCTGTATCTAGCATGCGATTGGCAAAACCCCATTCGTTATCACACCAAACAAGTAACTTTATCAGGCGTTTGTGACTAACACGTGTCTGCGTGCCATCAATAATACAAGAATGTGGGTCGTGATTAAAATCAACCGATACCAATGGCTCTTCGGTGTAACTTAAAATACCTTCTAAGCGGTCTTTTGCTTGGGCTTTAAGAGCCGTATTTACCGCCTTTAAATCTACATCGGCATTTACTGTAACACTTAAATCCATTGCCGTTACGTTAATTGTCGGCACGCGAACCGCTATGGCTTCAAAGCGCCCTTCAAATTTGGGTAAAATGCGGTCTATTCCTCGTGCTAATTTTGTATCAACCGGAATAATAGACTGACTCGCAGCGCGGGTACGGCGTAAATCATGATGGTACGCATCAATCACTTGTTGATCGTTCATCGACGCGTGAATGGTGGTAATAGCGCCCGATTCAATGCCAAACGCATCATCTAGCACTTTAATAACAGGCACCACACAGTTTGTAGTACACGAGCCGTTAGATACAATAGTGTGCTCGTGTTTGAGCTCATCATCGTTAATGCCATACACAATGGTGGCATCTACATCGTTATCAGCTGGGTGTGAAAACAACACCTTTTTAGCACCCGCGGTAATGTGTAATTGTGCATGCTCGCGCGAGTGATAAACACCGGTACATTCAAGTACTACATCTACATCAAGGGTTTGCCAAGGCAATTCTACTGGGTTTTCTTCACAAAATAGTGCAATGGTATCGCCTGCAACACTAATGGTGTCTTCACCAAGTTTTACAGGAAAAGAAAAACGACCGTGGGACGTGTCGTATTTTAATAAATGAGCAATAGCTTCAGGGTCAGCAAGTTCGTTAATCGCAACAATTTTTATCTCGTTGCTCAAACCTGACTCGTACAACGCGCGGACAATATTTCGACCAATACGACCAAAACCATTAATTGCAAGTTTGATTGCCATGAAATATAAAATCCACTCTCTTTACGTGCAGACAAAGGCATCGATGCCTTTTAGATGGCTGTATTGTAATCGACCTTGAACATTATTATAAGAGGGAGCGATTAGAAACTTTAAATTAATAAACCTTTTAATATCAATATTAATAAGCAAAATTAGTTAACAGCATTTATATCCTTCTAATTAAACAATAAAAGTCTTAGTCCTTTAGTCTAATTTATAGAATTAACATTGAATTTTAATCTAATGGGGTTATGTTATTAAACATCAAAAAATTTACCTTTTCTTAAAAGTAAATTATCAAAATAAAAGATCATTTATCTAAACTTCAGGTTAGAAAATAAAATGACAACACACACAAAAATTATCATTGCAGATGATCACCCGCTGTTTAGGCAGGCATTGTCGCTAATGCTCAGTTCAAGCTTTACTGATTCTTCATTGCTAGAAGCTCAAACCATTGCAGAGCTAGAACAAGCACTCATTGATACACCCGACATCGACCTTATTTTATTAGATTTAGATATACCCGGTGCGGAGGGGTTTAATACACTAAATAGCATTCGCCTTAAATACCCACATATCGCGGTAGTAGTTATCTCTGGGTTTGAAGAGTCAGAAACAATCAATAAAGCAATAGAATTTGGGGCTGCTGGTTTTATACCTAAATCCACTCCCGTTAACGACATGGTAGCTGCACTTAATAGCATTATTAATGGTGAGCTTTGGGTTCCCGCTTATGCATTAAAACAGGGAGCCCAGCAAGATAAAGAAGAAAGTAAAATTTCAACACTCACTAATCAACAACGAAAAATACTCTTTATGCTGGCTGATGGACTACTCAATAAACAAATTGCGTATGACCTAAACCTGTCTGAATCGACAATAAAGAGCCATGTGAGTACTATATTTTTAAAGCTGGGTGTTAAAAACCGTACTCAAGCCGTTATTTTGCTAAACCATCATAAGCATGAACATGACTTTTTTACTCACAACACACCTTAAAGAAATGTATCGGATATATAATTTTTTTCTAATCGCTTAGTTAAAAGAGAGCTCATCAGCGCTCTTAACGCAATAGGTTTAACTATTTTACGTAAATATCCGATATCAGCATTCTGCGCCTGTTTTTGCACTGACTCATCCATAGTGGCTGTAATGAGAATTGCAGGTAATGGATACCGGCTTACTGCACGTATAGCTTGAATCAGCTCAATACCATTGTAAAAACGAACGTGAGAAGGGCTGTGTTTTTGGGCCCCGAGTAATCCCGTGCTCGTTTGTGAATCACATGCGGGTATAGCTTCATCTGTTAGCTGATAATCAACCAGTAATATATCAATATCTTCCTCGTGGCTTTTGTAAATAGACATAGCTTGTTGAGCATTTGAGGCTATTAGCACATTACACTTCCATGCAGACAGTAAATCACTCATACCAGCCGTCACGCTTTCCTCATTGTCTATACACAGCACACACACGCCTTGTAAGTTGTTACTCGCCTGTATAGGTTTAGGAGGAGCTAGCTTAGCTACAGACGCTAGAGGTACTTCTACACTAAACGTACTGCCACAATTTACTTTTGAGAGCAGCCCAAGCTTATGGTCAAGTATTTCAGCGAGACTTTTAGCAATATTTAGGCCTAAACCAAGCCCTTTCGGCCCCACTAGCTTGGTTGGTAATTGTGTAAACTGCTCAAACACTTGCTGTTGTTTTTCGTGTGGGATCCCGGGGCCATTATCAATTACTTGTATGCACAGGTTTTGCCCTTTCCTGCGACTACCTAATAATACTTTTCCATCGTGTGCATAACGAAAAGCATTACTTAAAAAGTTTTGTACAATTCGGGCAAGTAAAGTTAAGTCACTTTTTATATACAACTTACTCGAAGCACATCTAAAATCTATCGCGTAATCATGCGTTAAAGCTGAAAACTCAAGCTTTAACATAGAGAATAGTTTTTCAATTGGAAATACACTGATATCAGGGGTTATATTACCGCTTTCAATACGTGCTATTTCGTTTAAATCAAGTAAAAGGTTATTAGCAATCTCTAACGAGTTATCTATTTGCTTAATTTGCATGCGCTCTTGATCAGAAACTTTGGCGCTTAAACTCACCGAAGATGAAAACAAACGAGCAGCAGAAAGAGGCTGTAATAAATCGTGGCTACATGCTCTTAAGTATTGGCTTTTTTTAAGGTGGGCTTGCTCTGCTTTTAGTTGTGCTGCAACAAGTTCTTGATTCGCTTTTTCGAGCTCAACATTCGCTTGCTCTAACTCTTTTGTTCGTGCCAAAACGCGGCTTTCTAAATCTGTGTTTTCTTCTTTTAAGTATTTCTCGGCTTTCCTAAACTCTGTTATATCTGTAAATATCATTACAAAGCCCCCGCCTGGGATCGGGTTTCCTTCAATATTAATAATTTTGTCATTAAGTAAACGCCGCTCAGACTGATGCCTGCTACCTGCTTTTAAATACTCTAAACGTTTATTTACTTGAGCCTCAATATCACACACATAACGCTTTTGATTAGTAAGGTTGTATCTAATAAGTTCACTTATAGGGCAACCAATATAAATAAAATCTTTTGGGTAATTAAAAATATCTAGATATTGCTTATTCCAAGCCACTAAATTTAAGTCGCCATCAATCACTGATATGCCTTCACTTGTATTTTCAATTGCGCCTTGCAGTACTGAGCGACTAAACTCAAGCTGCTGAGTAGAATTGTCTTCTACAATTTTTGCAACTTGGTCAAAAGCCATATCGCGCCCACCTAAACCAAAAGACAATACTAGTTTAGCTGAAGCTGCTCCAAGTACTGGTGCCAAAGTATTCTCAGCATGAAACAGTAATGCTTCATTGTAGGTTTTATGCTTTTTATCTTTGTGCAGTAAGTTGAATTGAGCAAAGCATTCTTTTGACTTTTCAAAACCAATAAAGCGGGCTAAAAGCAATTCGAGTTCACTTATATCTACCTTAGGTTGCTTAGGAAAATGCCGATGATAATTTTTACCTTTATCGTAAAAAAACTTACTTTGCATTTCTTCGCGGATGTTTTGTCGGGTCAACAATGACACTATAAACAATACACTTATATTTAGGCTTAAACCTATTAGGGTCATTACCGTAGTTTTAGGCCAAGTCGTGTTACTAAATAAATGTTCGTAAAAACTAAGCTGTGGGAGTAAATTCCCAAATCCCCAAATTACAAAACCACAACTTATCCCCCAAAACACGCCCTTTTGCGTGGCCCTTGGCCAAAAAAAAGCAGCAACTAATGCAGGTCCAATTTGCGCAATAGCGCCAAAGGCAATTTCACCTAATGAAGATAACGCACCAGGGGGAGAAATAAGTAACATCCCCAGGCTCAATGCTATTACAACAACGACTAGCCCCTTACGAATAAATAAAAGCCGTGATTGAAAATGCAAATAGTCATGGTTTTTTCTAGGCGAAAATTTAAATATAAGTGGGAAAACAATTTCATTGCTCAACATCGTACTCAACGCTATGGTAGATACAATAACCATGGAACTTGCTGCAGAAACAGCCCCTAAAAACGCAAATAATGACAACCACACCTGCCCATAATAGGCGGGTAAAAATAATACATAAGCATCTGCATTTAGTGACTCGGCATAATTTAACGTGCCAGCTAAACCTATAGGCCCTGCAAAAAATGCAAATACTAAAATGTAAGCAGGTAACAACCAACGCGCTAAGCTACTTGTTTTTCTATCTTTTATTTCAACAAACATTACTTGAAACTGGCGCGGTAAACATAAGCAAGCAGACATAACAATGAATAGTAAACCAAACATACCCACCAAATTACTTGGCTCAAATTGCTGCGCTAATGAAACATGCCCTTTTGACTTTTCTAAAATTTCTAAAGGTGAGTCATAAATTACAAACGATACAAAAAGCCCCACAAGTAAAAATGCAATCAGTTTAACGGCTGACTCAAATGCAATAGCTATCATCACTCCTGGGTGGCGCTCTGTTACATCAATTGTTCTAATACCAAAAATAATTGTAAAGCCAGTTAAAATAACACTAACAATTAAACCTAGCTGCCATACTGGCAGATCCTGACTTTCTTGTAAGATAATATATGAGTCAATAATTGCTTTAAGTTGAAGGGCTATATAGGGCAAGGTGCCTATTAACGCGACAAGCGTAATAATAAGTGCCAAACTTTGTGACTTGCCAAAACGGGCAGAGAGTAAATCGGCTATTGAGTTTGTTTTTAGTTGCAGACTCGTTTTTATAATCCGCTGTATAAAAGGCCAAGCAAATATAAACAGTAAAATAGGGGCTAAATAAACAGGAATATAATTAAAGGATCCACTGGCGGCTTGTGCGGATGTGCCTAAAAAACCCCACGATGTACAGTATACGCCCAGTGATAGCGCATAAATAATAGCATGCTGCTTAGCAACTAATTTATGACGATACTTCCCGCCTAAAAAAGCGATTAAAAACAGTAAGCTTATATAGCCGATGCTTACACTTATTAGCAACCAGTTAGAGAACATAATGAGCTTCTTATGCGTGCTATTTAGCACGTTTTTTATTATTAGTAGAAGTAGAATTTACCCTTTTTATAACCTGAATTTAACCATATAGCACCCAACTAAAGAACTAGACTAAAGGACTAAACGCTAGGTGCTAAGTCTTATTACTAATTGTTGCTTTGTTCGGTTTACTTACTATTAGCTGAACAACTAATACAAGGGAATAAGCTAGATGTTTGATTCAAAATATAAAAAACTACTCTTGGCATCTTCGTTACTAACTGCAAGTTCAGCCACTTTTGCCGGCTACGAAATTAAACTAACTGAAAACGATAAACTCACATTTGGTGGTTATATAAAAATAGACTCTCGTTATGTTGATGGCGATGTAGCTTATCGTGACTTCTGGATTGGGGATGGTACAGCGCTTGAAGAAGACGCCTCTCAGTTTAAAATTTTTGCCAATGAAACCCGTTTCAACACCAAGTATGTCCATGGCGATGTTACCGGCTTTATTGAAATGGATTTTAACGGTGGTGGTGGTAACGAAATAATATCGAACTCTGCAAACCCGCGTATACGTCATGCTTTTATAAACTATCAAGACCTCACTGTTGGCCAAACGTGGTCAACGTTTATGAATACCAGTGCAATTCCAGAAGCAGCCGATTTTGCAGGTGCTACCACAGGCCTGGTGTTTATTCGCCAAGGGCAAGTACGTTATAACATGGGTAATTTTCAACTATCGCTAGAAAACCCAGAAACATGGGGCGGCGATACCTCTAACGACAAACTTCCCGATTTAGTCGCTCGCTATAACTTCAAAGATGATTGGGGCAACGTATCAGTATCAGCCCTTGCGCGTCAGCTTAACACTCTCTCAGGTGAACAAGAATCTGCTTTTGGTATGTCTGTGGCAGGTTTAGTTAAAACAACTGGCAAAGATGATTTACGCTTTCAATTTCACAAAGGTGAGCTTGGGCGCTATGTCGGCGCTGCCGCTGCAAAAGATGTATACGATAACGAAGTTGAAGATCTCACTTCGGTACTCATAGCATACCGCCACTTTTGGACAGATACACTTCGTTCAAGCGTACTCTACGGAAAAGTTGAAGGTGATGTGTCTGAGCGCGAACGTACTCAATGGGGCGTTAACGTATTTCAA
Source organism: Pseudoalteromonas sp. Angola-7 (assembly GCF_028599255.1). Taxonomy (NCBI): domain Bacteria; kingdom Pseudomonadati; phylum Pseudomonadota; class Gammaproteobacteria; order Alteromonadales; family Pseudoalteromonadaceae; genus Pseudoalteromonas; species Pseudoalteromonas sp. Angola-7. The sequence continues at coordinate 195,804 of NZ_JAQREL010000003.1, forward strand.
AATTTAACCAAGGATTTAGTGGTGGGTTTTGAAGTAGGTAACTTCTGTATGGATGAACAAGATAAAGACTCTAACTACGTTCAAGCCACATTGAGATTTGCACTTTAAGCCACTTTACCTCTAATGCTTAGCACCGCGTAACACTCCCAACCAATGTTGCGTTTGGGAGGAGAATACTCTCCTCCCCTTTTTACATTAGAGACAGTCAATCCGAAAAATTTGGAGAACAGCAATGACAGCTTCAATACTTAATGTAGAAAACATATCACTTGCTTTTGGTGGGGTTAAAGCCTTAACCGATGTGAGCTTTTCTGTAAAAGAAGAGTCTGTTTTTTCGATTATTGGCCCTAATGGGGCCGGTAAAACCTCAATGTTAAATTGTATTTCAGGACGCTACACCCCTAATAGCGGTAACATTTTTTTTAATAATAAAAACGTAACAAGTTTGCAGCCAAACGACCGCGCCGATTTAGGCATGGGCCGAACATTTCAAAACCTCGCGTTATTCGGTCATATGTCAGTATTAGACAATATTATGGTTGGCCGTCACCACTTATTAAAAAACAATTGGCTAACGGGTCCATTATATTGGGCATCAGGTGCGCAAAAAGAGGAACTTGAGCACAGACGAAAAGTTGAAGAAGTCATCGACTTTTTAGAAATATCACACATCCGCAAATCTATAGCAGGCACCCTGTCTTATGGTTTACGCAAACGCGTAGAGCTTGCAAGGGCAATGGCCCTCAATCCTAAACTTATTTTACTCGACGAGCCTATGGCAGGCATGAACCTAGAAGAAAAAGAAGACATGGCTAGGTACATTCTTGACCTTAATGAAGAGTTTGGGATTACCGTCGTCATGATTGAACACGACATGGGCGTGGTGATGGATATTTCACATGAAGTAATGGTTTTAGATTTTGGTAAAAACTTAATTTGTGCCAAACCAGAGCAAGTAATGGCAGACCCATACGTAAAACGTGCCTACTTAGGACTCGAAGAAGCCGATAGCGAACCTGAAGAAGTTACCACATTAGAGGAAGTAAGCTAATGACTCACCATGATTCAATTAATGATTTTGAAATGGCCGAACTCAATACCTTTCCTAAAATATTACAGTTTAATGCCCAGCAATGGCCCCATGAAACAGCCATGCGAGAAAAAGAGTTTGGTATATGGAATGAATTTACATGGGAAGATTATAACAACCGAGTGAAGTGGCTCACGCTTGCATTGCTAGATAAAGGTGTAAATAAAGGTGATGCAATTGCCTTGCTTGGCGATAATCGCCCAGAATGGGTATGGGGAGAAGTAGCTGCACACGCAATGCGATGCCACTCTTTAGGTATTTATCAAGATTCAATGCATGAGGAAGTGGCCTACTTACTCCAAAGTAGTCATGCCACGGTTGTAATAGCTGAAGATGAAGAACAGTGCGATAAATTACTCGAACTAGGCGATGAAATTTCCCACGTAAAATTAATTGTTTACTGCGACCCTAGAGGCATGCGCAAATACAACGATGAGCGCTTAATAGACGTAAATTCACTGTATACACTTGGCCAAACCATAGATAACAGTGAACCCAATCGCTACCCACAACTAATTGAAGCAACCTCCCCAAATGACATAGCAATTTACTGCACCACATCAGGCACTACTTCAAAGCCTAAAATAGCACTACTCAACGGTGGTAATTTTGTTAAACATTGCAGCGCTTACTTAAGAGCCGATCCACGCCAGCCAGGCGATAATTACGTATCTGTATTACCTCTGCCTTGGATAATGGAGCAAGTTTATGCTGTTGGCCAAGCGCTTATTGCACGTCAAATAGTTAACTTTGTTGAAGAGCAACAAACATTAATGTCTGATCTTAGAGAAATAGGTCCAAGCTTTGTATTACTTGCCCCACGAGTATGGGAAGGAATATTAGCGGATGTTCAAGCTCGGATGATGGACTCAACTCCACTAAAAAGAAAACTATTTTCTTTTGCCATGAGCATTGCCGAAAAGAGCCAGCTTAAAGGTAAAAAATCGTGGTTTGCAGAGCTTATTTTAATGAGAGCGCTTAGAGACAGACTCGGCTTTTCATATTTAAAATCAGCAGCAACAGGCGGAGCCGCAATGGGCCCAGACACGTTTAGGTTTTTTCAAACCATTGGGGTGCCGTTAAGGCAACTTTATGGGCAAACTGAAATGTGTGGTGCTTATACAATCCATGATCAAAATGATGTTGATTACGATAGTGTTGGTTTTGCATTCGATAACGCAAAAATTAAGGTTATTAACGAGGATGAAGCCGGTGTTGGCGAAATCGTTGCAAAAACAGTGGGTATGTTTACCGGCTATCTTAATAACCAAGACGCATACAATGAAGATGTTAAAGATGGATGGATGCACACAGGCGATGCTGGCTACTTTAAGCCTTCAGGGCATTTGGTTGTTATTGATCGGATAAAAGACTTAGCATGTACAAGTAACGGCGTTCAATACTCACCGCAATACATTGAGAATAAATTGAAGTTTTCGTCATTTATTGGCGAAGCCGTCATATTAGGTAAAAACAAACCTTATTTATCAGCCATCATTTGTATTCGTTTCAGCATCGTTGCTAAATGGGCAGAACAACACGGTTACTCTTTCACAAATTACACTAATTTATCTACCCACCCTGAAGTTTACAAAAAGCTCAGTGAAGAAATACAACGTGTTAATGAAACGCTCCCTGACGCTCAAAAAATACATAAGTTTTTACTACTTTATAAAGAGCTTGATGCTGATGATGGAGAGCTTACACGTACTCGTAAAGTAAGACGCAGCGTTATTGCCCAAAAGTATGGCGATATCATAGATGCGATATACCAAAATCAAAATATAGTTGATATTGATACAGTTGTTGTATTTCAAGATGGCACTAAAACACGCATTCAAACTCAACTTAAAATCCAATCTCTTATTAATACTCCCACAGTTCCCCTCGTGGACAACACTCAGTCTGAAGCACAACGGAGAGCATCATGAACTTTGAATTACTCATTCAGTTAATCATTAATGGGCTTATTGTAGGCTTATTGTATGGCGTCGTCGGTATGTGTTTTGTTTTAGTTTATAAGTCGACACAAATCGTAAATTTTGCGCAGGGCGAATTTTTACTTGTCGGTGCCTGGGTGTGTTGGAGCGTACTTATTTACTTAGAGCTCCCCTTTATTGTTGGCTTTTTGCTCACAATGGCGTTTATGGCGGCCTTTGGTATTTTGATTCAGATGATTGTTTTACGCCCTATGATTGGCGAGCCAATTATTTCAGTCATTATGGTGACAATTGGATTATCTATTTTTTTCCAAGCGTTGATGAAGTGGATATTTGGTGTATCTGCTCAAAGTTACCCCCAAGTATTTGATGCTCAAAGTATTCAAATTTTTGGTCTAAATATAGAGTCAGCCTACTTAATGAGTACGGTTATAGCCCTAATTATTATGGTCGCATTTTACCTCTTTTTTAAACATTCAAAATATGGCCTCGCTATGCGTGCCACTGCATTCAATCAGCAAATTGCACAAAGCTTAGGTATTTCCGTTAAACAAGTGTTTGCTATGAGCTGGGGCATAGCAGCAACAGTATCAGCAACAGCCGGTATTGTAATAGGCATGGTTAACGGGGTTTCAAGCTCTCTATCAATGATGGGAATTAAAGTGTTCCCAGCCGTTATTTTAGGCGGCCTCGACTCGATTGTCGGTGCAATTGTGGGTGGCTTAACAATTGGAGTGCTAGAAAACTTAGCTGAGTTTTTTGATAGCCAATACCTTCATGTAGGAAACATGTACGACATAGCGCCATTTTACGTCCTTCTCATCATACTTTGGTTTAAACCTTACGGTTTATTTGGGACTAAAGATATTGAACGAATTTAATAGCTTACATTTAGCGGCGCGCTGTAAAAATACAGCGCAATGCGCTTATACATAAATTATAAAAATTAGGATCTTTTTATGTCTAGCTTAACTATGCGCCCATGTGGCGACTTTAGAACCAGTTACAAACAAGACAATACTATTTACGAAACTAAAACTATTCGTAATGTAGCTATTATTGCCATTACACTACTATGCTGCGCACCATTTTTGGTCGATGCATACTTTTTAACGCTGTTTATTCAAATTTCATATTTAGGAATTGCGGCACTAGGACTTAATATTTTAGTCGGTTATACGGGGCAGATATCGCTAGGCCATGGCGCATTTTTTGGCTTTGGTGCGTTTGCCTCAGCCTGGCTGAATATGTCCTTTGGGATCCCTGTTTTATTGTGTATCCCTATCGCAGGATTTTTAACCATGTTGGTAGGCATGTTATTTGGCCTTCCCGCTTCACGTATTAAAGGGCTTTACTTAGCAATTGCCACTTTAGCTGCCCAATTTATTCTCGAAGATTTTTTTGCACGCGCCCAGTGGTTTACTGGTGGTTCAGCCGGTTCATCTGCTGACCCAGTCTCTATTTTTGGCTTTGTGTTTAATACTGACCGCAGCTTTTTTTACATTGCATTATTTGCCCTTGTTTTTATGTATATCTGGGGATGTAACTTAATGCGCAGCCGAGAAGGCCGCGCCTTTATTGCAGTAAGAGATCACTACCTATCAGCAGAAATTATGGGAATAAAACTTAACAAGTACCGTTTGCTGTCATTTGGGGTTTCATCTTTCTATGCGGGTATTGGCGGTGCGTTATACGCGCATTACCTAGGATACGTTTCAGCCGAAGGGTTTACATTATTCATGTCAATCCAATTTCTAGCGATGATCATCATCGGTGGTTTAGGTTCTATTAAGGGCACTCTTATGGGCGTTGTATTTATGGTGTTTTTACCTGAAGTGTTAGAAAGCGGCGTTGGATTAATGAAAATGACTGATTGGGGCAATATTCCTATGGTGGTTGATGGCCTTGCTTACATTAAAGAAATGGCTATAGGCCTAGTCATTATTTTATTTTTAATTTTTGAACCAGAAGGCATGGCGCATCGCTGGGCACAAATTAAAAACTATTGGAAATTTTACCCGTTTTCTTACTAACAAATTACACGACAACAACAAGCTCATTGGCAACACAGCCAAAAAATGAAAAAGGAAATTATCATGCACAATAAATTAAAATTAAGTTCTGTATTTGTATGTTGCTCATTAGCTATGAGTAACCACGTTATTGCTCAAGACTCTGTGTTTGTAGGTCACTTAGCTGATATGTCAGGACCTACCGCATTTGTCGGGAAAAACTATGCTGACGGAGTTCGTGATTCGCTCGCTTACATTAATGAAAATGGTGGTATAAGCGGCACCCGATTAGAATCTGAAACTATCGATTACGCCTATAAAGTACCACAGGCCATCGCCTCTTATAAAAAGTGGTATTCGCGTAAAAAAATGGTCGCAATGCAAGGCTGGGGTACCGCTGATACAGAAGCGCTAATTTCGTTTGTAGCCAGAGACAAAGTCCCCGTATTTTCAGCGTCTTATTCTGGACATCTAACTGACCCGACTGGCAAAAATCCTCACACTAAAAAACCAGCGCCGTATAACTTTTTTTATGGCGCTTCGTACTCAGATTCTTGCCGTGGACTTGTTCAATGGGCGGCCGAAGATTGGAAAAAAAAGGGAGGTAAAGGTAACCCAAAATTTACTCACCTTGGTGCCAACCATCCATTTCCTAATGCACCAAAAGAAGCATGTGCAGAATACGCAACTGAGTTAGGTTTTGATGTACAACCTGCAATTGTAATTTCGATGAAACCAGGTGATTTTAAAGCGCAGTGCTTAAGTTTAAAAAGCTCAGGTTCTAATTACGGTTACATTGGTAACTTAGGTGGCTCAGTACTTTCATTAGTTAAGTCATGTAACACGGTCGGAACCGATATTCAATTTATGTCAAATATATGGGGCGGCGATAAAAAAATATTCAACGCAGCCGGTGAAGGCATTAAAGATTACATTTTTCCTACAATGACCCCTTTTTGGGAAGATCAAGCGCCAGGCATGAAATTGGTCAGAGAAATATCTAAGCAATCAGATCCATCAGGACAAGAGCAGCGTGTACACCATTATATTCGCGGTGTTTGCTCAACATTTTACATGAAAGAAGCAATGGAGTGGGCAAAAGAAAACGGTGGTATAACTGGCGAAAATATTAAAAAGGGAATGTACGTAAAAAAGAACTGGGTGCCTAAAGGCCTTGAAGGTGTGTGTTTAGCTGCTAACTGGAGTAAAGATGATCACCGTGGCGTAAACCAAGTAAACATATATAAAGGCAATTACAACAAAGGTAATGTAACTGCTGAAAAAGTATCGGTAGTAACACTTGAACGCCGTGACGATTGGTTAGGCTACTAATAAATATAAAAATTGGTTGCAAAGATCACTAAAGCTCTTTGCAACCAACCTACAAGACTAAATAATTACGGAGTGTGTATGTCATCAGCAGCAAAAAAATTAGAACCCGCCTCACCCATCTTAACCGTAAATAATATAGAAGTTGTATACGATGAAGTTATTCAGGTTCTCAGGGGGGTTAGCTTAGATGTCCCAGAGGGAGAGATTGTTACTTTATTAGGCCCAAATGGAGCAGGTAAATCAACAACACTAAAAGCGATTTCAGGGTTACTTAAAACCGAAAACGGTGAAGTAACTAAAGGTGATATTACTTTTATGGGCGAGCGCATAGATTCTAAAAATGCAGAAGATGTAGTGCGCAGTGGGTTATTTCAGGTAATGGAGGGGCGTCGTATTATCGAAGATATGACGTCTTTAGAAAACTTAAAGCTAGGTGCATTTACCCGAAAGGATTCGCAAATAAACCAAGATATTGAGATGGTTTACCACTACTTTCCGCGTTTGAAAGAGCGAACAGGTTTAGCCGGCTATTTATCTGGCGGTGAACAACAAATGCTAGCAATAGGTCGCGCATTAATGGCGAGGCCAAAGATGATTTGCCTAGATGAGCCATCAATGGGCCTATCGCCTCTACTTGTTAAAGAAGTATTCGCGATAATAAAAAAAATAAATGAAGAGCAAGGCATCACTATGTTTTTAGTAGAGCAAAACGCTAATTACGCGCTACGCGCAGCTAATTATGGCTACATTATGGAGTCGGGAAAAGTGGTATTAGACGGAACACAAGAGCAGCTCATGAATAACGAGGATGTTAAAGAGTTTTACTTAGGAGGTGGTAACGAAGACCGTAAAAGCTTCAAAGATTTAAAGTCTTATAAACGCAGAAAGCGCTGGCTGTAATAAAAACAGTTTAAATAAATTTACTTTTTAGCATGACTTCGGAGCCCCTTATGACTAACTTATTTAACCCAAAAGAAAGCCAATCGCATATAAGCCGAGAACACGATTTATTTGCAAAATTACCTGGCTTTATTTCATATGCAAAGCAAAACAGTCCTTATTACAAAAATATATTAGCCGATATTACTGCGGATAATATAACTAATCGGGAACAATTAGCCACACTGCCCATAACCAGAAAATCATCACTCATTAGCTTACAAAAAACAGCATCGCCTTTAGCGGGGTTAAACTCAGAACAAGGACATATTAGTCGGCTGTTTCAATCGCCCGGCCCTATTAACGACCCCGAAAACTGTGAAAATGACTGGTGGAGAATGGGCCAAGCATTTTATGCAGCTGGATTTAGAGAGCACGATAAAGTGCAAAACTGCCTGTCGTACCATTTAACGCCTGGTGGGTTCATACTCGATTCCGGTGCTCGCGCCTGTGGCTGTATTGTAATACCTGCAGGGCCAGGTCAAACCGAACAACAGCTCGACACCATTGAAGGGTTGAAACCTCAAGGCTACTGTGGAACCCCCTCTTTTTTAAAAATTTTATTAAACAAAGCTCAGCAACAAAAGCGAGATATAAGCAGTATTACTAAAGCATTAGTTACCGGTGAGGCTTTACCTAAAGCACTACGCGATGAGTTTACAGCAGCTGGTATTAATACATTACAAGCTTATGCCAGCGCAGATGTAGGCTTAATAGCTTACGAAAGCATTGCAGATGACGGTTTAATTATAGCTGAAGACCTTATAGTGGAAATTGTTCGCCCTGGCAGTTTAGAGCCAGTAGCCGATGGCGAGGTTGGTGAAGTCGTTGTAACCAGCTTTAACTATGACTACCCTTTAATCCGCTTTGCTACAGGTGACTTATCTGCTATTAAATCAGGACAAAGCAGATGTGGGCGTACAAATTTACGCATAAAAGGCTGGATGGGCCGAGCAGATCAAACAACTAAAATTAAAGGTATGTTTGTTCATCCCGAGCAAGTAGAGCGCGTTAGATTGAGTGTTAGTGGCATTGCTAAAGTCAGATTGGAAGTCACCAACGAAAGTCATAATGATAAAATGCACCTTTTATGCGAAATCAATAAAGATACCAAGAATAAAGATACAACTACACTACAAAACGAACTAGCAAAAAACTTAAAAATATATACAAAGTTAAGTGGTAGTGTTGAGCTTGTGAGCCCCGGCACTTTAAGCGATGACGGCAAAGTCATCGACGATCTAAGAGCTACGTGTTAGTTTCATTTTCAACAAGGCTTTGAGTTTGCTAATAAAATACCTGCCTCAGCAATTTAAAGCCTTTATCTCTAAAAGAGCAATATATGACTAAAATCGCTTTTCAAGACTGCTACATACAAAGCTTAAGCCATTGTTATGGATGCGGTAAAAGTAACCCCGATGGGCATCAGCTTAAAAGCTACTGGTTAGATAACTATGAGGGAAGTAAAACAATAGCTCACTTTACGCCTAAGCCTTACCACACCGCTATTCCTGGGTTTGTGTATGGTGGCTTATTGGCCTCTCTTATTGATTGCCATGGCACAGGGAGCGCAGCAGCCGTTGTCCATTATAAAAATAACTTAACTATTGGCAGCGTCCCTACAATTCGTTTTGTTACAGCGGCCTTAAATATTAATTATTTAGCGCCAACACCTATAGATAATCAACTAGAGCTCGTAGGCGAGTTTAGCCAAGTAAAAGATAATAAAGTAATTGTTGATATTACTTTATCTGCAAATAACGTAATGTGCGCAAAAGGTGAAGTGATCGCTGTTAAAATGCCAGTCACTTTTTTATAAGAAAAATTAGACGTTTTTAGGCATAAAGCGAGCTTGCGTTATTGCTTACTGTAGTGCTTTTAAAGCATTAATTATATCTTGCGGCTCTGAGCGGGTGCGGTAATCAACATCAACATAGCGCCACGTCACTTTACCTTGGCTATCTAAAACAAACGTGGCAGGGATAGGTAAAATACTGCCATTGCCGTTATTAAGTGACTCTAAATCAAGGCCGCGGTCTTCACGCATATGCTCTAATAAAAATGCAGGTACTTGCCACGCTACGCCATAGCTTGCTGCTACATCTGCATTTTGGTCACTCAGCACAACAAAATCCATATTACGTATGTCGTTTTCGCTCATTGAGCCATCGGGCGCTTGTGGGCTAATAGCCACCAGCTGTGCGCCTAATGCGTGAATTTCAGCTAGGCGTGACTGCAATGCTTTTAGCTGTAAATTACAATAAGGGCACCAACTACCACGATAAAAAGTTATAACCACAGGCCCTTTTGCAAGTAGCTCATCTAATAAAACTTGCTCACCGTGCTGGTTCGGCAGTTCAAAGCGTGGGGCATTTTGATCTAAATTAAGTGCATTTGCCCCTTCTTGAAACGCTTTTGCCTGAGCAATGGTTTCATCAACGCCTTTCATAAAATCAGGGTTACCTTTTCGCCCTGCTGCTACTTTTGCCTCGGTTTGTGCTTTTAACGTGTTGCTTTCATCGCTCATAATACTGCTACCTTCAAATTAATCAAAAACATAAAACTAGCTTACAGTACGAACATGTATTTGAAATGAAATTATTAATTTAATCAGTTATCTCTAAATCAAACACCACGTTTATGGATGATTTAAAGCTTATTGTTGCCTGTAAATCGTTACTACGTATTTGAGGAAAAGAGTTATTATCATGCTGCGCCCTGTGCATCTTGGTTATGGCTGTACTAAAACCACTGTCATAGTTGTTTTTAGTTGAGCGAATAGTGCGTACTTCACCTACTTTTGCATTGAATGAATCAGCAAGTAAATCCGCTTTTATTTTTGCATCTTCAATTGCTAACTGTGTGGCTTGCGCTTGTAATTGCTCAGATTTTGAAGATAAAAACGCAATATTTTGAATGGCATTTACTTCTTGGTTCAATAAAAAATCGGTTAAATCGCTCACACGCTCAATACTGTTTAGCCTTACTTCAAACGTTCTTATCGCTGCGTATTCGCTAAGGGCTTGATGTCCTGTTTCAATATAATCCATTCCTGTTTTTTCAATTTTAACGTTTGAGGCAACTACGTCATCGGCGCTTATTTCAAATTGATTGAGCCCATCTATTAATAACTTCACTTTATTCTCAAGCGCGTTATTGGCGGCTTTCGGCTCCTTTTTAACACTATTCACCTTAAATAGTATTTTAGCCATGTCAGGCTCAACTAATACCTCAGCAGTGCCTTGCACTGAGATATGACGATTGGCAGGTAAGCTCGAATTAGCAAAAGCGATCACAGGGAATAAGGTTAGAAGAATAGTGGTAATGAGTTTCACGTCGTTCCTTAAAGTAGTTAGTTAAATAATGATTACGTAACCGTACCTATAATCATACATGTAAAAATAAAAGAAAACTGCCCTTTATTGTAAGCAAGAGTTTACCTCGCGCGGCATAAAGCCGCTTCTACAGCCAACCTAGGTTAACTCACCCACTTTTAGCTCTTTACCACGGTTTATTTGGTAGCACTGGGCTAATAATAATTCGGCGGTGGCCTGTGCGTCTGTAAGTGCGTTATGGCAATGATAGCTTGGTAACTCATAACGTTTGCGACACGCACTTAGGGTTAAATCATCTTGTTTTATTTCTGCGCCTTGGCAAATAAGGCGCTTTTTTTCTATGTGGAGGGTGTCGAGTATCAACTTAGGTTGTGCGTTTATATTGGAACCTTTAAGGGCTGCTTTTAAAAACCCCCAATCCAGTATGGCGTTATGAAAAACCAAAATATGGTCACTAAAATCACGGCTTAGCTGCGTTAATATAGTGTGCAGGCTTTGTCCTTTAGCAACGGTGTCTTCTACAATGCCGTGAAAAACAGGGCTTTGGTCTAAGCGTTTAACGTTTTTATTAATTAAATGCTGAGACTCACTCATTTTTATACATTGGTTATCTATTTTTACCCAGGCTACTGAGACAATTTCATGCTGGTTTACATCAAGCCCAGTAAGCTCTAAATCAATCACTAAATAGCGTTGCGTTAACGCATTTTGACTTAAAAGATTACGCCTTTTTATATACTTACTGAGCCATTTTTTTACCACAGCGCTTACCTCTTATTACAAACTGCCACGGGCAAATTTAAACGCCGCGGCTTGCTGCGCTTGTTTTACTAAATAAAAAGCCTCTTTAAGCTGATGACGCTCTAATGAACTTAATTTATCAGGATTTATGCAGTTACTTGGCAAACCTTCTTCGTTTATTTGCGTACTAAAACGCAACTGAGTTAAAAATCGCCAGCAATCTTTTAAATTATAAATATCGTCTTTATTTAGCAGTGAATGCTTAAGTAAAGCATCTAAACGCTCTTGGGTATTGGCGCGTTTTATACCTGCTTTTAACGCATATAAACGAACTATATCGTTAATGATCACCACACCACGCTTTTTTAAATCAATGTACTTATGGTTGTTATCATTTTTTTGCGTTTTAAGTTTATTAAACAAGCCAATAGGCACTGAACTGGCTCTTATATCGGTTGCCATAGCAGCATAAAATAACTCATCGCGCGATATTCTGTTTAACTGCTCGCAAAAGCCGCTGTATAGGGCATTGGAGCCTTCTATAAAGCGCAAATCAAAAAATATTTTGCAGTTAAGCATGGCGCTTGGGGTTGGGCTTTTTATCCATTTAAAAAAGCGCTCGCACCACTGGCTTACACTCATTCTGCATTCATCGCTGCTGGCCATTATATTTCCGGGGCAACGCCTAATGCCACATTCTACTAACTGCTCACATACAAACTCCCCCATGTGTTTAAAGTAAGCTTGGTGTTGCTCGCTTAAATCATCTGGGAGTAATAAGCCGTTGTCTTGATCTGAATGTAGGGTTTGCTCTTCGCGTGCTTGCGAGCCAAAACATATGAAGCAAAAGCTGGTGGGGGCTGCGCCATTTTCTTCTTGAAATAAATGAATAAGGCGCGAGGTGAGTGCATCGGTTAAGCCGCTGAGCAGTTTACCAATTAGCGATATGTCTTCTATGTTGTACGAAAAACTACGCAGTAACTCAGGGATTTCTCCCGCATAACGTTTTAAATCGGCAATGCTGTGGGCTTTATAAATGCGGCCAATAAGCTGCACAGGGTCGCTTTTTTGCTGGCGCAGTAAATCGGTACTGGTAAGCATACCCAAAGGCTTATGGTTTTCATCAAGTACAGGTAAATGATGAATATTGTATTTAAGCATTAAATGCAAAGCAGAAAACACCCGATTGTTTTCAAATATAAATTTAGGCTTTGCACTCATTATGCTGCTAACCGCATCTTGCGGATCGACTTCATCGGCCAGTACACGGTTACGTAAGTCGCGGTCGGTCACTACGCCAACTAAAATGGCGTGTTCGGTGATCATAATTGACGATACACCGTGTTTTTTCATTTTTTTAGCGGTTTGCCTAATACTGGCATCGGGGGCTAAGGTTATGGCGTTGCGGGTCATCAGCTCAGATATTCTGCGCTCAGACCAGCTATCGTTTTTACTTTTATAATGTGATGAAAGCAAACGATTGGCGTGCGCGCGTACAAAATACTGCTCAAACGGTTTGTATTGATGACGTAAAAAGTCAAAATGCGTTTGCGCAAGCATATACACTATGCCCTCTTTTTGTACCTGTAACCTATTTTGAATCGCCTCTCCGGTTAACAAAGAAGGATAGCCAAAGTAATCCCCCTGCGCTAAACGCTTCACTACATCGCCTTTTGCATCCACTAGGTCGTATAAACCAGAGCGAATTAAAAAAAGCTTGGGGGTTTGCGTTTGCAGCCACTGCGCTTGGTTTTCTCGGGTTAAATAAACACTATCAATATGGCTTACAAAATACTCACACGCACTGTCGTGTAGCATGCTAAATGGCGCCTGCATACACACAAACTGGGCAACTTCCTGCTGCTCTACACTCATTGCTGTACTCTTAAAAAGTATACACAAAACCTAATGTACTCATTATTTGAACAAATAAAAAGCCCGACTAAAGTCGGGCTTTTGGTGCTTTATTTTTAAGTAGGCTTAGCGCATTAATGTGCGTGTGCTTCACCTGACCCTTTAGGATTACGAATACCTTCCACCATTTGTTGTATTTCAAGCGGTGTCGATTTTGTTAATTTAAGTACGGTTGCAGCAACCACAAAGTTAATTATCATTCCCACTAAGCCAATTCCTTCGGGTGAAATACCTAAGAACCAATTTTCTGGGCTATTAAGCTCAGGGCTTACAAATTTAAAGAAGATAATATACGCAGCGGTAAAGCCTATACCGGTCACCATGCCAGCAATTGCGCCTTCTTTATTCATTGTTTTAGAGAATATCCCCATAATAATTGCTGGGAAGAAACTCGCCGCCGCTAAACCAAAGGCAAAGGCGACCACCGATGCAACAAACCCTGGCGGGTTAATCCCAAAGTAAGCCGATATAACAATGGCAATCATCGCGGCTAACCGTGCAGCGAGTAGCTCTTGTTTATCGCTTATGTCGGGTTTAAGGGTGCGTTTAAGTAAATCGTGCGACACTGAGGTCGAAATAACCAGCAATAACCCTGCTGTGGTTGAAAGCGCAGCAGCAATACCACCGGCCGCTACTAATGCGATTACCCATGCTGGTAAATCAGCAATTTCAGGGTTAGCCAGTACCATAATATCGCGGTCTACTTTTACTTCGTTTGCGCTTGTTGGGTCTTCTACCTTGCCGGCGGTGTAAAACATTTTGCCGTCGCCGTTTTTATCATTAAAGGTAATTAAACCCGTGCGTTCCCAGTTTTTGATCCACGCTGGTGCTTGAGCGTACTCTGTACCGCTACCATCTTTACCGTTAATGGTGTCAATCATGTTTACGCGTGCAAACGAGGCAACCGCCGGTGCAGTAGTGTAAACAATAGCAATAAATACCAATGTCCACGCTGCTGAAATACGGGTATCTTTAACGCGAGGTACAGTGAAAAAGCGAACAATTACATGCGGTAAACCTGCAGTACCCACCATTAAAGCGCCGGTAATAGCAAATACGTCAATCATACTTTTAGAGCCTTCGGTGTATTGTGCAAAGCCCAGCTCTGCGCTTAACCCGTCTAGCTTATCAAGTACATACATGCCTGAGCCATCACTCAATGTGGCACCAAAGCCGGTTTGCGGGAAGAAGTGGCCTGTCATCATCATTGAAATAAAGATAGCGGGCACAAGGTAGGCAAACACAAGCACACAGTACTGCGCTACTTGCGTGTAGGTAATGCCTTTCATGCCGCCAAGTACCGCATAGAAGAATACAATCACCATTCCAATGTAAACACCGGTTTCAATTTCTACTTCTAAAAAGCGCGAAAATACCACGCCTACGCCACGCATTTGTCCAGCAATATAAGTAAAACAAATAAAGATGGCACACAAAATAGCAACAACACGTGCTGTTTGTGAGTAGTAACGGTCGCCTATAAAGTCAGGTACAGTGAATTTGCCAAATTTACGTAAGTAAGGCGCTAAACACATAGCGAGTAATACATAGCCGCCAGTCCACCCCATTAAGTAAACACCGCCATCGTAACCTGCAAACGAAATAATACCCGCCATTGAAATAAACGACGCTGCGCTCATCCAATCGGCTGCGGTTGCCATACCATTGGCTAGCGGAGGTACGCCGCCCCCTGCCACGTAAAACTCATTTGTAGAGCCTGCACGCGCCCAAATTGCAATGCCGATATAAAGCGCAAAACTTAAACCAACAATTATAAATGTGAGTGTTTGAACATCCATTACCTAGCTCCTATTCGTCTACGCCGTATTTTTTATCTAACGTGTTCATTTTGAAAACGTAAACAAAAATCAAAGCTACAAAGGTGTAAATAGCGCCCTGTTGTGAAAACCAGAAGCCAAGTTTAAACCCAAAAAAACGTACTTCATTCAGTACATCTACCAGTAATATGCCAAAGCCAAATGAGACCACAAACCACACTGCTAGTAACTTAAACAGTAGTGAAATGTTTTCTGCCCAATAAGCTTTTGCTTGTTCTTCATCTTTAAAAGCCATTTTTATTTTCCCCTTTAAGCATTGCATAATTGCAATGAGTGGTTTTTTTATAGTCGGTTATTAATTTAGCAACGCGGCGTGAAGAGTGAAGTGAGACCATAGTCGTAACAGCCTGTTAACGTTTACGTAAACTGCAAATGTAATTGTATTTAAAAATACAATTACACATAATTTTCAGTAAGTTAGCTTTTAACAAAGGGCGTTAATGGCAAAATTTAAGTGGCTTTGTGTAAAAGTGCGACATTAGTCTAATAAATCACCAGAAATAAAAATAATCATTTAAAATCAATACAATAAAAACAACGTTAATATTTTGCATAAAATTGTGCACGCACACTTAAAGTTATCTCTGGTATTGTGTGTGGGTATAAATAATAAGGTTTAATAACAACATGACTGCTGTACTGATTTTTGTAGCATTAGGCTATATTGGGGTGCTGTTTTGGCTTGCTAATTGGGGCGATAAAACAACACCACTTGCTAAACGGATTAGCCATCATCCTTTTGTGTATTCATTATCGTTAGGGATTTATTGTACTTCGTGGACGTACTATGGTTCGGTTGGTACCGCTGCCACCAGTAGTTGGAGCTATTTACCCATTTTATTGGGGCCTTCATTGTTGTTCTTTTTTGGCCAAGGCTTTTTACGCAAACTGGTATTAGTAAGTAAAAAACAAAACATTACTACCATTGCCGATTTTATTTCTGCCCGCTACGGTAAACGTCAAACCAGTGCAATACTGGTCACTGTTATTGCCCTACTTGCTACCATTCCCTATATTGCGCTGCAGTTAAAAGCACTCAGTACTAGCTTTTTGCTTTTGCAAAACAGCAATCAAATATCTGGCGAAATGCTTACCCTCACCGCCACGTTAATTATGGCGCTGTTTGCAATATTTTTTGGTACCCGTAAGGTAGATGTTACCGAATACCGCTCTGGGCTTATGCTAGCAGTCGCCTTTGAGTCAATGATAAAGCTGATTGCGCTTATTGCCGTCGCTGGCTTAGCCTTGTACACCTTATTTAATTTACCCACCCTTAGCGGCGATAAAGTCACAGAGTCGATTTGGCAACACTGGGGCAACTTTAACTTTTTTAGTTTTAACTTTATTGGCCAGTCACTTATGGCTGCCGCGGCCATAATTTGTTTACCACGACAATTTCATGTCACCGTGGTAGATAACCAAGACAAACGCCATTTATTTACTGCTCGCTGGGCTTTTCCGCTGTATTTATTACTCACCGCTGCGATGATAATTCCTATTGCTACTGCCGCAATTCACCCAAGTATTGGTAGCAGTTTTTCACCCGACAGCTTTGTATTAGCGCTACCGCTTATTCACGACCAAGCTTTTTTAAGTACCTTTGTATTTATTGGCGGGCTTTCCGCAGCCACCGCTATGATAGTGGTGGCCACACTTACGCTTAGCACCATGATCTCTAACGATGTAGTGCTACCGCTTCTGCTACGCCGTAAATTTAAGCGCAACTTAATTACCAGCAGTTATAAATCGCAAATTTTATTAGTCAGGCGCTTTACCATAGCCGGCATACTTATATTGGCTTATTTTTATCAGCAATGGTTTGGCCATGGTAGTGCGCTGGCCAGCATGGGGCTGGTGGCATTTTCGTTAGTAACGCAGCTGCTCCCAGCTATTGTGGGCGGGCTTTACTGGCGAAAAGGCCATGCTTATGGTGTATATGCGGGGCTATTAGCGGGTTTTATTTGTTGGGTATTATTTTTAATGATGCCAATTTTAGATGCCGGCAGCGCTCTTGATAGCGAGCTTCAGCAAACACTTATTACACGCGGCACTCTGATTGCCTTATTTGCTAATATTGGTTGTTATATTAGCTTTTCGTTAGGGGCAGAAGAGCGCTTGATAGACAAAATTCAGGCGGCTGCATTTGTTAACCCTAAAGATCAGGCTATTTTATCGCGCCGCTTAAACAAAAATGTTAAAGCCACGGTTTACGACTTTAAAATACTGCTGCAAACCTTTTTAGGTATTCAGCGTAGCCAACAAGTACTGGCGCACTTTTCACTTTCGCACCAGCTAAGTGACAATAATGCCCACCCCGAGCCCGAATTTATAGCCTACTGCGAGCGTGCGTTAACTGGGGTGTTAGGGGCGTCTTCGGCGCAGGCGCTAATCCGTACGGTTTCATCGGGTAAACGTATGGCCTTTGAAGAGGTGGTTAACTTTTTTGACGAAACCACACAAGCATTGCAGTTTAACCAAAACCTGCTGTATACCTCGCTCGAAAACTTAAGCCATGGTATTTCGGTGGTCGATAAAGATTTAAAACTGGTAGCATGGAATAAGCGCTACAGCCAAATGTTTGGCTACCCCGACGGCTTTTTAGAAGTGGGGCAACCCATTGAAGATATAATAAGGTACAACGCAGTACGCGGTGAATGTGGCCCAGGCGAAATAGAACGCCAAGTAGAAAAACGCGTTCAGCATTTAAAAAATGGTAGCTCGCATCACTTTATTCGCCACCGCCGTAATGGCCAAGTGTACGAAATGATAGGTAACCCCCTACCCGATGGCGGCTTTGTAACGAGTTTTTCAGACATTACAAACCATATAAGTACGCAAAATGCGCTTGAAGAAATTAACATGGATCTTGAAAACCGCATTGAAGCGCGAACCCAAGAAGTGCAAACCATTAATAAAGACTTACAAGCACAAATAGATAGCCGAGTAAAAACAGAGCAAGCACTTACTTTAGCCAAGCGCGAAGCAGAGCAAGCCAACGACAGTAAAACGCGATTTTTAGCACTGGCTAGCCACGATATTTTACAGCCCCTTAACGCGGCGCGTTTATACCTTGCAGCCATTGATGAAAAGCAGCTTGATACAACTAACCAAAATAGCTTTAATAAGCTTGGCCACAGTTTAGACTCAACCGTGCATTTAATGTCAGCCTTACTAGAAATTGCCAAGTTAGAGCAAGGCGCAATGACCCCAACCCCTCGGCACTTTTGTATAAACGATATACTTATGCCACTGCAAAGCGAGTACGCTATTTTATCAAGCGATAAAGGCTTAAAACTAACCGTGCGTTCAAACGCACAAATTGTGCATAGCGACATTACCTACTTGCGCCGAATTATACAAAACTTGGTGTCTAATGCGGTTAAATACACCGAAACAGGGCGAGTATTAATAGCATGCAGAAACCGTAAACATAATTTACGTATAGAAGTATGGGACACCGGCCCAGGTATTAGCCAAATAGAACAAGCTAAAATATTTAACGACTTTTACCGTATAGAAGCCGGTGATAACAAAGGCGTTGGTTTAGGGCTTGGCGTTGTAAAACGTATGGCCGATTTACTTAGCTTAGAGCTTGATGTGCACTCAGAGCCCGGTAAAGGGAGCCGCTTTAGTATTGAAGTACCCTATGGAGATGCGCAGTTTGTACAACAAAAAGCAACGGCCAGCAGCTTAGTAGAAAACCGCGCCGCGATTAACATAGTCGCGGTAGACGATGACCCCGAAAACCTAGCAGCAATGGCCAGTTTACTTAAAAAATGGCAAGCCAATTACACCTTGTTTGACGATGTAAATAAAGTACTCGCGCACGCTAAACAGCACGCAGCGCCCGATGTGATTTTAATGGATTACCAATTAGGTAATGATTGCGATGGTATTTCGCTTATAAAAACACTGCGTGATACATGGCAAAGCGAAGTGCCCGCCATACTTATAACCGCCGTACGCGACACCGAGCTTAAACAAGAAACCAAAGCGGCTAATATTCATTATTTAAGTAAGCCGATTAAGCCTGGTAAGCTAAAAGCACTGCTTAATCACAGCACGTAATAGCCAATTAGCAGCAAAAAATAAGCCCAGCATTAGCTGGGCTTATTTATGTGCTTAACAAAGCGTTGGAACCCTTAATTATTAGGCTGGTTTGGCTTGGCTTCGCAGTTTTTGAAATAACCAACTAAGCCCCACTAACGACAAGCCTAAGCCAATAAACGACAGCGCTTTTAAAAGTCCCGTTAAATTAGCCATGTCCACTAAGAATACTTTTAAAATAACGGCTGCCAATAATCCTAACCCTATTTTTTGGATTAATAGCTGATTTTTTAAATGCCCTAACACCACAGTAATAGCCCCTAACACAAGCCAAATAACCGAGTAGCTATAAAGCTCCGCGTTGCTTGCACCTGTTGATAAGTAAATATAAGGGCCTTGCCAGTATTGGCGTATAAAGCCATTAATTGCCAATACACTCAATACACCCGCTACTGTGAGTATAGATGGCGCAGCTTTTGTATACAGCGGCTTAATTAACGTATAAAGCCAAAGCACGAGACCCGCAGGCACTAACCAAAGCAAAAATAGCCAATTAAATACAAAATATTCGCCAATATAAATAGAGCTTAAAAATGGGTTGGCGTTTAGTAAGATGCTCAGTGCAGTAACACCCGCAGCACCTGCTAATGCCATGCCTGCCACTTGGTATAATTTAGCTAAGCTACCGGCAATACGAGCACGGTGTAAATATACACAACCCAGCGCAAGCCAATTACAGGTGAGTAAAGCTTGTTCGTAAAAGCTCAAAGAATCAAACTGCGGATAGTGCCCTACCAGTTGATAGCTGGTTTCGGTGGTAATAAATAACGCCAAGCAATGCAGCGCTGCGCCTTCAAGCCAAACTTTTAACTGCGATGCGTTAAAGCATTTGGCTGCAGTATAAAATAACACCACACACAAAGGATAAACTACTAAGCTCCAGTGTACACCCAATACACTAAGCGCCTCGTAACTTGGGGTCCACGGTGACAGTGTAAGGCGAAGTAGTAATGCAGCCACCAGCGCTTTAATTGGCCAATGTGGCATAGGCACCCGATAGCGGTTTATTAACACGCTAATAAGTAAAACTTGAATAGCCAGTGCAATGGTTAGCCCGCTGTCATTTAATAACATAGTAATAGCAAGCGTGATGTTGGCATTTGCCCCCACCCAATATGTAAAGCGCTGAAAAAGCGTTGCGCCACCTATTGCACACTTAATTAAAATGGCGCTACTTGTAAGTAGTATCACTGCCCACAATGGATAGGCTGTGGCCAACGCATGGTTTGGGATTATAGCGTATAAGGTGGCAATCATTATAAATACGCTAAACGAGGCAGTAATATGAAAAGTCAATCGTTTAGGTTGCCACTTTATACCAAAATAAAGCCCATATACGCTGAGCGCTAACCCTAAAAAGATAGCGCCACCATATTGGTGCCTAAATATAAATAGCGAGTCAGAATAATCAGCATAATAAGAAGGCGTGCTTAATAGCCAGAGTACTGCTATTAACATCGCCACCCCTTGCCATAAATCCCAGCGGCTATTTTTAAGCACTAAAAACAGCAATGTTAATATGCTAAACGCATTTATTATTTGCCACTGTAAGTAGTTAGTACTATCAAAAAGCATAGCCAGTAACAAAGGGACAATACAGGCAAGCATTAAAGGGTTACTAGGGAGTGCGCTTATTAGGCGCTTTAAACTATGTGGGCGAGTTTCAACCACCGCAAGTTTTAACCCCAAGCGTGGCACGGCAATTAAACCAATAATACTTAATAGCCCAT
Organism: Pseudoalteromonas sp. Angola-7; assembly: GCF_028599255.1. Classification (NCBI taxonomy): domain Bacteria; kingdom Pseudomonadati; phylum Pseudomonadota; class Gammaproteobacteria; order Alteromonadales; family Pseudoalteromonadaceae; genus Pseudoalteromonas; species Pseudoalteromonas sp. Angola-7. The sequence continues at coordinate 216,782 of NZ_JAQREL010000003.1, forward strand.
ACGTGCCCATAAGCCAAATGGTGCTGCTGTTAGCTAAAGTAAAGCCAACAACATACCAGCTCAAATGCCCCGCCCAAAGTAAATACCACAGCCATGCACGCTGTACTTTATACGCGACCAGCGCAGCAGATAAGCTCACAAACCCAATGTACATATAAAGCGCAAATAAATTATTGCTGCCGGTATTAATCAGCACGGGGACACAATAAGCACCAATAATACCTAGTACGGCTAATACTGGGCCAAGCATTATTGCCATAGCGCTCGCACTGATGGCAATAACCCCAAGGACAACAAATGTTGTTAAAGGGCTGATCATGTTATAGCTGCTATACGCTAATAAGGTCAGTGCAAAGCACGTAATAAAACCCCCGCTGGCAAGCGCTGCAGGTATATAGTTATTAAACCCTTCAAATACACTATTTTTGTAATGCATATAAGCTGCGGCTGCAATTAAGCCACCACCAAATAAACCGCCTAGGGTTAATCGCATTGCAGGAGAGAGCAACCCGGCTTCTAAACTGTACTTTGCTAAAAATATACCGCCTAGCGCCAATGCGATTGCGCCTATCCAGGTCATCCAGTTTTGTTCAAAGTCGCTACGCAATTTTTCAAAAAAAGAAGTAACAAGTGTGGGTTTGAGATTTTTACTGCCTTGCTTATGTTTATTGGCAGAAGCATTACCGGGAGGCTTTATTGCTGAAGCTGGCGTTTTTACCTGGTCACGAGGCTGACTTGGCTGATTGGATTGATTAGGGCTAACTTGATTAAAAGTCGCCTCATTGCTATTTGCTTGAGCCGTGTACGCATGTTCAGCTGTGGAGCAATTGGTGCTTTTATCGGCGTTTTCACCGTGGCTTTGTGCGTTGTTAGCTAATTCTAAACTAAGTACTTTTGCTTTTAATTGGGCAATTTCTTGCTTTAAATTACTAAGTTGTGCAATTGCGACAATACCGCAAATAGCACCGGCCATTATTGCAAATGCAAATAAACCCACTATTCCTAAAAACTCATCCATGGCACGCTCTTTTTATTTATTATGTTATGAGTGTACCTAAAATTTTTAAAAGTTATAGCAATCTGCTTATATATGGGTTTATTTATTGTAAACAAAATCACGCTACAGCCAGGCAAAAAAAAGCCCCAAACAATAATGCTTAGGGCTTTTACTTTCTAGAACGTGTTACATGTTACTTATTCTACGCTGTCTGTAATTGTGCGCGTTACACTCATTTTAAAGCCTGAACTGGTTGTCTCATCGTGCTCTAAAATTAAGATATAGTTACCTTCTTCGGTAAAATCTATATCGCTTTGTTGAATTAACACTATTTGTTGGCCGTTATCTTCGTATACGGCATACACAGTGTAAGCTTCATCATCTACATCAATTTCTTCTTGATCGTATCTATCTAAGCCATCAATTACATTGGTGGCGTCATCAACAGTTTCACCATTTAAGGTAAAGTACACGTCAACTTCGCTTACTGTTTGCCCTGCGTAGCTTTCAATTAGGTTAACAACCGAAATAGTATGGCTGTAGCTGCTAGGTGTTAGGTTTTCCTCAACACTCATCATGCGTAAACCATTATCGACATCGTTGTAAAAAACGCCTACCGCACTTTGCTCGCGCTCTAGGGTCATTAAAAAGTTATCGGCAAGCTTAGTGCCCTCTTCGTCGTACATTGCAACGCTGTAACTGTTTGGCGAAAGCTCAACGTAATCGGTGTAGGTATCGCTTGCGACCGTATTGGTATCGTTAACTGTGGTGCCACGGGTCGTGCTAAAGCTAACTGGCGAGTAATCGTCAACGGTATTTATAAAGCGCAATTGGCCTAACGCTGATTGGTGCTTTAGTGCTGTAACATAGTTATTGTCAGTCACAATATCGAGCGTGATACCGTTTTCTTCTGTTGCATAGCTTGGGCGGATCATGGCTACGTAGCTTTCTTCATCGTAAAAATAAACCGACTCCGACTCATACACTACATCAGTGCTACCTGCCTCAGTGATATAAATTGTGTAGTAACCCTCATCAAGGGTTTGTAAATCTAGCTCACTTAAATACTGTGTTGATGTAAATAGTTCAGCACTTTCAAATACGCCATCATCGGTTGCTAGGTAAATATCGTAGCTAGTGTCTTCACTGGTGATATTGTAAAAACCTAAGTTAAACTCATCTGTATCACTTGAAATGGGCACACTTAGCTCTGTGAACGTAGGTTCGTCAAAGTTACCGCTCATTACAATTAGTTCGGTTTTGTCACCTTTGATTGATACTTCTTGTTCGCTAATTGTAATGTAGCTGTCGTTTGCATCTAAGTATTCAAAGCTTAAATCGTAAGTGCCGGTGCTGTAATTATGACGCGTGGTTACATCAGCAAAATCAGTGCCTGAGCGCTCAGTTTCGTCTACAAATAAACGCGTATATGGGCTGTTATATGAGCCGTTATATAATTGTACGTAGCCTGTATCACTTGAGCCGTCGCTGCCGCCACAACCAACTAAAATAGACATTAAACTTAGAGGTAAAGCAGCTTTCAACAGAGAGTTGGTCATTAAAGTTTCCTTATTATTAAAATCACTATTATGACTTCTTTGCTGCATTTTAATTTCATAGTTTACAAAGTATTACCCTCGCTGACAGTTCTTTACGAAAACGTTTAAAAGTGTAATAAATGTGCAAATAATAAGGATATTTGCGTAGAAAGCTTAAGGGGCTATTTTATATTGATCTCGGCCATTATTTTTAGCAACGTATAAAGCCATGTCTGCCCGCTTCATTACCTTGTCGAGGGGCTCGTTAGCGCTTTGCAGCGCCATACCAATACTTACACTAAGCTGTTTGACCTGTTTAACTTTAATATTGTGTGCAATGTCTATTAGTTGCCCACAAAATTCAGCCGCTTGGCTTATATTACCGGTAGGCAAATAGCCGCCAAACTCCTCACCGCCTAAACGAGCAAATACTGCATTATTAACAAATGCACTATTATACTTAGTAGCTAACTGCTGTAGTACTAAGTCACCCTCATCATGGCCAAACTCATCATTAATAGCCTTAAAATGATCAATATCTATAATTAAAATAACGTAAGGCGTACTAGGGGCAGTTTTAACATGCCGATAAAAATAGCGTCTATTATGTACTTGTGTAAGATCGTCCGTTATCAACTCGTGCGCTAAACGGTTATGTATACTTTGTACAAAACGCATGGTCTTAAATAACCCATAGGCGGTAAAAAGCATTCCCATGGTTCTGCATAAGTCTTCAAAATAAACACTCATCCAATAAGGCTGCACAACTAATTCATCTATTACATCAGCCGTTGTACCCATACTCCATAGCAATAAACCTAAAGTAGAAAACACGTACGCTTGTTTTGAAAGCTCAGAGCATTGCACTATCCAAAATAAAAATACGAGCACGATGAGATTGCAAAAATCGGTAGTAAAACCATACACGTTATTTTGCACATCTAAAGGGGGGAAAGTATTTAAAGCATAAAGTGAGAAAACAATAATGTAGAGCAGTAACGCTATACTTACCGCCTTGTTTATCCAACTCATTTTATAAAAGTTAGACAGCCTAACGGTAAGTTTTACAGTTTCAATCATAGGGTGGCGCTTTTTAATGCGTTATTAACAAACTATAGCACACCAGAAAAAACCGTTATAAAAGGTTAACTTACCCTGTACTTGCAGGGTTATTTCACCACCTTGAATACAAAGAGTTGAGCAAAGCAGACACAAATACAATGCAAAGCTAAAAACCCACATTTGCATTAGTGTCCACACAGTTTTAGTCGCGCTGAGCAGCTTACTTATAACAACTAAGTATAAAACTATATTAAAGTGCTAAGGCCCCATAAAGCTAATATTAAAATAGTAATAGCAATCATTGCTTTAGTTTTGTGTTTACTGATTATTTGCTCGGCTTTATTACCTGCGTAATATACAACAACGGCTAAACTAAAATAGCGAATTGAACGAGCAATACCTGAGGCTAATAAAAACAAACCAATAGAGTATTTTGTAGCCCCAGCGGCAAGCATCGCAATTTGAAACGGAATGGGCACAATTCCCAGCGTCATTACAAACCAAAAACCTTGGCTTTGCATTTGCTGCTTAACATTTTCAAATTGCTCTTGGCTTGAAAACATTTCAATAACCCAGTCACCTATAGCGTCAAATAGGTAATAACCCAGCGCATAACCAAATAAAGCACCAATCACGCACCCAACTGTTGCCATAAGCGCTATTAACCAAAGCTTTTCACGACGTGCTTGCATAAGAGGCACAAGCACTGCTTCAAGCGGAATAGGGACTATCGTAGATTCTAAAAACGACGCTACGGTAATGCCTGTTAGCATATGTTTAGAATCTATAAAGTGCCGTGTTTTTTCTTTTAGTTTTTTTTGAATAGCCATGTAAATCCCTTAATAATTTGCCATTGTAAGCACAGTGTATAGTAAGAGTATTAAGGTACGCTTAAGCATAAAAAAGCCCGTTATAAAACGGGCTATTATCCATTGTTGTGCGCTATTTAAATGGTTGAGTTATATACGTCAAACTGCATTTGCATAACGCTAGACTGCTCACCTTCAACTAAAGCAATAACACGCGTTTCTCGGCCTTGTAGCTCTGTCGGAATTTTTTTAGTTTCGATAAACGTTTGTTGCGAAATTTGCTCTTCGCTCACATTAAGCGCAAGCAGTGCTGATTTAACCGTTTCAATACGTTTTAACGCTAGCTTTCGGTTGTATTCAAGTGAGCCCTTTTTACTGGTATCGCCTATTAAAATAACACTCAGTAGTGGTGAATTTTCAATAGAGCGAGCAAACTCGGCTACTTTTTGCTTTGCATCAGTAGTAAGTGCATGCTTATCAAATTCAAAGTTAATTACCACCCCACGAGTTGTGCTTATGTTTTCCTCAAGCGGGCAACCGTCGTTATCTGTTACTGCTTTAAAGGGTGTGTCTGCACATTTATCGCGCTCGTTAATAACCCCATCTTGGTCTTGATCAAGCAAATCATTAGACTGTAATTTTTGCTCGTACGGACCTGGCTCAGTAGCACAGGCTGTTAAAAGTAAAGCGGCACTTAATAAAGCTATTTTTTTCATTATTATCTATCTCCAAGCTGCCAAGAGTCTGGCTTATCTACTTTTAAGGCACTCACTAAACGACCCGTTGCATTAATTAGTCTGTAACTTGCAATACGTTGATCATACGCTGATTCAATATAGTTTCTTCTTGCTGTGAATAATTCAATTTGCGAATCAAGTACATCTAATAATGAACGACGCCCTAAGCCAAATTGTCTTTCGTAACCTTGTTGTGCCACTTCAGCATAACCAACGTTTTCCTGATAAAACTTCTTTTGCTCGTCTAAAAACACATAAGCATTCCACGCGAAGCTAGTAGCCTCTTTGACCTGTCTGTGGGTTGAATCTTTTACAGCTACAGCTTCTTGATAGCGCCATTTTGCGGCATCAGTATCAGCATTAGTTTTACCGCCGCTGTATAAATCGTAACTCATAGTTAGCATTATACGGCCATTGTCATCTCGCCCAGGCGATCCTGATATATCTCGGTTATCTGCAACATCAAGCTCTAAACTCACTTTAGGCCAGTAACCGCTTTTTTCACGTTGTATTTGCTTATTCGCCGCTTGAATATCGTAAATAGCGGCAGCTATTTCAGGGTGAGAACTTTTTGCAATTCTCATCGCCTCTTCTAAAGAGTCAGGTAGGTAATGTGCATCCGCTTTAGGGATAACGAGATCCTCAGGATACTTGCCTACTAAATCATAATAATTTGCTTGTATGTCTAATAAATTATTTTTAGCTGCTAGATAACCAGACTGCGATGTTGCTAAACGTGATTGCACTTGAGCTACATCGGCATCACTTGATAAACCACGTTGGTGGCGCTGCTCAATATCACTTAAAATCTTTTTATGTATTTCGATATTTTTTTCAGACAATTCAATTAATTCAATTGCTTTTAATAAATCTAAATAGACTTGAACAACTTCAAGGCTGATATTTTCTGCCTCAGAGATCAAACCGAGTTGATCGGCGCGTGCTTCGTTATCTAATCTAGCCACCTCAGAAGAAGTGCTAAAACCATCAAACAGCATTTGTGTAATTTTTAAGCCCAATTCTCGGCGGTCGAGCTCAGTATCAAATTCGCTGCCCGATTTATAATTCACATGCTCATAGCCATAGGCCGCATATAACCGTATTTGTGGTAAGTACTCACTAAATGCACTGCGTTTATCACGATACTTAGCTTCAAAGCTCGCATACTTTTGCATTAAGCGAGGGTTTGTATTTAATGTTTCTGCTACCGACTGCTCTAATGTAAGAGCACTTGCATACCCTGGTGTTAAAGCTAAAACAGAGAGTAATCCTATAATTCGCATTTAATATTCCTATTATGGTTCACGCATGGCATTTGCCTTTGCTCTTAGCAAAGGTTTTAACCAGTAATCTAAAACAGTTTTTTTCCCAGTAATTATATCTACCTGAGTTTGCATACCCGGTATGATAGGCTGCTGAGCAATCTGACTTACGGTGGTTTTTATAAAAGCTTGGTAATAAGCGGTGCCATCTTCTAAATATTGCGCATCCGCACTAATGTATGTGACCTCACCTTCTAAACCTCCGTATATAACAAAATCATATGCAGTAAATTTTACCTTTGCTGGCATACCCACTCTTATAAAGCCAATGTCCTTAGGCTGTACTTTAGTGTCAATTAAGAGCTGATCATTTTGAGGGACAATCTCCATCATAACTTCACCAGGGTCGATGACACTGCCGATAGAACGCGAGACTATATTTTTAACCGTTCCTCTTACAGGCGCTCTTACCTGTGCTTTTAACAGCCTGTCCTCAAGCGCTTTACTACTTTGTGAAATTTTGGCCAGTTCATTACTCACTTCATCTAACTGATTTTGTGTATCGGCTAAATAATCAAATACAATCGCTTTGCGCTCTTCAAGTACCTGGCTTTTGGCTGCTCTAAGCTGCTGTAGCAGTGCCGTAGCTTGGTTTAGTTCACCTTTCATTGCGATTTCATCGCGTTGTAACTTAACCAGTTCCATTTCAGCAACGGCTCCAGCATCTACTGCGCTTTGTGTTAACTCTACCTCTCTGCTCGTAAGCTTTAAGCTTTGCTTTAACGCTGAAATATTAGCCAGTTGTTCATTACTTGCCTGCTCTTGTTGCAATAAGCTTTGCGTACGCTGCTGTAATTGTGACTCGAGCTGAGTTAAACGAGATGTGTAAGTGTTATAGGCTTGCCTATATACTTCTGGCGACACGCCTTTTCGTGGTATTTCTAGGCGCTGAATTGTGGCTCCAAAACTACTTTTATCATCAAGTTCAACACTTTTAAGTTCTGTTAACAGGCGGTTACGCCTTGCGAGTAAAGACTCTCGCTCTTGGCTTGATTCAGCAAATGCTGCGGCAAAGCGAGTTTCATCAATTAAAAGCAATGGGTCGCCCACTTCAACTAACTGTCCCTCATGTACAAGTACTTCTTTTAATATGCCACCGTCGAGGTTTTCTATTGTTTGTACACGCTGAACAGGAATAACAGTGCCTTGTCCAATAATTACCTCTTCTAGCTTAGCAAACTTGGCCCACAAAACGACTGAAAACAGCAAAATAAAAACAATAATAACCAACCGCTTAGCTTGCTTTGCAGCTTGCAGCTGCCCCATATATAAATCAGCCATTATTTAGACACGCTCCCACTATTGGCATTACTTACTCGCGTCACTTTTTTACTCACCAGTTTTACGCCGCCCGATACTTTTTCGCTAAATAATGATTTTGGGGTTTCTATACTTTTTAATCGGCCATGGTCTATAACAAAAATTCTGTCGCAAATTGAGAGCATTTCTTTACGGTGGCTAGAAATAACCACAGTTTCGGTGCGCTCTTTTAGGGTTTTTATTAATAGTTTTTCGTGCCCTTCATCCATAGCTGAAGAAGGCTCATCTAACAGAAGTAAGGCGTTATTACTTTGTAGAAGCGCTCGTGCAATACAAACAGCTTGGCGTTGGCCGCCAGATAAAAATCGGCCAAATTCGCCCACTTGGGTTTCAAGCCCCGATTCTAAACGATCAATAAAGCGGCTTACGCCAGATTGAACAAGCGCTTTGGTGAGTTCAGTCGGGTTTATGTTTTGAGCACCTAATGTGATATTTTCAAGCACGGTGCCGTAAAATAGGCTTGGGCTTTGTGCTACCCAGCCACTTTGTCTGCGCAGTGCACTCAAAGACCAATGCTTTATATCTATATCGTCTATTAAAAGCTGCCCTGAGGTTGCTCGGAACTGGCCAGCAATAATAGCTAACAAGGTTGACTTACCTGACCCTGCTCGTCCATATAAGCCTATTTTTTCACCTGGCTTTATTTCAAAATTAATATTATGAATAGCTTCGAGCTCTTGCTCATGATATTGAAAACTTAAATAACGAGCTGTAATATTGCCACTTAACGTTGCATCAATAGTACTTTCACCGCTTTGCTGCTCTTGCTCTAACGCCATTATATTTTTAACGGACTCAATAGCCGTTTGAGTTTGCTTGTACTTTAAAACAAGCCCAGCCAACGACGATATTGACCCTGATGCACGCCCACTTAACATAACAATAGCAATCAGTGCGCCCATACTAATATCGCCATTACTAATTAAGTACACACCGAAAACGATTAATCCAATACTGGTAAATTGGCTGAGGCTAGAAACGGTATGCGTTAGAGTTGTTGCACTGTGACGTGATTTATTTTGCCAATCAACCATTTGTGCGAGTGTTTGCTCAAGTTTTTGTTGTGCCCCTGCTTGGCCATTCATTTGCTTAAGCTCAACAAGTTGGTTTAAATTTTCAATTAGATACGCTTGACGCTGGGTAGATAGCTTAGATGCCTGCTCTACGCTTTCATTTAATCTAGCTTGGAGTACAACACTTGTAATAATAACAATACTAAGCACGGCTACAGGAATAAGTACAATTAATCCCCCAAGCCAAAAAATTAAAGCTAAAAACAATAAGGTAAAGGGTAAATCAATAACAGAGACCAAGGTTGCAGAGGTGATAAATTCCCTTACGCTATCAAAATCTTGTACTTGCTTTGCATAAGCACCAGAAGAAGCTGGGCGCTGCTCTAGCCTCATACCGAGTACTTTAGCGTACAGCATACTGCTAATACGTAAATCAATTTGCCTGCCTGCGGCATCAGTCAAATGCCCTCGCGCTTGTTTTAAAAGCCAGTCAAATACAATCGCTATTGTTGCACCCGTTGCTAACACCCATAACGTATCCATAGCTGCGTTTGGCACAACACGGTCATACACATTCATGGTAAACAATGGCACCACTAAAGCGAGCAAATTCACAGTTAGTGAGGCCAATAATAATGAGTTATAAAATGGCTTTACCTGATCCCACGCAGGCCTTAGCCAGCTTGGAATACGGGTGTGGAGTTTTTCAGAGCGTTCATCGGTTACATTATCGTGCGATAAGTACCATATAAGCTCTATATCTATGTCTGTTAACTGCTTGGGATTTGCATCATCTTGTGAGCTAAACGTACTTTTACCGCTGTTTTCAAAAAGCCAGAAAAAACCATCTTTATCGAGTACCAAAGCGGGATAAGCATAATGTTTAGGCGTAGTTTGTAGTTGAGCACTTACATTAATGTTACTTAATGCTTGCTCTAAATGATGCGCCGAAAACTCATTACTTGGTAAACCAAGTAACAAGTTGTCGCTTTGATGACGCAAATGCAAGGCATCGGCAATATGCTTACCGAGTGCCAACATTTGATCTCTATTTAGAATTAACTTCATTAAGTTTGGTCACCCTCTGTCGCTTCATTCATACTTTGAGCGAAAGCAGTGTCACCTCCACTTGAGCCCTCACTAAATGATTGAGCTTGTGCGCCGCTTGAGCTTGAAGTGTTACTTGCTGAAGCTGAAATTGTCACATCCACCTCTTCGGTGGGAGCTTGTTGAGTCTCACCGTTAAGTGTAGAAAACGCATTGAGCGTTAGCGTGAAGCTATCACCTGCATCGGCGTCAATAATTTCGAGAGCTTCAATATCAGCAATATCAACGGTCCACGTCTCACCTACTTTTTCTCCAAAGTTAAAGCTGTATCCATCAGGTAAGCCGGTAATTTCAATATAGCCGGTTTCATCTGCTGCAGGGTTTTGCAAGTCTGCATCTAAGTTTAGGGCAATATTGTTGGTTGAATTACTTGTAACATCATTTGCGGCAGTCCATACAGGCGCATCAGCTTGAGGCTCTAACTCAATAATAAACTCTGATGATTGTGTATCACCCATACTTGTTACTGTTTCGCCATTAATTTCTGCGCTATCAACTGTTGCTACATCGACACTCATGTTCAATGTACCAAACGCAAGACCACCGGCATTAAAGTCAAAGTTTTCTATTGAGCTGCTATCGCTTGTAATTGTTGCGCTAAAGCCGCCATTACCATCACTGGTAAAGAATACAGTTTCACTCCCAATAGTAATAAACGCTTCGCCGTCAATATACTCAAGAGCACTACTGTCCGAATCGGCTGCTATATTAACCGTTAACTGAATTGTCTCTGAGCCATCAGCCTCTTCACTAAATGCTTCAAGGTCAATAGTTATAGTGTCATCTTCTTGCCCGTCGTAGCTTTCAAACGGCTGCTTAGAAAAATCCAATGCGTCGGCTTCTGGGTTTACTACAACCATAAACGAGGCTGAGGTTTGTACAATTTCACCAGGTGATTCGTCTTGTGTTAGCGCATTTAGGGTTAATTCAAACTCACCACTAAAATCAAGCGGCGGTACAATAATTAAACCAGCTAATTGCTCTGCAGTTACGGTCCAGCTTGTGGTGTCTTCACCATTAAAGGTGCCACCGTCTTTACCGTTATTAACAAGTAAATTACCATCAGCGTCTTTTAGTACGGCATCTTTTGGTACGCCCGAAATAGTAATTGATATAGTTTCAGAGCCGTCATCATCTTTTAGAAGCGCGCTTAAGCCTGCTAATGCTATATCGGCATCTTCGCTCCCTTGTGCATCTGCCACTGTTAATACGGCTTCATCGGTTACCGCCTCTACTGCAATACTAATTGTATTAGTAACTTGCGTTGTAGCTGTAGCTGTACCTGTACTTAATTGTGCGGTATCAACTATGGTTGCCGTTATTTGAATATCAATATCAGTTCCTGATTGGTCCTCAATTGGCTCAACGCCAATACCTGCAAGCGCAGCGGCAAACCCTGCTTCTGTCCCGTTATAGGTGTATGTGTTATCGCCGTTGTCGGTAAACATATTATTAGGGTCATATAGCCCCACACCGTCCGGTAAAGTAATAGTAATAGGCTGACTGAAATCAACCTCTTCAACTCCCCCATTTTGCTGAGGGTTTGAATCATCATCCACTTGGTTTAAATCGGTTAATGCTAACGTTAAGCCAAGCGCTGTGGTGCGGTTATCTTCTTTAATTTTGTTAATAGCAGCGCTAAACTCACCACCGTCGGCGACAGGGGTTACATCTATTTCTAAAGATTGAGTGTCATCAATATACTCATCACCACTATCATCATCTACTGCAATAATGGTTACCGGAATGATTAATTGCCCTGAGTAGTCATCGCCTGCACTGGTAAAGCTTAAGTTGCCAAGCGACTCTTCTGGAATAATATACTCAGCAACTTCACCATCATCCCCAGGGATTGCGATAACACCGTCACCTTCAATAATAAGGCCTTCAGGTAAGCTGTCTGCGCTTATGTAAACAGTCACGGTGTCGTTTTCATCATCAGTCAAGCTGGTATTAATATGGCCTGTAAAATCAACAACTTCATCTTCTACTGCATCAACCACTGAAATTTGTAATTGCCCTACTTCAGAAGCTTCTGAGCTGCTCCCTTCACCTGTTACACTAAAGTTAACGGTAAAGTTGTCACTTAATAATACGGCGTGACTGCCATCGGCTACGCGCGCTTTAACAGTAACATCTATATCACCCGTAGAGTTTTGCGCTTCTAAGGTCACATCAGCAAGTAAGTCACTAATTACATCTTGTACTGTGTCACTTGTACCTGCATCAATAGGTATAATCCAACGGCCAGAGCCATCTGGGTACGCCCCATTTGGATGAAGCACCTCTATATTTACGCCATCAGGGAGTATTATCTCTATGTGAGTAATAACCTCAGAGCCATCAACATCTTCTTCTGTAAAGCTAACAGCACCTGATAAGCTCATTGTTCTGCTTGAGCTCGTTATTGTTTCATCGGTTGCTTCAAGGCGGGTAACAGCACCACTGTTATCGCGCTCGGCACTGCTTTGGGTATCAACTTGCCCGTTTACGGTTACTGTAACTTGACTACTAATGTCTTCGCTCACACTGCCTACATCAGATGTATCGGTCACGGTATAAAGTACATCAACAGTAAGCGTGCCTGAGAAATCCTCATCAGGCAGTAAACGCACTCTATCGCTGGCTAAAACATCCTCAAGTGTTGGGTATTCGTCATTAATTAAATCAGCTAAATCATACCCGCTACCTACACTCACTTCGTTGCCATCAACATACAAGGTAGTGTTTGCTGGTATGCCTGTAATTACGGCACCTGTTATTGTTTCTGACCCGTCGCTGTCGATTAAATCTGGGTTAAAGTTAAGCGCAATACGTGTATCTTCATTACCCTCAGACGTTGTTGCTAGGCTTTGCGTATTATTGTCGATTGTTGGGTTAAAGTTTGTGGTTACAGCAATGTTGTAATCATTAGTATCACCATCAGCTTCTGTTGGAACTACTTTAATATTAAAGTTAACTTCACCACTAAAGTCATCAACAGGCGCTAAATAGTAATTTTCCATCTCTGCAGCCGTTAAGCTGTACATTGGCTTGCCGTTAGCATCAGTACCAACAATTGGTAAATCTGCTGGGTCGCCGGTTACATCAACTAGTATTACCGAGTCTGGTAAGTCAGAAATAACTAAGCTAATTGCTTCTGATTGATCCACATCAGAGGTCACAATTAAAAAGTCTAAACGTAGGTTAGTATCTTCCGTACCTTGGGTGTTTTGCAGCGTAAAGTTGTTTTCATCTACCTCTGCAAATGCCCAGTTATCATTGCTATTTTCTTCATCTAGCTCTGGCGGATCTATTTTACCTATAACAGTTAATTGTAGAGTATCTGGCTGTGTACGTGCTTCTTCACCGGTGCTGGTTTCTGTTGCTATAGCTGTAACCGTAATATCGAAGGTAGCATCGGTTGCACGGCTGGCATCTTCTTTTTGTTTTAAGAATATGTTCCCTGCTTGCAGCTCTGTATCACTGACTAGCCAATTTCCATCTGTATCTTTAGCTAATACATTTCCATTTTCATCTACTAGCTCAAAACCTTCTGGTAATTCAACTTCAAAACGCAGTGTTTCTGAGCCATCTTCATCTACAAGTAAACCACTAAATAAATCGATAGCTGGGGTGAGCGCATCTTCATCTACGGTTTGATTTCGCACAAATAAGCGAGGTTCATCAGCAACAGGAGTTATTTGAACCGTTACCGTTTGCGCGTTTGATGATGCACTATCATCATTTTCAGCTTCTGTAGCAACTGCAGTAATATCAAATGTAAACGTACCTGCTACGTGCTCTTCGCCAACTACAGTTAAGCTTTGCGCCTCTGCTGCGGTTATTTCATCACCGTTTGATAGTTCACGGCCATCGGCACTAACAATTAAGCCCTCTTGTATATTATTAATTATATAAGTGAGTGTTTCTGATCCATCTGTATCTTGCAGTGAAGCGCCAATATTAATAGTAGCTTCGGTATCTTCTGCTGTTGTGTAACTGTAATCGTTTGTGTCATCCCAATCAGGGGTGTCGGCCACTGACTCAACGGCAATAGTATCACTAGCCGACAACTCTCTAGAGGCACTGCCGATGCCAATTGTCGCCTCTATATTTACAGTTACAGATTGGGTTTCATCTGAACTATTTTGCGCAGGTTGAAAAAATAAGTCACTTATTGTCACTGTATCATCAGCGTTAATTGTAATCGTATCGCCAGTGAATACATAGTAGCCATCAACAATCGAAACGTTAGCGTTATCCGTTGCTAAAGCGTCATTGAGGTAAAGTTCGCCGCCTTGTAAAGAGGCAACTTCTATTCTAATTTCACTCACTGTTTCGTTTTGATCTATGTCTCCCCGGTCAATACTTATTATGATTTGGCTACGCGCTGAGTTTACAATGCCATTATCATCAGTTGCATCTTCACGGATATTCTGTGCTGTTACGCTCATCGAACCTTCAGCATCACTAGTGGTCAGTTCGATAATCGAACCTGTCACTTCATCACCATCATTATCTATGACGTTGTAAGTAATTTGTTCATTAAAATCAACACTTGCTGTTTGATCAAATGCAGATGTATCAAATACCACTTTACCACTTTCGTATACTCTCAATGTACCTTGAGTATCGTTACCATTTTCATCTTGCAGAGCCACTTCTTTATAGCTACCGTTGGTATCACTGCCTGAATCAAACGCAGTATATTCAGTACCACCGTAATTAAATGAAGACAGTTTGGCACCATCAGCGCCTGGGTTATTATCATTGCCTACAAAGTCATTGCTGTTTGTGTCTAATAAATCAATAGTCGTGCTTTGCCCCTCGACTAAATTGACTTCAACAGGGTTTGCATCAATTGTTGGTGTATCATCTGTTATTGAAATAGTTACTGACGCGTTATTTGTATCGCCATCAGCATCAACAGCTGTTACATCAAAGCTAATATCCTTCGTATTGGCTCCGTTAGCATCAGGATGTTCTATTGCTGTAAATTGCTCGTAAGTGTAAGAGCCATCAGGATTAAATTTAACGCGTAAAACATCTTCGCCATTTGCTGTAGCGATATACCAGCCATCAGCGTTTTTATCGTTTAATGTAATTGCATTATTTCCATCTGCAGTAACGTAACCTTCGTTGTTAAAGGTTGTTATAAAGTCATCTACAAGCTTAATCTCAATAATCTCGTCAGAGCCTTGGGTAACACTAATTTGCCCTGTTGCCGTTATTGAGTCATTACCTCTAAGGTTAGCTTCATCAACACTTGTAGCTGAGTTAGCTATTACAGGATCGGTACCGTCGTTTAATGTCACCGTAACATTACTTGTAACTTGTGAACCATCGGTATCTTCTGTGTACACTGGAATCACTATTTGCGGTGCATCTGTGGTATCACCTGTGTGATCTATTGCACCTGAAATTTCGAATGAAATAGCATAGGTGGCAGAGGTTTGTGCATCAACATTCACATCTGGTAAAGTGATTTTAAAGACCTCGGTTGAAGTGCCTTCTAAAATACCTTGTGCGGTACCGTCGCTATTAACTTGCCAAACAATATTTGTGGTGACAGCATTACCGTTCTCATCGAGCGTAGTTTGCGTTAGCTGATTACCATTACTATCAAGCACCGCTGCCCCATCAGTAATACTAACTTGCATGTCCACTACATCATCAAGACCTGCTGTTACTGTAAATGAGGTATCAGTATCAGTATTTGCTTGGCCATCTCCATCTTCGTTATTGTCAGCCACGCTGTTAGGTGTTTCAGAAACATTTAAAGTAATATCATTTTGAGTATGCTCTGCCCCGCCATCATTAACGGTAATGTTTAATGTGGTCGTATTACTGTCCCCATCATTATCGATCACTTCGACTTGCAATGGTACGCCGGTACCTTCTATTGTGTTGTCAAATGGACGGTAAAGCGTAAACTCGTATGTTAAGTTTTGATTACTCGTGCCATTAATGTCGGGTAACGTCGCTACAAAAATTGTTTCTGTACCTTCGCCAGTATTTGCCGTTATCGTTCTTCCATCATCACTTAAAGTGTATACAAGCGCGACACCACCGGCAGTTAAATTTGGTTGTGAATCACTAGAGAATGCTAGCGATGTTATTGTGTCACTGCCAACTGTTGTGCTCACGGTACCTTGCTGAGATACGGTGGTATTATTAGCGGGGTCTAAACCACTTTCGTCAATACTAATAGGTGTTTCTGAGGTATCTTCAACCTGAGGCCCACCGCCATCTTGAACGGTTATGGTTACGTTACCCGCACCGCTGATTGCTGTACCATCACTGTCCTCCCCATTAATAGAAAGCGCAAAATCAATATTCTCTCCATTAGGGTTATCAAGCGGTAAGCTTATTTTTGTTTGTACATTAGCATTTAAATCTTTGCCATTTGCATCTTGCGTTGCACTTACGCTAAAGCGAATAACTTCGCTGCCATTAGCTGAGCCTGTAATTGTTTTTCCGTCTTCACTTAAAACAAAGGTAATAGCAGAGCCTGAACTTGTTAAGTTAAGCGAATCTAAACTTGCAATAGTGTCATCAAAGGTGATTGAATCGGCAACTAATGCATCAGAGCCTGCCTCTACAGTAAAGTTTTTACCACTGCTTGCAGTACTGCCATAATCGCTTTCTGTATAAGACGCTGTTTGATTTGTAAAGCTGCCCGCACTGCCATCTTGAACTGTAAATGTGGCTGTGCTTGTTGAACTGCCTACACCGTCGCGATCTTCTATTGTGTATTCAATCGTAAACTGTGGTGAAGGGGTTGAATCACGATTATCTAGTGCGTTAAAGCTCCAAGTGCCATCACTGTTAACCGTTAACGTGCCTTCATCGGTGTCTATTATTGCAGGTGTATCGGCTGTTATGTCATCATAGTCAGTGCCATTAAATGTAACGCTTGTAACGGTTGGCTCGCCCTCTACTACACTGTCGTTAATGACTAAGCTACCTGTTGATACTCTACCTGCATCAGTGTCTGCTTCGGTGACTGTAAAGCTGTCGTCACTGCTTTGTGGGGCTGAGTCGGTAATCGTAACGGATGTTGGTACAACGACAAGCTCGGTTGTGCCATCGGCATCTGTTTGCAACGCATCGACAAAAATATCTGTTAGTAAACTTTCACTTTCATGATCAATGGGGGCATGTAACGTGGTAGTAAGCTCACCGCCAGCAAGCGCCACACTTAACACTAAGTTGCCTTGAGAGTCTTTAACTTCTAACGATAAACCATCATTTGCTAAGGTAACAGTTACAGGGTTTCCATCTACCGTTAAGCCTTCAAGGCCAGATTGATTTGTACTTAATGTAAGGTCAGCGTTATCTATTTCTATTGAACTAGTCGCTGAGCTTGTGCCACCATTTGCAGTATTACTTTCGTTTAATGTTTGGCTATCAAGCGCATCTAATGTGGGTGCGATATCTTGCGCTGTGTTTCCTGCAGAATCGGTAACGGTTGCTGTAATAGTCCACTGCTGTGTATCATCAAGCTCAGATACATCGATACCGTTAACAGTCCAAGTTCCACCATTTGCTACTGCTGCAGTCACTATTTCACTAGTAGTGCCATCAAAAATCGTAAGTGTAACGATAGAACCTGGTTCAGCATCGGTTGTACCATTTAACGTGGTTACTTCACCGTCTTTAAATGATCTACTGTTAATGCCGCTTTCACCAGTATCAATATCAATATTAATGGTGGTGTCTTTAGTGAAAGTTGTTGAATTAGTCGCTAAATTGCCCTCAATATCAAGTGCGCTCACTTCTGCGGTAATCTCTCCATCAGCAAGTTCTGATATATCAGTGGCATTAATTACCCACTCACCCGCGGCATTAATAGCTACATTTTCGACTGTGACTTTGTCACCATTTACATCGGTAAAGACCACCGTGGCGGTTTGATTTTCATCAGCCTCTTCTATTACACCGCTTACTACAACATTACCCTGCTCATCAGTATTAACAACGTCATCGCCTGCTGCCATTTCAATGGTGGTTGCTGCGGTTTTATCGTGAATGGCTGTGTCTGTATCGGTTGCGGTATTGCCTGCAACATCACTTACGGTGGCTGTGGCGGTTAATGTACCGTCATCTAGCCCTGATAGATCAGCACCGGTAATCGTGTAGGCATTATTAATAACCGTCGCTTCAAAGCTGCGCTCATTACCCGCTGCATCCTTTACAACCACCGTGACTGTTTGGTTATCTTCAACGCCGGTTGTAGTTCCAATGATTTCAACATTGGTGTTTTCACCATTGCCGTTAATTACGCCATCGTTTGTATCGTTAATATCAACTGTTACTGCAACTGTAGTGTCTTTAGTAAAGGTGGTTTCGTTTGTGGCTAAATTACCCTCAACGTCTAATGCGCTAACTCTCGCTGTAATTTCACCATCAGCAAGGCCTGAAATATCCGTAGCGTTGATTGCCCACTCACCTTCGTCATTAATCGCGACGTTTTCAACCGTGACTTTATCTCCGTTCTCATCGGTAAACACCACTGTGGCTGTTTGGTTAGCATCAGCTTCTTCTATCACACCACTTACTACCACGCTTTCTTGCTCTGCGGTATTAATAAATGCATCATCACCGGTTGCCACATCAATACTGGTCACAGCTGTTTTATCATGAGTCACTGTATCTGTATCTGTTGCGTTATTGCCTGCTATATCACTTACCGTAGCTGTAGCGCTGAGCGTACCATCATCTAGGCTACTGGCATCAATCGGATCGGTAACGTATTCGCCGTTTTGCACAAGCGCCGTGGTTTCAACTTGGTTTGTGCCATCACTGATGATCACCGTCACGATTTGGCCATCTTCTACATCGGTTACTGTACCGCGCACGACCATGGCGGCGCTTTCACCGTTGCCATTAATCACGCCATCGGCTGTTTTATCAATGCTGGTTGTGATCGCTGCGGTGTTATCAAGCTCGACTGAATCTTGTGCTGAAATCGGGTTGCCTGCCACATCGGATACGCTGGCTGTGGCAGTGAGTGTGCCATCGTTTAGTGCGCTTGCATCAATCGGATCGGTAACATACTCGCCGTTTTGCACAAGCGCCGTGGTTTCAACTTGGTTTGTACCATCACTGATAATAACAGTAACAGTTTGACCGTCTTCAACGTCAGTCACTGTGCCACGCACGACCATGGCGGCGCTTTCGCCATTACCATTAATCACGCCGTCGGCGGTTTTATCAATGCTGGTTGTGAGCGCTGCGGTGTTATCAAGTTCGACGCTATCTTGCGCGTTTACAGGGTTACCCGCTAAATCTGACACGCTTGCTGTAGCGGTGAGTGTGCCGTCGTTTAATGCGCTGGCATCAATCGGATCAGTAACGTATTCGCCGTTTTGTACAAGTGCCGTGGTTTCAACTTGGTTTGTGCCATCACTGATGATCACCGTCACAGTTTGGCCGTCTTCCACATCAGTCACAGTACCACGCACGACCATGGCGGCGCTTTCGCCGTTGCCATTAATCACGCCGTCGGCGGTTTTATCAATGCTGGTTGTGATCGCTGCAGTGTTATCAAGTTCAACTGTATCCTCAGCTGTAACAGGGTTACCTGCCACATCGGATACGCTGGCTGTAGCAGTGAGTGTGCCGTCGTTTAGTGCGCTTGCATCAATCGGATCAGTAACATACTCGCCATTTTGAACGGTTGCTTGAACTTCAATTGGCGCGTTTATACCATCGCTCAAAGTGATGGTAACAGTTTGACCATCTTCAACATCAGTCACTGTGCCACGTATAACCATAGCGGCGCTTTCGCCGTTGCCGTTAATCACGCCGTCGGCGGTTTTATCAATGCTGGTTGTGATCGCTGCGGTGTTATCAAGCTCGACTGAATCTTGTGCTGAAATTGGATTGCCAGCCACATCAGACACGCTAGCTGTGGCGGTGAGTGTCCCGTCGTTTAATGCGCTTGCATCAATCGGATCGGTAACGTATTCGCCGTTTTGTACAAGTGCCGTGGTTTCAACTTGGTTTGTGCCATCACTGATAATAACAGTAACAGTTTGACCGTCTTCTACATCGCTCACCGTGCCGCGCACGACCATAGCGGCGCTTTCACCGTTACCATTAATCACGCCGTCGGCGGTTTTATCAATGCTGGTTGTGATCGCTGCGGTGTTATCAAGTTCTACGCTATCTTGCGCGTTTACAGGGTTACCCGCTAAATCTGACACGCTTGCTGTAGCGGTGATCGTGCCGTCATTTAATGCGCTTGCGTCAATCGGGTCGGTAACGTATTCGCCGTTTTGTACAAGTGCCGTGGTTTCAACTTGGTTTGTGCCATCACTGATGATCACCGTCACGGTTTGACCGTCTTCCACATCGCTTACCGTGCCACGCACGACCATGGCGGCGCTTTCACCGTTACCATTAATCACACCGTCGGCTGTTTTATCAATGCTGGTTGTGATCGCTGCGGTGTTATCAAGTTCGACTGAATCTTGTGCTGAAATCGGGTTGCCTGCCACATCGGATACGCTGGCGGTAGCGGTGAGTGTGCCGTCGTTTAATGCGCTTGCATCAATCGGATCAGTAACATACTCGCCGTTTTGAACGGTTGCTTGAACTTCAATTGGCGCGTTTATACCATCGCTCAAAGTGATGGTAACAGTTTGACCATCTTCAACATCAGTTACTGTGCCACGTATAACCATAGCGGCGCTTTCGCCGTTGCCGTTAATCACGCCATCGGCTGTTTTATCAATGCTGGTTGTGATCGCTGCGGTGTTATCAAACTCGACTGCATCTTGCGCTGAAATTGGATTGCCAGCCACATCAGACACGCTAGCTGTAGCGGTGAGTGTCCCGTCGTTTAATGCGCTTGCATCAATCGGATCGGTGACGTATTCGCCGTTTTGTACAAGTGCCGTGGTTTCAACTTGGTTTGTGCCATCGCTGATGATCACCGTCACGGTTTGACCGTCTTCAACGTCAGTCACTGTGCCACGCAAGACCATGGCGGCGCTTTCGCCATTACCATTAATCACGCCGTCGGCGGTTTTATCAATGCTGGTTGTGAGCGCTGCGGTGTTATCAAGTTCTACGCTATCTTGCGCGTTTACAGGGTTACCCGCTAAATCTGACACGCTTGCTGTAGCGGTGAGCGTGCCGTCATTTAATGCGCTTGCGTCAATCGGGTCGGTAACGTATTCGCCGTTTTGTACAAGTGCCGTGGTTTCAACTTGGTTTGTGCCATCACTGATAATCACCGTCACGGTTTGACCCTCTTCCACATCGCTAACCGTGCCACGCACGACCATGGCGGCGCTTTCACCGTTGCCATTAATCACGCCGTCGGCGGTTTTATCAATGCTGGTTGTGATCGCTGCGGTGTTATCAAGTTCAACTGTATCCTCAGCTGTAATAGGGTTACCTGCCACATCGGATACGCTGGCTGTAGCAGTGAGTGTGCCGTCGTTTAGTGCGCTTGCATCAATCGGATCAGTAACATACTCGCCATTTTGAACGGTTGCTTGAACTTCAATTGGCGCGTTTATACCATCGCTCAAAGTGATGGTAACAGTTTGACCATCTTCAACATCAGTTACTGTGCCACGTATAACCATAGCGGCGCTTTCGCCGTTGCCGTTAATCACGCCGTCGGCGGTTTTATCAATGCTGGTTGTGATCGCTGCGGTGTTATCAAGCTCGACTGCATCTTGCGCTGAAATTGGATTGCCAGCCACATCAGACACGCTAGCTGTGGCGGTGAGTGTCCCGTCGTTTAATGCGCTTGCGTCAATCGGATCGGTAACATATTCGCCGTTTTGTACAAGTGCCGTGGTTTCAACTTGGTTTGTGCCATCACTGATGATCACCGTCACAGTTTGACCGTCTTCTACATCGCTCACTGTGCCACGCACGACCATAGCGGCGCTTTCACCGTTACCATTAATCACGCCGTCGGCGGTTTTATCAATGCTGGTTGTGAGCGCTGCGGTGTTATCAAGTTCGACGCTATCTTGCGCGTTTACAGGGTTACCCGCTAAATCTGACACGCTTGCTGTAGCGGTGAGCGTGCCGTCATTTAATGCGCTTGCGTCAATCGGGTCGGTAACGTATTCGCCGTTTTGTACAAGTGCCGTGGTTTCAACTTGGTTTGTGCCATCACTGATGATCACCGTCACGGTTTGACCGTCTTCCACATCGCTTACCGTACCACGCACGACCATGGCGGCGCTTTCACCGTTACCATTAATCACACCATCGGCGGTTTTATCAATGCTGGTTGTGATCGCTGCGGTGTTATCAAGTTCAACTGTATCCTCTGTTTTAACAGGGTTACCTGCCTCATCGGATACGCTGGCTGTAGCAGTGAGTGTGCCGTCGTTTAGTGCGCTTGCATCAATCTGATCAGTGACATACTCGCCACTTTGAACGGTTGCTTGAACTTCAATTGGCGCGTTTATTCCATCGCTCAAAGTGATGGTAACAGTTTGGCCGTCTTCCACATCAGTCACTGTGCCACGTATAACCATGGCGGCGCTTTCACCGCTGCCATTAATCACGCCATCGGCTGTTTTATCAATGCTGGTTGTGATCACTGCGGTGTTATCAAGTTCTACGCTATCTTGCGCATTTACAGGGTTACCTGCCACATCTGACACGCTAGCCGTGGCGGTGAGTGTGCCATCGTTTAGTGCGCTTGCATCAATCGGATCGGTAACATACTCGCCGTTTTGTACAAGCGCCGTGGTTTCAACTTGGTTTGTACCATCGCTGATGATCACCGTCACGGTTTGACCGTCTTCCACATCGCTAACCGTGCCACGTACGACCATGGCGGCGCTTTCACCGTTGCCATTAATCACGCCATCGGCGGTTTTATCAATACTAGTTGTGATCGCTGCGGTGTTATCAAGTTCTACGCTATCTTGCGCATTTACAGGGTTACCTGCCACATCGGATACGCTGGCGGTAGCGGTGAGTGTGCCGTCGTTTAATGCGCTTGCATCAATCGGATCGGTGACGTATTCGCCGTTTTGTACAAGTGCCGTGGTTTCAACTTGGTTTGTGCCATCGCTGATGATCACCGTTACGGTTTGACCGTCTTCCACATCGCTCACCGTGCCACGCACGACCATGGCGGCACTTTCGCCGTTGCCATTAATCACGCCGTCGGCGGTTTTATCAATGCTGGTTGTGATGGCTGCGGTATTATCAAGTTCGACTGAATCTTGTGCTGAAATTGGATTACCTGCCACATCGGATACGCTTGCTGTAGCGGTGAGTGTGCCGTCATTTAATGCGCTTGCATCAATCGGATCGGTGACGTATTCGCCGTTTTGCACAAGCGCCGTGGTTTCAACTTGGTTTGTGCCATCACTGATGATCACCGTTACGGTTTGACCGTCTTCCACATCGCTCACCGTGCCACGCACGACCATGGCGGCGCTTTCACCGTTGCCATTAATCACGCCGTCGGCGGTTTTATCAATGCTGGTTGTGATCGCCGCGGTGTTATCAAATTCGACTGAATCTTGTGCTGAAATCGGGTTGCCTGCCACATCGGATACGCTGGCGGTAGCGGTGAGTGTGCCGTCGTTTAATGCGCTTGCATCAATCGGATCAGTAACATACTCGCCGTTTTTCACAAGCGCCGTGGTTTCAACTTGGTTTGTGCCATCGCTGATGATCACCGTCACGGTTTGACCGTCTTCAACATCGCTCACCGTCCCACGCACGACCATGGCGGCGCTTTCACCGTTACCATTAATCACGCCGTCGGTGGTTTTATCAATACTGGTTGTGATCGCTGCGGTGTTATCAAGTTCTACGCTATCTTGCGCGTTTACAGGGTTACCCGCTAAATCTGACACGCTTGCTGTAGCGGTGAGTGTGCCGTCGTTTAATGCGCTTGCATCAATCGGATCAGTAACATACTCGCCATTTTGAACGGTTGCTTGAACTTCAATTGGCGCGTTTATACCATCGCTCAAAGTGATAGTAACAGTTTGACCATCTTCAACATCAGTCACTGTGCCACGTATAACCATAGCGGCGCTTTCGCCGTTGCCGTTAATCACGCCGTCGGCGGTTTTATCAATGCTGGTTGTAATAACTGCGGTGTTATCAAGCTCGACTGAATCTTGTGCTGAAATTGGATTACCTGCCACATCGGATACGCTTGCTGCAGCGGTGAGTGTGCCGTCATTTAATGCGCTTGCATCAATCGGATCGGTGACGTATTCGCCGTTTTGCACAAGCGCCGTGGTTTCAACTTGGTTTGTGCCATCACTGATAATAACAGTAACAGTTTGGCCGTCTTCAACGTCAGTCACTGTGCCACGTATAAGCATGGCGGCGCTTTCGCCGTTGCCGTTAATCACGCCGTCGGCGGTTTTATCAATGCTGGTTGTAATAACTGCGGTGTTATCAAGCTCGACTGAATCTTGTGCTGAAATCGGGTTGCCTGCCACATCGGATACGCTAGCCGTGGCGGTGAGTGTGCCATCGTTTAGTGCGCTTGCATCAATCGGATCGGTAACGTATTCGCCGTTTTGCACAAGCGCCGTGGTTTCAACTTGGTTTGTACCATCGCTGATAATAACAGTAACAGTTTGGCCATCTTCAACATCGCTAACTGTTCCGCGCACAACAATGGCTGCACTTTCGCCGTTACCGTTAATAACGCCATCGGCTGTTTTATCAATGCTTGTGATAATGGCGGCAGTGTTATCGAGCTCAACGCTATCTTGCGCACTTACAGGGTTACCAGCTAAATCAGACGCTGTAGCAGTGGCGGTTAATGTGCCGTCGTTTAAGCTGCTTGCATCAATAGGAGTTGTCACATATTCGCCATTTTCTACAATGGCTTGCACTTCAACCGGTGGGTTAACACCATCGCTAATAGTAACCGTAACTGTTTGACCATCTTCAACATCGCTAACTGTTCCGCGCACAACAATGGCTGCACTTTCGTCGTTACCGTTAATAACGCCATCGGCTGTTTTATCAATGCTTGTGGTAATGGCGGCAGTGTTATCGAGCTCAACGCTATCTTGTGCGCTTACAGGGTTGCCCGCGATATCAGATACACTTGCAGTGGCGGTTAATGTGCCGTCGTTTAAGCTACTTGCATCAATAGGAGTTGTTACATATTCACCATTGATCACGGTTGCAGTTGTAGTCACCGCAGGGTTAACGCCATCGCTTATTGTTACAGTAACTATTTGGCCATCTTCTACATCTTCTACAGTACCGCGTACAACAATGGCTGCACTTTCGCCACTGCCGTTAATAACACCGTCGGCTGTTTTATCAATGTTGGTTGTAATGTCTGCTAATTTGTCTATTTCAACGGTGTCTCTTGCTGTGGCTTCATTGCCAGCTAAATCAGAGACGTCGGCTCTTGCCACAATATCGCCATCGTTTAAAGAGCTTGCATCTATAGGAGCTGTGACATATTCACCATTTTGTACAATTGCTTGCACAGCTATATCTGGGTTTACACCATCCCTTAGGGTGATAGTTACAACTTGGCCATCTTCAATGCCACTCACGGTGCCACGCACTACAATTTCTTGATTTTCGTTACTGCCATTAATAACCGAATCAGCTGTTTTATCAATGCTAGTTGTGATTGCTGCAGTTGTGTCTATTTCAACATTATCTTGGGCACTAATAGGGTTACCGGCTGCATCAGCAACCTCTGCTGTGGCGATCATAGTGCCATCATTTAAACCTGTTGCGTCCATTGGTTCAGTAACATATTGACCATTTTGAACTACAGCCTGAGTAATTACCGGAGGGTTAATACCGTCGCTCAACGTTACAGTAACTATTTGGCCATCTTCAACATCTTCTACAGTACCGCGTACAACCACACCTGCATTTTCTGCTGTATTAACATTATCGCGAAGATCGTCGTCTTGCCCGTTAATCACTCCATCATCTGTTTTATCTATTGATGCAGTTATTAATGCGCTGTTATCTATTTCAAAAGAATCTTCTGCAACTGCGGTATTTCCAGCCGTATCAAGCACACTTGCTGATACCGAAATATCGCCATCATTAAGTGCAGAAATATCCACACCTGAAAGCGCGTAATTACCATTTTCAACAATTGCGGTAACAACCACTTCATTGCCTAATGAGTCTGTAAATATAATGGTAACTTCTTGGCCATCTTCAACACCATTTACTATGCCGCTAAGCGAAATATCGGTGTTTTCAGCGCTGCCATTTATAACGCCATCTTCAGTTTTATCAATATTAAGTGTTAGCGTGCTTTGTGTGTCTTTTGCAAAAGTAACCTCTTGAGTGGCCTCATTCCCAGCGGCATCAAAAATACTTATTTGCGCTGAGATTTCGCCATCAGCTAAAGATTCAATATCACCGCTAATTTGCCAATTCCCATCAGCATCAACTTCAGCTGTTACTACTACTTGCTGATTATTACTATCCGTAAAAGTAACGGTAACTAATTGGCCTGGCTCAATATCTGTAACCGAGCCACTAAGTTGTACATTATTTTGCTCGGCGCTATTAATAACCCCATCAATATCTTGTGCCACTATGCTTGTTGCAACAGAGCTGTCATATTGCGCTTCATCGCTCGCGCTTGCTGGGTTTCCTGAAATATCTTGAGCAGTTGCATTTGCACTAATAGTGCCATCATTTAACGATGAAATATCAACACCGGCTATTTCATAACTGCCATTAACTACGATTGCCGTTAATGTAATTGGAGGGTTAACACCGTCACTCAATACAACAGTCACTGTTTGGCCGTCTTCAATACCAGTTACTACACCTCGTACAGTTACGTTACTCTCTTCTTCGCTATTGATAACGCCATCTTGTGTTGAGTCTATTTCGACGGTGAGCTGTGATGTTTTATCATGTGAAATTACCTGAGACGCGGTGCTTTCGTTACCTAATAAATCTTGTGCTTGCGCGGTTGCTGTGATCTCTCCATCACTTAACGAAGAAATATCGACTTCTAATTGGTACTGGCCATTTTCAACAACAGCCTCAACACTCACTTCATTGCCATCTATGTCTGTTAAGGTTACTAAGACTGTTTGACCATCTTCAATACCTTCAACTGTTCCGCTTACTTGTACTACGTTTTCTGAGTTATTTATTACGCCATCTTCGGTTTCATTAACGTCTATTGTTATAATGGCCGTAGTATCTTTTGAGAATGATTTTTGAGTTTGCGTGTCATTACCCGCTTCATCAATGGTACTAACTTGTATGGTGTAATTTCCATCCGGTAAATCGGCAAAAGGCTCAGGGCCAACACTCCATTGACCATTAGTGACTGTTGCCTCATACGTTGCTATAGGGTTACCTTGCGCATCAAAAATGGTCACTGTTACCAGCTGTCCATCTTGCACATCTTGCACTTCACCTTCAAAATCAATTGGTTGATTAGTGTTTAAGCCATCCTCAAAATCAATAAAAATATCTGCTTGAGTATCTTTTACTTTAGTTTCACTCGCTGCATCATCTTCGTTACCCCCTACAAGAGAAACCGTTGCAGTCACTTCACCATCATTTAGAGCTGTAATATCAATATTTGTTACAGACCAAACACCATCTTGCACTTCGGTTGTAACAATTATTTCGTTGCCGTCGCTATCACTTAAAACTATTTGTACTAACGAGCCATCGGGTACATTTTCAACAGTACCGGAAAATTCCAAAGCCACAGCATCGTATTTATTAATAAACACACCATCGCCTCCGAGCTGACCTACAGTAAAAATAGGGTCGGGTCTAAACTCAATAAAATTAGGATCTTCTTCTTCTGTTGTTTCGGTAGGTGTTGTTTCATAGCCTGACTCAGGAACAAGTTCTTGCCCTTGGCGAGCAATAAGTTGATAGGCCACTTGAGCTTCATTAGCATCACTTGAAGATAAAGATGTAACGCTACTGGTATTGCTGCGGGCGTCAAAGGTACTATTTTGGCTTAAATCCGATACAAGCTGTGAAATAATATCTTGAGGTACAACAAGCTGTTCACTGGCTTCAGAAAAAACCAGCTCGTTCCCCTCTAGCGCAATGTCGCTGCTATTTAAAACAGGCAGATCGGCAAATTGCTCTGGTATAGAGTCTACCTTGACCCAATCTCCATTATCCATAACAACCCAGACATCACTTAGTAGTTCGACAATAACAACAGCTTTACTTATATTTTCCAAAGTGAATTTCCTAAATAGTTAATGAGAGTAAATAGCGGCTTAGCCAAAAGGTAGCTCTAATCGTTACAAAATCCAGTCAATGATACAAAAAAATAACATCTTACAGTACCTTTTTACTGGATTTTATAGTGGTTAAGTTTGAAATATAGTTATTATTTATAAGATAATATCAAAATTGCAATACAAAACAATTAGAAAAATGTAACTGCTATATGTATACAACGTATGAAGGGGTGATTTGGATTCAATAAACTTAGTTATTTGTAAATTTATATGTTAGCAATTTTATTGGGAATAAATTAACATCCCTAAAGGTAGTTTCATTTCCAAATTAGTCAAGCAAATGCAAAGTGCACGTTTTATTCCCTTTAGAAAACAAGATATTGTTGATATGTGCAGCGCTGAGCTCACAAACAACTCAGAGCAAACATCGTTTAAACAATTTTGCGATTTATTAGCAAGCCTTATCCATTACGATTACCATTCAACACTTGAGTCGCTTAAAAATAACTACGCGCCCTTTGATCCTAATAGCGATACGCGATCTTTAGCGCCAGTATCAGCTGATCAAAAAGCGCAGTGCCAACGCGAATTTGCTAAAGATTTTGCTAAGGTACTTAATGCAGCTAACTTTGAAGTGATCACCCATCAAGACCTACAAGATGCACTCAACGAAGAGTCACTATTTAAAGTACGCCTTGAGGTAGAGTTTGACGACTTTGAAGAAGTGGTTTTTTATCGTCGTGGCGAATCACAACTCACTGAAACCATAACCAGCTTTTGGGGCTTGCGTAAAAAGCCCCTGCACTTTACCAATTACGACCGCGTTGCGGTGTTTATTCGCTTTAAAGATAAAGCCTACTTTGAGGCTAAAAATAAAACGCCTTTAGGGTTTGAGCCAAGCTCGACCATAGTTAAGCTGTTTCAAAATGTCCCAAAAGCCGACCTTGAAATGCTATTTCCAAATAGCGAAGTACGTATGCGCCCTATTGATAAAGTGATTATTGGCTCATCGGCTTTAGTAGGCGGTGCTGTGGTATTAATTACTAAGCTTGGCGCATCTATTTTATTGTTATTTGCTTTATTTGCTTTTTGGGGTGGCTTTAGAAGTGAAGCCGTAGAAATGACCCAACAACACTTTATTACCTTTGCTATTGGAATGGGGGTTTTTGGCAGCTTTATTTTTAAAGAGTGGAGTAAATTTAAAAACCGTAAAATTAAATTTATGAAAGCGCTAAGCGATAACCTCTACTTTAAAAATCTAGATAACAATGCCGGTGTTTTTCATACCCTTATAGACGCCGCCGAAGAAGAAGACATAAAAGAAGCCCTGCTTGCCTATACATTTTTACTAAAATCAGAAAGTGGCCTAAGCGCACAAATGCTTGATGAGCAAATAGAGGCGTGGTTTAAAACAAAGTATAAGTGCGAACTCGACTTTGAAATTAGCGATGCGCTTGAAAAGCTCACTCGGATGCGTTTAGTAACCTGCACTAACGATGTGTATAGCGCAATAAATTTAGATCATGCAAAAACTATTTTAGATGAGCGCTGGGATAACCTGTTTCAATATAATTAATGTTCAAAGTTTACTTAACAACAAAAAAGCAGCTGAAACTTCAGCTGCTTTTTACGTTGTATTTTGAGCTGCAACTAACTAAGTTGCTTGTTAAATTTTGCATGCACTAATTTATAAAGCGCAGGCAATATTAATAGCGTCAGTAAAGTTGATGAAATAATTCCACCAACCACAACCGTTGCCAGCGGCCTTTGTAGCTCAGCGCCGGTGCCTGTATTTAGCGCCATAGGAATAAACCCTAAACTCGCCACTAAAGCCGTCATAAGTACTGGTCGCAGGCGCGAGAGCGCACCGGTTTGTATTGCATCTATCAAACTAAGCCCATCAGCTCTTAACTGTTTAATAAACGACAGCATAACCACACCATTTAATACCGCTACACCACTTAGCGCGATAAACCCCACACCTGCCGATATTGATAACGGCATATCACGTAAAAGCAACGCAAGCACACCACCACTAAGCGCAAGTGGTACGCCACTAAATATAATAAACGAATCATGCAGTGAATTAAACGCGCTATAAAGCAGGCCAAATATAAGTAATAAAGTAACCGGTACCACCAGCGATAGCCGCTTACTTGCTGATTCTAACTGCTCAAACGTGCCGCCATATTCAATCCAATAACCACTAGGTAAATTAAGGTCTGAATTTAAAGCTGTTTGCGCATCGCTTACAAAGCTTGCTAAATCGCGCCCCTCTACGTTTGCAGTTACTACAACATTACGCTTACCGCTTTCGCGGTTTATTTGATTAGGCCCTTTTTCAATACTAATATTTGCAACTTCGCCAAGCGGTACAAATGCAAGGTCGGGATTAGCACTTTTTGGCACAGCAACAGGTAAACGTGCAAGCTGTGTTATATCGCTAGACCAACGCTCATCTAACCGCACTAATAACGAAAAACGTTTGTCGCCTTCATAAATTAGCCCGGTTTGTACACCACCTATAGCAGCACTTACACTTTGCTGTATATCGGTCACGGTTAAACCTAGCAGCGCCATATGATCGCGAAGCGGCGTAACCGAAAGCGTAGGCAGGCCTTCCATTTGCTCAAGGCGTACATCGGTTGCGCCAGTAATATTTTGTACCAAGGCTGTGGCTTTTTCACCGAACTGTTTTAATGTTGATAAATCATCGCCATAAATACGCACAGCCACATCGGCGCGCACGCCTGCAATTAGCTCGTTAAAGCGCATTTCTATAGGTTGGGTAAACTCATAGTTATTACCGGGTACTTCATTGACTAAATGACGAATTTGCTTAACCAGTTCTTCTTTAGGTAAAGCAGGATTTGGCCATTGATCGCGAGGTTTTAACATTAAAAAGGTGTCGGCAACGTTAGGTGGCAT
Source organism: Pseudoalteromonas sp. Angola-7 (assembly GCF_028599255.1). Taxonomy (NCBI): domain Bacteria; kingdom Pseudomonadati; phylum Pseudomonadota; class Gammaproteobacteria; order Alteromonadales; family Pseudoalteromonadaceae; genus Pseudoalteromonas; species Pseudoalteromonas sp. Angola-7. The sequence goes on from NZ_JAQREL010000003.1 coordinate 247,788, forward strand.
CGGATCGTTTGCTACATCGGGAGTACCTATTTTTGAAAATACTTTTGCCACCTCCGGCTTAGCTAAAATGGCTTGCTCTAGCTCTTTTTGCATTTTTACCGATTGCTCAATACCGGTGCCGGTAATGCGCAGCGCATGCATAGCTATATCGCCTTCATCTAGTTGCGGTAAAAACTCAGCGCCCATATTTTTAACTTTAAAGCCAAGTGCAATTACAAGCACACCCGCAATACTAACCATCACCCACGGTAACTTAAGCGATAGACCAAGTAGCGGTTTATAGCCTTTTTTAATACCGCGCATCACGGTATTTTCGCTTTCACTCACCTTGCCACGTACAAATACCGCAATAGCGGCAGGTACAAAGGTAACCGCAAAAATAAGTGCACCCACTAATGCAGCAACAACAGTAAATGCCATTGGCTGAAACATTTTCCCTTCAACCCCGCTTAGTGCAAACAGCGGTAAATACACCAGCATAATAATTAAAATGCCAAATACTGCTGGACTGAACACTTCTTTAGTGGCGGCGGTTACCACATTTAAACGCTCGTTTAGTGTAAGTAGCCTGCCATGTTTATGCTGCGCAAGGCCAAGTTGCCTTAAACAGTTTTCAACCACAATTACTGCGCCATCAACAATTAAACCAAAATCGATTGCGCCTAAGCTCATTAAGTTACCCGACACTCTATTACCTACCATACCGGTAATGGCAAATAACATACTAAGCGGAATAACCATGGCCGTAATCAATGCGCCAGTTACGTTACCCAGTAGTAGCAGTAAAATAACAACCACCAGCACCGCGCCTTCGAACAGGTTTGTTTTTACAGTGTCTATGGTTTTATCAACAAGGGTTGTTCTGTCGTACACGGGCTCAACCACTACACCAGCTGGTAAGCTAAGTTGTACATATTTAAGTTTTTCTGCCATGGCTTTTGCCACTACGCGGCTGTTTTCACCAATGAGCATCATGGCGGTGCCAAGCACGGTTTCTTTACCATTATAAGTAGCGGCGCCGGTTCTGAGCTCTTTGCCTAAACGCACGTTCGCCACATCTTTTATGCGAACGGGTGCATCATCGCGCTTAGCAACCACGGTATTGGCTATATCATCAATGGTTTTTAATTGCCCTGGTGAGCGCACTAAGTATTGCCCGTCAAAACGCTCTATAAATCCTGCGCCTTGGTTACTGTTATTTAATTTAAGTGCCGTAATAACATCACTAAGCGTAAGCTTATAAGCGAGTAGTTTTTCTGGCATGGGCGCTACTTGATATTGGCGCTCAAAGCCTCCTTGGCTGTTTATTTCGGTAACGCCTTTTACTTTTAATAACTGCGGACGAATAACCCAATCTTGCAGGGTACGTAAATCTTCTGCATTAAATGGCGTACCATCGTCTTTTAATGCACCGTTATTTGCATGCACAGAATAAGTAAAAATCTCCCCTAACCCGCTGGCAATTGGCCCTAAGTTTGGTTCAATATTGGCTGGTAGGTCTGAACGAATACTTTGAATGCGCTCTGATATTTGCTGGCGCGCCCAGTAAATATCGGTGCCTTCATTAAAAATAACGGTAACTTGCGAAAGCCCATAACGCGAAATCGAACGGGTGTAATCAAGCTTAGGAATACCCGCCATTGCAGTTTCAATCAAATATGTAATGCGCTGCTCGGCTTCAAGCGGGGTAAAGCCCGGCGCTTTGGTATTTATTTGCACTTGTACATTAGTTATATCGGGTACCGCATCAACGGCTAAATTTTGTGTGTTGTATACGCCAAACCCAGCAAATAAAAGTGTGAGTGCAAGCACCATCATGCGGCGCTTAACCGCAAACGAAACTATCCAGTTAATCATGCTACCTCCTAGTGAGAGTGACTTGCGCCGCTTTTTAAAATATCGGCTTTAATTACATAACTATTCTCAGTTACGTACTCACTGTTTGGCGAAAGTCCTTCAAGCACTTCTACCCATTCGCTGTTTTTAGCACCGAGTTTTACTGGGCGTACTTCAAACACATTGCCACTTTTTATAAACACGCTAGGTTTGCCGTTAAATTCCTGAATAGCAATCGCTTTAACGCGTACAGCCGTATCTACTTTTGCAGTACTAATGTCGCTATTAACATGCATACCAGGTCGCCAATGGCCATCAGGGTTTTTAAGCTCGATTCGCGCACGCGCAATATGCCCGCCACTCATCATTGGGGCTATGTAAAACACCTCACCTTGGGCATTTAAATGATGATGTAAGTCATACACTGTAGCGCTTTGCCCTATGGCGAGCTTTTCAATGTTATCGGGAAAGGCCGACAGCTCCACCCATACGGTTTCAAGGTTTACTATTTGCATTAAAGCGCTACTGGCAAGCTCGCCACGCTTTAAATATTGCTCAGTAATAACGCCTGTAATTGGGCTTTTTATGGTGTAATTTTGTAGGGTTTCGCGGTTGGTTATGCTGGCAAGCTTATCGCCTTTTTTAACGTTTTGACCAATGCTTACAAAAATATCGTTAACTAACCCGGTATAAGGCGCCATTACTTCAACAGTGCTCTGCGCAGTGGGCGCTATAACACCAAATAGAGTATCGGTTAGCTCAACGCTACCTGCTTTTGCAATGTCAGTTTTAATACCAGCGCGTTCAATTGCTTTCTCGCTTAGCGTTGTGCGCCCTTCTTCTTGCTCATAATGATAATTTATTTCAGCGCCTTTATAGCGAGCCATTACATCAAGCTTAAAAGAATGCGGCTCGTTTACGCTCACGGTACTTACTAAATAGTCATCTTCAGCTTTAAAGCGAATAAGCTGTGGCGCTTCACTTAAACGCTGCACGTTTATGGTTACGTCTAACTGGTTTACATCAACGGCTTTACCGTTCTTAAACCCATATATTCGCAGCTCAGTATTACCGGCAAACTGGGTTAATTTAAGCTCTAAATTAAGCGTGTTATTGGTTAGTAAAAAGCCGCCATGCGGGCCTTTTTGTGTGTGTTCATCTTTATGGCCTTGTTCGTGGCTGTCACCATGACTTTCTTCGTGATTGTCATCAGATGCCATAGCCATGCTACTTAAAAATGGGAGTGTAAGTAATTGCGTAATTAATAATGCGATAAGAGTTTTATTCATGATTGATGAGTCTCAATTAAAGGTTGGCCAGTTAAACGCTCAAGGGTAAGGAGCACTTGATATAGCTCGCTATGGGTGTTGATAAGTGCACGTTTAGAATCAAATAAAGCTTGCTGTGCATCGAGTAATTGCAATACCGATATTTGCCCTTGTTGATAGCTTTTTAAACTTTGTTTTATGAGCGTTTGCGCTTGTGGAATAACGCGCTGTGTTAAAAGCTGTGCTTGCGCCGCTTTACCTTGGTAATACGCATAGAGCGTGCGTATTTGCTTACGTAACTGTATACGTAATTGCCCTTGTTGTTCATTAAGTAGCGTAAGCTGATGCTGCGCCGCCTCAATATTCCCGCTATTAGCGTTACTTAATTGCAGCGGCATTGAAAACGAAAACACTAACGAGCTGGCATCAGTTTGCTGGTTATATCGCACACCACCACCAAGGGTTAAATCACTTTGACCCGTTGATTTTTGCAGTGCTAAGTTGGCAGTTTGTTGCATATATTGCTGCTGTAGCAGTGCAAACTCAGGCGCTGTATTTACCATATCAAGTAACGCTGCCTCACTTTTAATAGCAGCTATTTTTGATAAATCGCCCGTATAGTAATCACTCACTTTCACCTCTTGCCAAAGCTCATTGAGTGCTAAGCGAGAGCGCTCAAATTCACTTTGTAGCATGGCCGTGTTTAAATCTACTTGGCTTAATGCATAGCGCATGCGGGTTACATCAGCACTTGAGACCGCACCGGCTTTAGCGCGTTTTTCAATTGCGTTGAGTGCCTGCTTAACAGTGTTTTTACGCTCACTGTTTAGTGCAATTAACGCCTGAAATTTTAATACTTGGTAATAACGCTCAGCGGTGGTTGCTAAAAGTGCTAACCGAGTATTTTTATACTCAATTGTTTGCGCTTTTATATTTGCAGTAGCGTAATTAATACGATTTTGGCGTTTATCGCCAAGCTCAATTAACTGGCTCAAAGCCAGGGTGTACTGCGCCCCCGAAAACGCATGAGAGCCATGAGTTCCTAAAAAGTTTTCAGCTTCAAAGCTCAGCTCAGCGTTAGGTGAAAGCGCTGCTTGGCTTTTAAGCGCGGTTAATATTTTTTGATGGTACGGGTAGCGTTTAAGCTGTAAGTTTTGCTGCTCGGTATTTTTAAGCGCTTGCTTTAGCGTTAATACGTTTTGAGGCTCGCTTTTTGCCAAAGCGCTCAGTGTTGGTAATGCACACAGTAGCGCCACCAGCATAAGTAGTTTTTTGTTCATATAGCATATCCGTTTTAACAAACAGAGTTGGCTTAATCACTATGCCTATTTTAAAAACAAGCGAGATTAAGCAACCTAAATATGTACATAACTAGCCTTGTAGCGAACAGGCGCAGGCAGTTATATACAAAGTGTTTAAAATTAAAAACTAGCTATAAAAATTGGGTGGCGGAACATCTGGTGGGTAATTTAAACCATTGTAACAAGCATTGTTTGTGGCTTGGCTTTGTTCAGGGCTTATTGAATGATTTATCGTACTGTAGTAACCACAGTGGCAATGCTGATGGGCATGAATTTCGGTAGGTGGTTGCGCGTCTTCATCGTCTGTATCGGCCACAGACTGAATGTGCGAAGCATGATCGACTTCTTCTTGTAGATGATACGCGGCAGCATCACAGCTAATAAAGCTGTGTACAAGCACAAGAAGTATCACGACTAAAAAGTAGTTTGAGCGCATCCATTACCTAATTAAATTTAAAGTAGGTTCCTATTTTACAAACTAGGAACAGCGGCATATTAAACCCGCACGCGTCTTGAGGTCAATAAACAACGCGCAAAACCGTTGATAAAAGTTTACTGCCCTTCGTCTACACAACATTCGTTTTGTAAAAAACCAATTACATCGTCTAAGCGCTGGTACATAGCCACGCAATAAAGCGTGCGCCCTTCGCGCCTTTGGCTAATTAGCCCAGCGTTAACTAAGCCCGATATATGGTGCGAAAGTGTAGAGCCCGCCATGCTTAGCTCTTCTTGTATATTGCCAACACTAATTCCAGTGTGCCCTGCTTTAACTACACGCTTATATATAGTTAAACGCGTAGGATGGCCTAATTCTTTTAATGCTTTTGCAACGTCGATAATTTCCATTACAACCTCGTAATTTCTAAATTATTAGAAATAATAACAATTTGAATCTTTAAATACAGCTTTATTAGCAAGTTACCTTAAAAGTTAAAAAATAAAACATTTAAAAACAAGGGCATAAAAATCATTTCTATATATCTAGAAATGAAGTATTGACGATATTATTGCTCATCAATATACTTCCATAAAATTCGAAATATAACTTACTTAACGTAAGTTATACCTTGTGTACTTTGGAGTGCGTTATGAGTAATGAAATGCTAGCAATGGCAAAAGAGGCGTTAGGCATGTTTGCCTTTTTAGCTACAGAGTTAACTATTTTATTTATTGTTATTAGTTATTTAGTGGGTGTTTTACAGCTATTTATAACACCCGAAAAAATTCAATCTATTTTAAGTTCAAAAAACGGTAAGGGCTACGTTGTTGCTGCTTTATTGGGGGCTATTACACCATTTTGTTCGTGCTCAACCATTCCGTTTTTAAAAGGATTATTAAGAGCGAGAGCGGGCTTTGGCCCTATGATGGTATTTTTATTTGGCAGCCCGCTACTTAACCCGGTGATCATTGGGTTATTTGTAATTACCTTTGGCTGGCAGGTCACTTTATTTTACTTTTTAGTGGCTATGGTGGTGTCGGTTGTAGCAGGCTATACCCTTGAAAAGCTAGGCTTTGAAAGGTATGTAAAACCAGAAGCTTACAGCACAGAATCTACTAGTAGCTGCGCAAAACCAAGCTGTAGTGAGCCTAAAGAAGTTGAGCCAAGCTGTGCAACCACAAGCTGCGGCGAACCTAAAGCAATAGAGCCTAAAAAAGCGCAGCCTAATCGCTGGGTAAAAGTGTGGCATGCTACCTTTAAAGACTTTAAACAGGTGTTTCCGTACTTAATGCTAGGGGTAGCAATAGGCTCGTTTATTTATGGCTTTATTCCTACCGAGCTAATTGCTAAATATGCGGGCGATGGTATGTGGTATGCCATACCTATTGCAGCCATTATTGGTATTCCACTTTATATTAGAGCCGAAGCCGTTATTCCGCTAAGTGCCGCATTAGTCAAAAAAGGCATGGCGCTTGGCTCGGTAATGGCATTAATAATTGGCAGCGCGGGCGCAAGCTTAACAGAAGTTATTTTGCTTAAATCAATTTTTAAAAACCAAATGATAGCCGCCTTTTTGTTTGTCATTATTACTATGGCTATTGGTGCAGGCTTTTTATACCAAGCTATTTTTTAAATGCTCATTTTTCTAAACTCAGTGGGTGACACGCCCACTGATTTTTTAAACCGTTTTGAAAAATTAAATATATTAGGGTACCCCACGTAAGCGGCAATATGGGCAACCGGCCAGCGGGTATTTAGTAGCAAGTTTTTAGCCCGTTTAATACGTAAATAAATAAGCTGCTGCATTGGGCTTTTACCAAATTGTGCCTGGCATAACCTGTGTAAATGCGGTGCTGAGTAATGTACTTGTTCGCACATAGCCTCTATTGTCCAATCAAACTGCAGGCGCTCTTCTACCTCTAAAAACAAGCTGGTTAATCTGTTTTGCCCGCCTATTTGCGGCTCGCTTTGAAGCGTAGTGTTTAAATAGTGGCTTAAAATAGGCATTACGCCTTCGCGCAAAGTAGCGTTTGCCTCGCTGTATAAAAGCTCCATCGCTAAATGTAATGGCGCTAACTGCTGATTAGTTAATACTTTAGCCTGCGCTAAATTTAAATGTTGCCAGCGCTTGGTATTTGCAAGGTTTAGCCAAATCACATCCCATTTTTCACTCGCTATTTCAACCTCAAAACTTTGCCTTGCAGGCAATATCGCTAAGCTATTTTCGGCCAGTGCATATTGGTTATTAATGGTTTTTAGCGTGCCCTGGCCAGCCAAAGTATAAAACAGAGTGTGTTCAAGCGGGTTAGTACGCGCAACACAATAATCACCCAATAAATTTGAGCAACCTGCCAGCTCTATTTCAAGGCTTGGCATTTGCGAAAGCGTGGCTAAATCAATAAACCGCTCTGTACACTCTGGGCCAATATCGAGTACATCTACAATGGTGTTGCGCATAATTTAAAATGATAGTTTTGGATAAATAAAAGAGAGCTTTAAGCATAACCGCAACGCGCTATTTTAGCTATATTTAAGCCACTATAATTGCCACACATGCAATAGGACACGAATGAACTCACTACAGCACATAATTAACCGCCGCGATTGGGAAAACCCAATTTCGGTGCAAGTTAATCAAGTAAAAGCGCACAGCCCACTTAATGGTTTTAAAAGCGTTGACCATGCCCGTACAAACACGCAATCACAAAAACAAAGTTTAAACGGCCAGTGGGATTTTAAATTATTTGATAAGCCCGAAGCGGTTGATGAATCATTACTTAGTGAGGCACTCGCCAGCGACTGGCAAAGTATTCCAGTGCCTTCTAACTGGCAACTACACGGCTTTGATAAACCTATTTACTGTAATGTTAAATACCCCTTTGCAGTAAACCCGCCATTTGTACCAAGCGATAACCCAACAGGTTGCTACCGCACTGAGTTTACTATTACAGCGGATCAATTATCTCAGCGTAACCATATTATTTTTGAAGGCGTAAACTCGGCGTTTCACCTTTGGTGTAATGGCCAATGGGTGGGCTACTCGCAAGATAGCCGCTTACCCAGCGAATTTGATTTAAGCAAACTGTTAGTGGCTGGTACTAATCGGATTGCGGTTATGGTTATTCGCTGGAGCGATGGCAGTTACCTAGAAGATCAAGACATGTGGTGGCTGAGTGGCATATTTCGCGATGTTAATTTACTTACCAAACCGCAACACCAAATACGCGATGTATTTATAACCCCCGATTTAGACGCCTGCTACCGCGATGCAGCGCTACATATAAAAACCGCAATAGATGCGCCAAATAACTACCAAGTAGCCGTACAGGTTTTTGATGGCGAACAAGCATTGTGTGAGCCACAGATTCAAAGCACTAACAATAAACGCGTTGATGAAAAAGGCGGTTGGAGCGATGTCGTATTTCAAACAATTGATATACAAAACCCTAAAAAGTGGACCGCTGAAACCCCGGCCTTATACCGCTGTGTTGTAAGCTTACTAGATGAGCAAGGCAACACTGTAGATGTAGAAGCCTACAACATTGGCTTTAGAAAAGTAGAAATGCTTAACGGGCAGCTTTGCTTAAACGGCAAACCGCTACTTATTCGCGGTGTTAACCGCCACGAACACCACCCCGAAAACGGCCACACGGTGAGTACCACCGACATGATTGAAGATATTAAGCTGATGAAGCAAAATAACTTTAATGCTGTACGTACCGCTCACTACCCTAACCACCCTCGTTTTTACGAGCTGTGTGACGAGCTAGGTTTATACGTAGTAGACGAAGCCAATATAGAAACTCACGGTATGTTTCCTATGGGTAGGCTTGCCAGCGATCCGCAATGGGCTGGCGCATTTATGTCGCGCTATACGCAAATGGTTGAGCGCGATAAAAACCACCCCTCTATTATTATTTGGTCACTGGGAAATGAGTGCGGGCACGGTGCCAACCACGATGCGATGTACGGCTTGTCTAAAAGCTTTGACCCATCGCGCCCAGTGCAATACGAAGGTGGCGGCGCAAATACCACCGCAACCGATATTATTTGCCCTATGTATGCCCGTGTAGATACCCATGTTGCCGACGACGCCGTACCTAAATACTCTATTAAAAAGTGGTTAAGCCTACCGGGTGAAACGCGCCCACTTATTTTATGTGAATACGCCCATGCAATGGGTAACAGCCTAGGTAGCTTTGACGATTACTGGCAAGCATTTAGAGAATACCCGCGTTTGCAAGGTGGCTTTATTTGGGATTGGGTAGACCAAGGTTTATCTAAAACAGATAAAAACGGCAAGCATTACTGGGCTTACGGTGGCGACTTTGGTGATGAGCTAAATGACCGCCAATTTTGTATAAACGGCTTATTATTCCCAGACCGTACACCGCATCCAAGCCTGTTTGAAGCTAAATACAGCCAGCAACATTTACAATTTACGCTGCGAGAGCAAACTCAAAACCAATACACCGTTGATGTATTTAGCGATTATGTATTTAGAGCAACCGATAACGAAAAACTGGTTTGGCAGTTAATAGAAAATGGCCAATGTGTAGAGCAAGGCGAGCAAGTTATTAATATTGCTCCGCAAAGTACGCAAACGCTAACTATTAATAAAAAAACGGTGTTTAAAGCAGGTGCGCAATATCACCTTAATTTAGATGTTGCACTGATTAACGACTCAAGCTTTGCAAGTGCCGAACATGTATTAAACACCGAGCAATTTAAGCTTATAAATAGCCAAAGTTTAAGCGCTGATACATTTTCGCCTGCTTTAGCAAACGCCTCAACGCACGGCGCACTAAATATTAGCGAAACCAACACACAGCTAAATATTGAAGGCGATACCTTTAAACTTGTGTTTAATAGCCAATCAGGCCTTATTGAGCAATGGTTACACAATCAAACCCAAGTTATTAAAAGCCCATTGGTTGATAATTTTTACCGCGCCCCGCTTGATAACGACATAGGCGTAAGCGAAGTAGACAACCTAGACCCTAACGCATGGGAAGCACGCTGGTTAAGAGCAGGTATTGGGCAGTGGCAGCGTACATGTCGCTCGTTTGAAGTAGTGCAATCAACCTTAGATATACGTATTACCTGTGTATTTAGTTATGAATTTAATGGCGTAGTACAAGCAAAAACAACTTGGCTTTATACACTTAATAATACCGGTGAAATTAGCTTAAATGTTGATGTACAACTAAACGATACTCTCCCGCCCATGCCACGCATAGGGGTAAGCACAACGCTTAATAAACCAAGCGATACACAAGTAAATTGGCTTGGTTTAGGCCCATTTGAAAACTACCCAGATCGTAAAGCGGCTGCGCGCTTAGGGTATTACAGCGCACAATATAATGAGCTATATACACCGTATATATTCCCAACCGATAATGGCGTACGTAGTGATTGCCAATTACTTTGCATTAATAACCTAAACATAACTGGTGCGTTTTTATTTGCCGCCAGCGAGTACTCACAAAGCATGTTAACGCAAGCAAAACACACTAATGAGCTAGTCGCTGATGATTGCTTACATGTACATATTGACCATCAACATATGGGGGTTGGCGGCGATGACTCATGGAGCCCAAGTACCCATAAAGAGTATTTACTAGAGCAAAAGCAATACAACTACTCTTTAAAATTTAGCGCTAAATAAAACAGCGCTTAATCCATACAAAAATAGCGGCTAATTTAGCCGCTATTTTTTTAACACTGAATTGTTATTTATTACTACTGAGGCAGCGATTTATTCGCTAACTTTTTAGCAATTACGTTATCAACCGATAAGCTACCTGCCCCTTGTATAGCCAGTGCAGCCGTTGCAACTAACAAGGTAAGTGCGAACTCATAGCCGTTGTTTGCTACAAATAAACCATGACTAATGTGCACGCTAAATATCGCAATCAACATAGTAAACGCCGTAACTACAGCCGCTGGGCGCGTTAATAAACCAATGGCTAAAGCAATGCCGCCAAAAAATTCAGCGCTGCCTGCCATCATTGCAAGCCAGTAGCCAGGCTCAAGGCCAATGCTTGCCATCCACTGTCCTGTGCCTGCAAGTCCGTAGCCGCCAAACCAAGCAAATAATTTTTGTGCGCCGTGCGCTGCTAAAATTAAACCAACGGATACACGTAAAATAAGTGCTGCCATGCCTGCGTTAGAGCTTAATAATGAGTGTAAGTATTTCATAGTGTGATCCTGTTTTATTGTTAATAAGGCTAGTAACCAATGAGTACAGTTTACTATCATCATTTAAAACAATTAATACGAATATTATTGCCAAATTATCAACATGGTGTTTTTAATTGCTTAACTAAGTTGCGGCTATTTTGTACTTAGCGGGCATAAACACCTCAGGAGCTAGTTTAATGGCGCACTTTTAAGCGTTATTAAACAGTAAACTAATAGCTAAATAGTCCGGCTCTGCTAGTATAAAAAAAGTAGTAAAAATTGGATCCGCTTATGAGCTATAAAGGTAATAGATTGACGTTTTTCCCACCTAAAAATAAGGGGGCGCTCTTTTTTGTTTTTATTACTTTGCTCACGTTATTTATTACTTTTGATTCTCATGCTGCCGATACATGTAAAATAAAGCACTTAAACTCACCCACGCCTGTCTCTGTGCTAAAGGTAAATACTCCTTCTGAACTCACTGCTCAACGCGGTGTTAATCAATATCAAATAAGTTGCTCTGTTAAAAATGGTGGCGTACTAAGCTTTTTACGCCCGGGGCTAGATAGCTTTACTTGGCAGCAAAACAACACTGTAAAAGCGCCCTTAAAAGCAGGGCAAGTAGCCTACTTAATGGACTCGGGGGCTTTTACAGCCACAATAACATTAGAATCAAAGCTTAATTACACACCGCGGTTTAAATGGCAGCCAACTCATATTTATTTTAAAAAAGCACAGCAACATTCGCTGATTATGGGCTCATTTTATGGGTTGTGCATTACACTTATTTTTTATGTATTAATAATGGGGCATAGACTTAACGAAAGTGTATTTAAGCTCTACAGCATTTACATTTTTTGTATTGGCAGCTTTATTTTACTCCAAGAAGGGCAACTGTATTTATTTGTAACGCAGCATGTATCTGGCGTTATTTTTAACTTATACCTACTTAGCATTGGCTTAACCGTACTAAGTGCCACGTGGTTTATGCTTGCGTTACTCGAGACTAATAAACGCTGGCCTAAATTAACTAAGCTGCTCAAAACATTGGCCTGTACTGTAATGCTATGCGCGGTACTTAAAATGCTCGTTACCGACCTGTTATTTTGGACAATAGCAGGGCATATAATGGCTTATTCTTCGCTGTTTATTGTGGCTGTTATTTTTACTTTAGCAGCAATGCAAGCCCTCAAAGGTGTACGCGAGGCAACACTCGTATTTGTAGCGCTTAGCTTTGTATTAGTAAGTATGATTTTTAGGGTGCTGCTTATTAACCAAAGCCCGTTTATGCAGCGTTATGGGTTTGTGTTAGCGTTTGCGGTTGAATCATTTTTATTAGCTGTTGCGGTTTCAAGGCGCATAAGCCGAATGCGAATTGCACAAAAGCGTGCCGAAACCGAAGCAGACTACGACCCCCTTTGTGGTATTTTAAACCGCAGGGGCTGGGCTAAAAAATCAACCGCGCTTATCAATATGCACGCCAAAAAAGGCGGCGTATTATGCTTGATGTATATAGATTTAGACGACTTTAAACAAATAAACGACAGCTACGGCCATGCTGTAGGCGATGACGCTTTATGCAACGTTGCCCGTTGCTTAAAAAGCAGTGTTCGCAGCAGCGATGCTGTAGGGCGCTTAGGCGGTGATGAATTTGTCGTACTTGCACATTTTTATACTAATGCGCAGGTAAATCCTAAAACTCATCATTTAAAAACCGCCTTAAATAGGCTCACAATAAATCACAACAACGACCCTATAGCCATTAAAGCGAGTATGGGTACTACCGTATTTAGTGAACCGCCCCACTCTATTGATGAAATTTTAAAAGCGGGCGACACCGCCATGTACCATGAAAAAATACAACGAAAGGTTAAGCCGCTCACGTTAGTAGATGGCTAAATTTAAGTAATACTGCTTATTGCTATTAAACCGTAGCCGGCTTGGCAAATTGTTTACGGTTTACATAGTGGCTCATAATAATGGTAAATAAAGTTGAGCACACTGCAGCCGCTGCATACACCTGCCAAATCACAAATTCAAACTTAAGCGCGAGTGCAATCACAGCAAAAAACACACAGGCCCCTAACGAGCCAATAATGCCGCCGTTAAGCACCTTATACGCCGAGTATTTTTTATCACTTGCATGCGCAATACTGCCCATAACCGCCAAAATTACCGGAAAAGTAGAAAGTAACCCGCTCCACATAGCGCCTATTTTTGCCGATATAAACGTAACTAACATAATAAAGCAGCTGACTAATAACATTTTTAGCGGCAGCTCCCACGCAGCGGTAAAAGGTTTGGCATCGGGCGCAAATTTTAACTTACTCGATGCAAGCGCAAGCACCAATAAAGTACTGAGCGAGAGCACCGATGCAAAGGCAATATTCACCGGCAATAACAAGGTAAATGCACTAAAAGCGCACCATAGTGTTAATGCAGCAAACAACGCTTTAACTACCCCATATTTTGCAAGCATGGCAGCATAACAAAAACAAAATAATCCTATACCGCTCATGCCATACAACGAAGCCACAGCCGAGTTACTCGCAAATAACTTACCTTGCTCAAGCGCAATAAAATACGAAATAGGGCCCGATGTAATAGGCAAGCCCGGAATAATACCGCTCACAAAACTGCCAAAGCGTTTTTGAGCAAAGTGAATAAATAATAAAAGTAATGGCGCAATGGTGAGTTTTAACAGCAACATAAATAACTATAAAGTATGAGAGTTGCGCGTTAGTCTACGTTTAAAATTCCGTACTGTAGAGTGAATAAATATCACTCATACGGTGTAATTATTTTCATCTATAGGTACAAAAAAGGCCACTACAAAAGTGGCCTATTCTTTAATAAATATTGCTTACGCTTTTTTAAATAAAACCTCAGGGTTTACCATGGTTTTCATTTCAAGCACGTTGCCGTTTGGATCTTCAATAAAAAAGGTTTCTTGTTCAAACTCATCACCAACAAAACGGCGATACGGTTTATCTAGGTATTCAAGCCCCGCATCTTCTATACGTTTTTTTAAACTGTTAAATTCATCTTCTGATAAATGAATACCAAAATGCGGTACCGCCACTGCGCCCATATCTACATCGTGGCGAACAGTGGGTAAGCGCTCTTCGCTTTGGTGTAATGTAAGCTCATTACCCCAAAAGTCTATGTCTACCCAGCGCCCTTCTTCGCTGTTCCCTGTTTTACAGCCAAGCACATCACAGTAAAACGTTTTCGCTACTTTTAAATCGCCAGCGGGTATAGCCAAGTGCAAACAGTTAGACATAAATTACCTTTAATCTTTTAAATTTGTATATTAATAACCTCTATTATACATAAAGTATAATTTATGAAACATTAACAGCCACAAATAAGCATAGTTAATACCAACCCAGATTAAAAAGTAGCCTTAATAACATTTAACGCTAACACCCACATTTTATTTATTAGAGATAGTTAGAAAGCGTAAAAGGATTAGTTTAAAATGCGCTGCTATGATTAAATTCTTATTTTTAAAGTTTATAACCTTCTTTTTAGGCTTTGTAGCCTGCTTTGCCATGCACACAACTTTTGCATTGCCTTTAGTTATTTCGGCGGCGCTTACAGGGCTAATTGGCTCGTTTATTCCTTTTCCTGCTCGGTTTAAAAACCATCCCTATGCGGCTATTTACGCAGGTAGTTTTGCCGGCATGTGCTCTACACACTTAATTACAAGTTATTGGGAAATAGCCATAATTTCTGTTATTGGCGCCAGTTTATATGTGCTTACCATAAATATGTTTACCGGATTTGGCGGTAAGCTTGGCAGTGTTGCCTTTGCCAGCGTGGCTTTATTTATGTTGGCCAAAGGAATGGTTTTATGAATTTAGAATACCCATTTATAGCCTTATTAGGTGCGTTTTTAACGTTTTACTTAGCCAAACATAATCGTTTTGATGGCATACGTGCATCGGCCTCGCTTTCTATTATTGCTTACTTACTATTAAGTGCTTTAAACCTAAACCCCGACTTATACTCAGTCGTGTTTTTTGGCGGCACATTTATAGGCATGAGCGCCCCACACCGATTTGGTATTTATACCGTGGCCAGCTCATCTATTTTATTTTCGTTTTTATTTGAATACCTAGTACCAAAGCTTGATGGTTATGGCGGTGCCTTAGGTGTGAGTGCGTTTTTATCTATTTGTATTTGCCACATGTTTATTTTACTTGGAGCGCCAAGAAGTAAAAAGCCACTTGGCTAAATCACTCGTTTTTAACTTTAACACTACTGGTTGGGTAGCCAAATAGCACTTTGCATTTAGCTTTTAACCCTTTCGCCGTATAGGTACTTTTTAATAAATGAGCCCACTGATGAAACGTTATTATTAGTGGGTTATTACTATTTAGCTGCCCTACTATGCCGTATTTACAGGGCTGATTTTTGTTTTCTTCTACAAATGTGCCAAATAATTTATCCCAAATAATAAGCACTCCGGCAAAGTTTTTATCAAGGTAGCGTTTATTAATTGCATGATGAACCCTGTGGTGCGATGGCGTATTAAATACGCTTTCAAACCAGCCTAACTTAGCCACTATTTGCGTGTGCACAAAAAATTGATACGCCAAATTAAGTGCCACTACACTAAATACGGTTAAAGGGTCAAAGCCTAGCAGTATCATAGGTAGCCAAAATACCCACATGCCGGCTACTGGGTACATTATGCTTTGCCTAAACGCAGTGGTAAAATTCATTTTAGTGGAACTGTGGTGCACCACATGCGCAGCCCACAACCAATGAATATGATGCGACGCACGATGAAACCAATAGTACAAAAAATCTTGCAGTAAAAATGCAAAAGCAACGCTTAATACACTTAGCTTTATATCAAATAAGCGGTACTCGTAAAGCATGTAAAAAAATGGCATAAGTAGCAGCAGTGCAATTGCATCTGCGCCTTGGTGCAACAAGGCTAAAACGGTGTTTGCTAGGCTGTCTTTTATATTGTAATAGCGCTTAAATTTTACAAATTCAAAGCATACAAACACTAAAAATACAGGGCTTAGGGCAAGTAAAATAATTTCTGAGTTCATACTTTGCCCGCCATAAAGTAATGCTGCAGTTTATTTAATGCCTGGGTTATATCTTTACTAATTAGGTGTTTTAGCAAAGCATTTGGCAGCCACCACGGCGCTTTGCAGCGTATACAATAATTAAGCTCGGTAGTGATACTTTTAGCGCCTGTATTAGCAACTAAATAAATATCACCTTGATGGTTTGCCACAGGCTTATTACCTACTATTTGGTAGCAAATGTGGCTGGGGTTAGCCATTATTATACGCTCATTAAACGTGGCATTTGCCATTTTCACTTGCCTAATGGCGCCTTTCCAGCCTTTTAGCTCACCGCTATTTGCTGTTTTTATTAGCTCAAACTTGGCATTAAAAAAGCGATCTAACTGCTGATGATCCAACAAGGTGGTTATTATTTGCAAAGGATCTGCATTAAGCGTTTGTTTTATTGATATAAAGATCATTGTTTACAGCGAAGATAATTACTCATGTAACTAGCATATAAAAATTGAACATGGCAAGCTTGCTCATACACGACCATTTTTTAGCTTTAGACGACAAATGCATACACTGGCTGATCATTACTTTTCGAGCATTTTAGATTACTTGCAAACCCAAGATATTGATTCTAATACGGCTCTTAAGGCAATCGGGTTTACTGAATTTAGTCGCCAGCATAGTCAGCAATTAGCACCCCGGATTAGTTTACAAAGTTACAATGCGCTGCTTGTGTATGGCCAAAAAGCGCTAAACGATCCGCTGTTTGGTTTTACTTTAGGTATGCACATTCGCCCCGCAGATTACGGTATATTGGGCTATTTAATAGAATCGAGCGATACCCTAAGTAGCGCTATAAAGGCACTGTTAAATTACGACAGCTTAGTGGCAGATATTGGTAAAGCGCAGTTTTTGCAAACTGCAGACACCGCTACGGTGCGCTGGCATGCTCATCCTCATTGTAATGAACAAGTAGTATTACGAAACATGACTGCGTGGGTAAGCGTTATTCGCCAATTAATAAACGCATCGCTTTGCCCAAGCAGTATCAGCTTTATACATAATTGGCCTAAAAGGCACACACAACAGTTAGAGGCCTGGTTTAAATGCCCCGTTATAAGCGGCGCAGCGCATAACCAAATAAATTTTCCGAGCAGTTATTTAAACCTTGCCTTTAAAACCGACAACGCCATTGTAAATGCTACATTTAAGCAGCTTTCACAACAGCAGCTATCGCGTTTTAAAAGTCAGCAGTGCCTAACAGAAAAAGTTAAACAGCTACTTATTGCAAAAACAACATTACAAAATTGCCAGCTTATTACAGTTGCAAGCGCACTAAACGTAACACCGCGCACGCTACAGCGACATTTAAAAAAACAACATGTAACCTTTGCGCAATTGCTCGAACAAGAAAGAAAAAACCGCTCCCACACGTTAATTGGCACGCTCCCACTTAGCGAACTAGCTAACCTGTTAGGCTTTAAAGATCAGAGCTCGTTTAATCGTGCTTTTTTACGATGGCACCATTGCACACCCACACAATTTTTAAAACGTAAATGAACCGCAGTGTTATTCACATTAAATAAACATTTATGGTATACCTTTTAATCAACACTCTTTAAACTAGAGCCCATAATAATTAAAAATGTGGGTTAAATTTGTGCGTGTAGTATTAAGTATTTGTGTGTTTATGCTTTATAGCGCCATGTGCAACGCACAAACCATTACCTTTGTAGCAGAAGATCTCCCGCCTTATCATTTTATAAATGAAAATAACGAACCCGACGGCGCATTAGTCGATTTAGCCAAAGCCACCATTAAACACACAAAGCTATCCGCCAAGTTTGAAATAATTCCTATGGCGCGTATTTTTACAATGCTTGAAAACAACCCAAATGCAATTGCGTTGTCTCTTTTAAAAACCCCCATTAGAGCAAGGCAATACACCTGGCTAGGTGAGTCATACTTTGCCGATGCTTATTTAGTTAGCTTAAAAAACCGTACTGATGAAGTTACCCACCTTAATCACGCAAAATTTTACCAAGTGGCCACAATACGTGGCTATTCAAGTGCCACCTATTTGAAAAACGCCGGTTTTACCGAAGACAAAAACCTAGTTCTTGTAAGCTACTATCAGCAACTGTGGCAAATGCTTTATAAAAAACGCATCGACTTTGTACTAACCAATACACTTACATTAAATAACGAACTAAAGCACTCAGGTCTAAGTCCCAATTTAATAACTAAGCGAATTCATTTAACCGACTACCCTTCAAAATTATATTTTAGTGCCAACAAAACCCTAGATAAACACACCGCAAGCGCTATTAGCCATGCACTTAACACGCTAAAAGAAAACGGCGAATATCAGGCTATTTTAAACAAGTGGCAGCTACCGTTTCCGGCTACTGCCAACAAGTTGTAATAAACAGGGTCTATAATTTTAGCAACGCAAACACTGCTAGTTGGCTATGCGAACAATTAAAACACCACAGGGTATAAAACTCAGTTACCAAGACGAAGGCGATAAAAAAGCCCCTGCAATCATACTTATTATGGGTTTAGGCGCACAAATGACCGTGTGGCCGGACTCGCTTTACTACACCTTAGTAAAAAAAGGGTTTAGAGTTATACGCTTTGATAACCGCGACACTGGCCTATCTACCCATTTAGAGCATCACCCTAGCCCGAGTTTATTTAAATCGTGGTTAAGTAAACGCCTGCCTATACGCATGCAAACGCCCTATTTACTTGATGATATGGCAAACGATGTATTAGCGCTTATGGCGGCGCTTAAAATAAAAAAAGCGCATTTTGTAGGTGCTTCTATGGGCGGTATGATTGCTCAGCTAATTGCAGCTCAACATAAAAAAAAGGTGCTAAGTTTAACCACTATTATGTCAAGCTCTAGCCTGCCAAGGCTGAGTGCCAAAAGCATTGGCGTATTTATAAAGCTTGCCAAATTAAAGCCCAAAACATCCAGCCGTGATGAGGCGATAAACTACAACATTAAACTTAACCAACTTATTGGCAGCCCCGCTTACCCTCAATCAGAAGACGCACTTCGCCATCATGCAACGCAAATTGTAGAGCGCTCGCATAATCCAAGTGGCTACAAACGCCAGCTTATTGCTATGGCCGCGAGTAAAGACAGGCAACATTTAATTCGTAAAATTAAAACGCCTACTTTAGTAATTCACGGCAGCGACGATGTGGTAATACCCGTAAGTGCAGGCAAAAAAACGGCAAGCCTTATAAAAAAAGCCAAACTAAGAGTAGTCCCAGGGATGGGCCATAACTTTGCGCCAGAACTTATGCCTCTTATGACAAAGTGGATAGTTAAGCATGTAAAAAAAGCGCAGCGCAAACACCTAAATAAAAAACGTAAAAAACAACAGCAACAAAAAACCACTTTGGTATAACCAAAAAGGCACTATAAAAACTACAAAAACAAAAAAATTGGTAATGTTGATATTTTAAATTGGTATGTTAGATTAAAGTTAAGCGAAGTTAATATCGCTCATTTTTAATATCATCACACAGAGACAACAATGAAAAATCTAACATCTACCTTTAAACTCACAGCACTGGCTGCTGTTACCCCTTTGCTATTTATGGGCTGTGCCAGCACAAGTACACCTGTTGATAGTAATGTCGCAGTACCTGCGTCAAAATTTGATTTATCGCAATGGAAAATAAACGTACCTGTAGATCTCAATAACGATGGAAAAATAGATACCGTAGACGTAGAAGAGATCCAAACCTATGCGCACCCTGATTTTTTCTACCTTGATGATCAAGGTTATATGGTATTTACCTCGCCAAATAAAGCGCTTACCAGTGCCAATTCAACCAATACCCGCAGTGAACTAAGACAAATGATCCGCGGCACCAATACCAAAATAAAAACTAAAAATTCAAAGAATAACTTTGCCCTAGCTGTACACCCGCTATCGGAGCGCTTTGGCTCGGTAGGCGGAAAAATGGAAGCCACGCTAAAGGTGGATCATGTTGCGCTTCGCGCTAACGATCCTAATAAAAAAGCTGCTTATTCTGTGGTGGTAGGGCAAATTCACGCAGGTAAAGATCAAGCTTTAATAGATACAAAACTGGGTTTTGGCTGGGGTAACGAACCACTTAAAATTTATTATAAAAAATGGCCTGGCCATAAAACCGGATCTGTTTTTTGGAATTACGAACGTAACTTACCAAAAAAAGATCCTAACCGAACCGACATTACATACCCTGTGTGGGGTAATACCTGGGAAAACTCGGCCGATCCCGGTGCGACAGGCATAGCGCTTGGCGAAGACTTTAGTTACACAGTAAACGTGCATAAAAACATGATGTACTTAACCTTTAGCGCCCAAGGCAAAAAAGACGTTAACTACGCAATTAACTTAGGCAATAACGTAGATGCCTATGGCAAGGTAGATGAAAAAGATCACCCTAATGGCTATGCTGCCGATTGGCATTACTTTAAAGCGGGTGCTTATAACCAATGTAGCACCAAAAGCGCTAAAGGCATTTGGTACCCAGGCTGTTTAGGCACTGGCGATTGGGCCACCGACAAGCAAAATGGTGATTACGCCCAAGTGAGCTTTAAAAAATTAGTATTAAGCCCATCAACTAAACCGTAAGCGTTGTTGTAGTTAAGTAGTTTTTAAGTGATGTAAACAGTGGCGATGGTAAATTATTAATGTCGCACCAGCGCCACTGCATACATTTATTTGGCTCGTTTAGCACAGGCTCGCCGCCCTCGTAACCGGCTTTTACATATAAAGTAATGTAGTGTTTATTCTCAGCACTAAAAATATCGTTAGTAAAATCAAGCTTAGTAATTTTACTCACATTTAGCCCTGTTTCCTCAAATACCTCGCGTATTGCGCACTGCTCAACACTTTCACCAAATTCTAAATGTCCACCAGGCGTTGCCCATGTATTTGCACCATGCGACCCTATTCGCTCACCTAATAAAATAGTGTTTTGGCGCATTATAATAACCGCAACCCCTACTCTTACTACGTTACTCATATTGCGTTTTCTCTTATTTTAATTGCTCGCCATGCTGAGCCACACGCTTTGTATTGTCAATTTTCTATTTTAAAACCCAAAGTGTTGTTTAACTTTTAGCCGACCATAGTCGAATACCTATCGGTTAAAAAAAAGCCTACCTTTTGTAAGGTCTCTCACACACATTTAGTATTAGGAGCCCACTATGTTAGGCCCATATAAACAACAATACGAAAGCTTTAAACAAAACCCAGCACAATTTTGGCTTGAACAAGCAAAGCGCTTACCTTGGTATAAAAAGCCTGAACACGCCTACACACAAGACACTGACGGCCTTTACCATTGGTTTGATGATGGCCAACTAAACACCAGTTTTTTAGCGCTCGACCAACACGTTATTGCAGGTTTTGGCGAGCAAACCGCGCTTATTTACGACTCCCCCGTAACCAACATGCAGCAGAAGTATAGCTACTACCAGTTACAGCAAGAGGTAGCTAAATTTGCCGGTGTAATGCAATCGTTAGGCGTTAGTAAAGGCGACCGCGTTGTTATTTATATGCCCATGATCCCCCAAGCTGTAATAGGCATGCTGGCCTGCGCCCGATTAGGCGCTATACACTCTGTGGTATTTGGTGGTTTTGCAGCGCATGAACTCGCCGTACGTATAGACGATGCTAAACCTAAACTCATACTGAGCGCTTCGTGCGGTGTAGAGGTAGATAGCGTAATAGAATATAAACCGCTGATTGATCACGCCATAGATCTTGCCAATCATAAAATAGATCACTGCGTTATTTACCAGCGCGAACAAGTAGCTGCCACGCTTATCCCCACAAGAGATATTAACTGGGATGAGGCAATGCAAACAGCCACTGCAGTAGAGCCAGTACCTGTAAGTGGGCGTGATCCTCTTTATATTTTATATACCTCAGGCACCACAGGCACGCCTAAAGGCGTAGTACGTGAAAACGGCGGCCATGGCGTTGCTATGCACTACAGCATGGAAACCGTTTACGGCATGCAGCCCGGCGAGGTGTTTTGGGCTGCCTCAGATATAGGCTGGGTAGTTGGGCACTCCTATATAGTGTATGCCCCGCTAATTTATCGCTGTACAACAGTGTTGTTTGAAGGCAAACCAGTTCGCACACCTGATGCCAGTGCATTTTGGCGAGTAGTAGAGCAATACCAAGTAAATGCATTATTTACAGCGCCCACTGCGTTTAGAGCCATCAAAAAAGAAGACCCAAATGCAGAGGGCTTTAAGCAGTACAACACCAGTAGTTTAAAACGACTATTTTTAGCTGGCGAGCGGCTCGACCCGCCAACGTACAACTGGCTAAAAGAAAAAACTAACCTGCCAATACTCGATCACTGGTGGCAAACAGAAACCGGCTGGGCCATTGCCTGTAACCCCGTAGGCATAGAAGAATTAGTAACAAAACCAGGTAGCTCTACCGTGCCAACTCCTGGGTTTGATGTGCAAATATTGAATATGCAAGGCGAGCAATGCGCACCAAACGAGCAAGGCGTGGTGGCTATAAAATTGCCGCTGCCACCAGGTTGCTTACCCACCATTTGGCAAAACACAGCGCGCTTTAAAACCGGTTATTTAACTCAGTACCCGGGGTATTATCTTTCCGGCGATGGTGGTTACATAGATGACGATGGTTACCTATTTATAATGGGCCGCACAGACGATGTTATAAACGTAGCAGGCCATAGGCTTTCAACCGGCGAAATGGAAGAAATAGTCGCATCCCACCCAGCCGTTGCAGAGTGCGCGGTGTTTGGGGTTACTGATACACTAAAAGGCCAATTACCGATGGCCATGATCGTACTTAAAAACGACTTTACCGGCTCCCCTACCGATGTAGAGCAAGAGCTTGTGCAAACAGTACGCAACCAAATAGGCGCTATAGCGTGCCTTAAAACGATAGTAAGCGTAGAACGATTACCAAAAACTCGTTCAGGTAAAATACTACGCAAAAATTTACGTCAACTGGTCGATGGCGACGAACTACAAATTCCTTCAACCATAGACGATGCCGGCATTTTTGAAGAAATAAACCAGCAGCTCACCCTGCGTTAAATCCAACCTAACAAAGCCATTTTATATTTAAAATAAAATGGCTTTTACTTTGACTGAAATTTTATACTCATTAGCACTTTCTTACTTAATGCTAGGGTCTGTTGATCTTTTAAGGTTAAATTTGCAGCTGTCTGTTTGGTATTTAGGCAAGGCAGAGCCTATATAGTGTGGTTGTTCCCCACAAATAGGCGATAACGTAGCATTAATGCCAAACAGGCGCTGCCCAAAGGGTTCTTCCTAGGGGCTATTTACTCTTTGTTGCCTACATGGATGTAGGTAAAGGGCGTGAGCAGGACGCGGAAGCTTTGCTCGGCTTTTACTTAGCCCACTAGGTTACAAACCTCGCGCCGCGATTAAATAGCCCCTAGTTTGAACAAATTTTAATCCGCAAAGGTCAACAGACCCTTAGAACATTAAACAGGATTGTGCATGCTTCGCTTAATACAAACACTACTTGCCACCAGCCTACTATTTACAGGTTTTATGGCGCAAAGTTACGAAATTGAAGATTTAGGCGATGGCCTCCACCGCTTTATTGACGACAGACACCGCTCGGTATTTTTAATCACCCCACAAGGTGCAATAGTTACCGACCCACTTAATAAAAAAGCCGCCACTTGGTTAAAGGAGCAAATTAAAACTCGCTATAACGTACCCGTTAAATACGTTGTATATAGCCATAATCACAGCGACCATATTTACGGCGCAAAGGTATTTAAAAGCCCTCACACTACCTTTGTAGCGCACAAACTTACCGCGCAAGATATTAAAAATACAAAAATAAAAACGGTTATGCCTAACCTTACCTTTGATGATGAACTAATACTTAGCCTTGGCGGCTCAACTTTAAAACTTAACTACCACGGCCCTAACGATGGCCGAGGCTCGGTAAGTATGCTGTTCGAAAAGCAAAAAACACTATTTGTGGTCGATTGGATAGTCATTGGCAGAATGCCATGGCAAAAACTATGGAGCTACGATATTCAAGGTATGATTAATTCAACCCAAGCGGTTTTAAATTACGACTTTAATACCTTTGTGGGCGGCCATGCCGATATGGGTAATAAAGCCGATGTTGCACGTTATTTAAGTTATATAGAGCAACTGTACAACCAAGTAACCGCCGCAGCGCTTGCAGGGCAAAGCCTAGAGCAAATAAAACAAAACGTTAAGCTCGATGAGTTTTCAGATTTAAAGCAATATAAAGCATGGCTGCCACTTAATATTGAGGGCGTATACGAGCGCCTCATGGAAGAGTCGGGCATGGGCTGGCGCAACGATTTATAAATTGTATGTGTATGCATTTGTAGCTTAAATGCAAGTGCATACGTATTCACATTGAATTAACAATGCAAGCTTGTGATAGTGCACTTTTTGTATGCTAAGGCGCCACCATGAAATTAGTTGCTTTACTGTTTAGCTTATCAATATTTGTAGTGCATACCAGCTATGCAAACACGCCCAAAGTGCAAGTAAGCAAGGGCCACATTGAGGTGATCGACAATATAGAATCACAGTTTGTAAAAAACCGTTTTTTAAATGTATGGCTACCGCCAGGTTACAACAAAAACACCACCTACGATGTACTTTACATGCACGATGGCCGCATGCTGTTTGATGCCAATAGCACATGGAACAAGCAAGAATGGCGCGTAGATGAAGTAGCCGGCTCATTAATAGAGCAAGGCAAAGTACGCCCATTTATTGTGGTAGGCATTCCAAACGCCGTAGAAAACCGCCACAGCGAATACTACCCACAACAACCGTTTGAGGCCTTGAGCAAACAAAAGCAAAACGCCCTATACCAGTTAGAAAAATACCCAGGCCACAAATTATTTGCCTCTAAGGTCTACTCAGACAACTACTCACGCTTTTTAGTTAAAGAAGTTATTCCTTATATAGAGTCTAACTACAACGTAAACAAAGGCGCGCAGCACCGCTATATTGGTGGCTCTAGCATGGGTGGGCTTATATCGTGGTACACACTACTTAATTACCCTAACGAATTTGCCGGCGCTATTTGTATGTCGACCCACTGGCCGGGTATTTTTAGCCACGACGACGAAGTATTTGCCGGGTTTAAAAATTATATTGCCAACAACATCGCCAAGCTGAGTAACCAAAAAGTGTATTTTGATTATGGCGACAGCACTTTAGATGCCATGTACCCTAAGCTACAAGCGCAAATTGATGATTTATTTATGGCGCAACAATACCCAGCAAAGCTATGGCAAAGCCAGTATTTCCCGGGGGAAGATCATACCGAAAACGCATGGGCAAAACGCCTACATATTCCGCTTGAGTTTATGTTTAGAAAAACCAAGCAAGCTGCCCCCGAATAATCATTTATACCAATCTGCTTAATTAAGTGTTCTATTTTGAGGATGGGTATTATAAGTAATACGCCCTATCAGTAATCATAAAAAAGCGGCTTAACCTTCATTGCGTTAAGCCGCTTTTTTAATACACTTTTAAACCGTTTTAAAACGTAGGTCTGAAGCGCAGCACCGTCCGACAACTAACAAACATCACAATCATCTGAGTTATCAGGTGTTTTTTCAACTGCCTGGTAGAAGTCAATTGGAGAACCTACATAGCCCTGCGATCTAGCATACAATTGGAGACAGAGTGAATGAGGAGTGACATCTGCTCTTAAATTATTTGGTTCAAAGCCTGAGTTTATAAGTTCAAGTCCACGTAAATGATCTAACTCCCTATCTAATTGATGAATATCTTCAATACCAGAAACTTGAAGGAGCTCTTCAGCTTCCATATGGAACCAGTTGCTACAAATGAAGCCTCCACCACCTTTATACGTTGTTGTATTCTCGCAAATATGGGAGACAATTCTTGCTTGATTACTAGTTAATTGAGCTAGCAAGTTAATCAAGATTATATTACTCTCATCTTTCCCATCCGATGTACATGAAGATGCCAATAGACCTGCCCAAAGGCTTTGCATAAAGTCATCTTCAGCCCACGAACCATACTCTATAGTGGAATAAATAATTCTCGGATGTGCAGATACAACTGTCCCACTAGCTTCTTTTTCTAAAATATTCTTAGCCTTATCAGTAATTTTCACTGCATTCTCTGCTCTCCATGAGCTAACTTTATCTTTTAATAGCAATCCGAATTCTTCAGCAGCAGGTAAACAAATTCGACTTAAAAAAGCAGAGGCACCATCTACAGTTCCTTTTGTTACGGTATTTACAGAATCAGCTATGGGCTTTACACCCAATACATCTAAACTTTTGTTATCTTCACTCATATACTCTCCCTCAAACCATAGAAATTTAACCACTTGCGAACCGCGAATAATTAAAATTCAGAAACCCAGTAGTCCCTTTATTTATACAGTTTTATCAAATTACTTAACTCTTTACTATCACTAGTTTTAAACTTCACACCTACCACAAAAAACCGCGCTAACACTTTATAAAAAGCCTTAGCGCGGTTATTAATACTTGAAACCTAATTAACCAAATAACTAACTAAAATCGACCACCACTTCATAGCGCCCTGGCTTGTCGTTTACATCGTAAATCCAGCCGTGGCGTTTTATTATTTTTTCGCTTAATTGCAGGCCTAGTCCGTACCCTATGCTGGCGTGTTTTGCTGAAGGCAAGCTCGCTTTAGGGGCCTCGTCCTGCTTACTACAATTAACAATAGTCACTTTACTGCCTTGCTGCGTAATATGTACTTGGCCAAATTGGGTATGTTGGTAGGCATTACGAATTAAATTAGTCAGTACAATGTGGCACGCAGTAGCATCGGTGGTAATAACGCTCTCTTGTTGGGTGTTTAAAACCACCTCAACGTGCTTAGCATTAAGCAGGTAGTTAAGCTCATTACTCAGGGTCGTTATTTTATCACTAAGGTTTACAGGTTCTGGACTACTTTGCTGATCTTCGTTGCGGCTTAGCCATAATAACGTATCGGTTAAATCGCTCATGGTTAAACCGGCGCGCTCTATACGCTCAAGTGTAAGCTGCTGTTTATCACTTAACGGGGCTTTTTCGCTCAGCCGATTGAGTAGCTCAACGTTACTGCGAATAACCGAAATTGGCGTACGTAGCTCGTGGCTGGCATAGCTTAAAAAGCGCTGCTCGCGCTCTACGCTTTCATTCGCCGAAAGTAAGCTGCTGCGTATTAATGTGGCTAAAGTGTTTAGTTCGTTATATGTAAAATCGGGCGGTGTTTGCTGTAGATTAGTTTGGTTTAACGATTTAGCCCAACCCCTTAACGACTCCACTGGCTTGGCTATTTTTTTCATTACCATAAACAAAAAAAACGCAAATAACACAATGGCAGCAATGCCTGTAATGGCAATCCATAGCATGCGTTGTTCGGGCTCTATATTAGCGAGCAATTGTGGTTTGTCTTTTTCGAGCATAATGCGCGATATATAACGCGGCTCGCCTTCGGGGTTTGGATAATACACCACAAAAAATAAATTTTGCGGCATAGAAAACATCGATGGCCTGTCTTTTGTTTTATGTAAAAGCCCCACCTCTGTTGGTTTTTTAAAACGCTGCTGAATTGACGCAGGCATGTCTTCCCAGCGACTTGCTATATTAAAGCCCACCAGCTCTTTTGTTTCCCCAGGCTTTACTTCAGTGGTTTGCGAAAGCTTTAACATAACTCCGTTTAAGCCTTTATCTAGCCCATCAATAAAGTAATTTACACTTAAAAACGAAAAGCCAATGGCCATAGCAGAGCTAAGCACCACCATACTGGCAAAAAAGTAGAGCCTTAAACTAGGCCTTATTTTCATTGTGGTTGCCCTTCATTTGCTGTTATTGCAAAGCCCACACTAGGAATGGTTTCAAGTGTAACTTGGTGTGTGGTTGCTTCTAATTGCTTGCGCAAATGATGCACATGCACTTTTAAACTGTTGCTGTCGGGCTGCTCTTCGCCCCATATAGCTTGCATAATGCTACTGCGCGTAACAGGCTGCGGCGCATGGCGTACTAAGGTTTCTAGCAATTTAAATGCAATGGGCGATAACTTTAATGTTTGCCCCTCTACATCGGCACTGCGCTTTGCTAAATCTAAATTTAAATTAGCTAAGGTGAGGCGTTTTGCCTCACCACTTTTGCGCTTTGCCAGTACTTGTACCCTCGCTACTAACTCTTTCATGGCAAAGGGTTTTACTAAATAGTCGTCGCTACCGGCGGCAAAGCCCTCAAGTTTATTATCGAGGCTATCGCGTGCGGTCAACATTAATACCGGAATATCTTTACCTTGTTCACGCAATGTTTTGCACATTGTTAAGCCGTCCATTTTGGGCATGTTTACATCTAAAATAATCATTTGATAATCATTAATTTGCAGTAAATTTAAGCCCAAAACGCCGTTGCTTGCATGGTCACACTCAATGTCTTCTATATCGAGGTAATCAACAATTGTTGTTGCCAGGTCTATGTCGTCTTCAACCAGTAGTACGTTTATCATTAAGAGGCAGCTCCTTGGGTGCGTTTACCACTTAAAAAGTCTAACACATTGGCAAGTAAGCGCTTAATGTCTATTTGAATCATTAATAATGCCGGAATAAGGATTAATGTAATAACCGTGGCAAACAAAATACCATAACCAAGTGATGCCGCAGCAGGGATTAAAAACTGTGCCTGCATTGAGGTTTCGCTTAATAACGGCACTAAGCCCGCATAGGTTGTAATTGAGGTAAGCATTACCGCGCGCAGGCGGCTTGTGCACGACTCTACAATGGCATCGTGCGTGCTCATGCCTTCATCTTTTACCAGCTCGTTAAAGCGCGATACCAATAATAGGCTGTCGTTTACAACCACCCCACTGAGCGCCAAAATACCATTTAAAGAAAGTATGCTGATGGTTAAGTCGTTCCACCAATGGCCTAAAATAGCACCCACAATACCAAAGGGAATCGCCACCATAATCAACATAGGTTGAATGTACGATTTAAGTGGAATCGCCAGCAATACGTAAATAACTAATAACGCGGCTATAAACATAGTGGCCATTGAGCCTGTTGTTTCGTCTTGCTCTTCGGCTTCTCCGGCAAAGTGAATACTTAAGTTAGGAAATTGCGCGTTAAGCTCAGGTACTAAATCGCGGCTTAAGTTAGCAACTAATTCGTTAGATACCACAATGTTTTTATCTACTTGTGCGCTTAAGTAAATTGCACGTAGGCCATCAATACGGGTTATTTCATCTTGCTGGTATTCGCTACTTATATTGGCTACGTTAACCAAAGGTACTACAGTGCCATCGGGTAACCTAATACGCGATTGCATTATATCGGCTGGTGTTTTACGGGCGTTTTCTGGGTAACGCACACGTACTTTTACTTCGTCTTTATCGCGCTGGTAACGCTGTACAATTGCTCCACCAAAAGCTTGTAAAACCTGCTCTGATAGGCTCGCCGTATCCATACCTAAGGCGCGCCCTTGTGCGTTTAAGGTAAATTTAAGCTGTGGCTGACCTGGGTTTAAATTATCGTCTATGCCATTAACACCAGCAGTATTTTGTAAGCGCTCTTTGAACAATGCGCCTGCGGCCATTACGGTTTCGTCATCCCAGGCTTTTAATTCTACTTTAAAGTTATCGACCATTTTACGTGTAGCCAATACTTGTAGTTTTTTGCTGCCCTCTGGCATACCGGCAAGGCGCTGCCATTCTTGTGCAAATTCGCTTGCTGTAAAGTCGCCCTCGTTTAATAGCTCAACACTTACCGTACCGCTAGTATCGCTACTGCTCACTAATTGTAAGCTCGTTATTTCGCTCTCTTGCGAGTCAAACTTATCCATTAAATTTTGCTGGGCTTGTAGTGCACTTTGCTCAAGCGCTAACAAGTTTTTATTAGTTTGCCCATACGCTGCATCGTTTTGCATAACAAGCTCAGCGGTTACGGTATCGCCGGCAATACTTGGGAAAAAACCTACTTTTACTGCACCGGTCATAGGCATACCAACAACCAGAATAAAAAAGGCCACAAATGCAGCAACAATGGCGTATCTAAATCGTAACGAGTATTCAATAACGCGGCGGTACACTTTATCGCTAAACCAAGTTAGACCGCTGTCGGCGCCATGCTGCACCTTTGACCACAAGCCACTAAGACCCGACTTTAACTGACGTTTAGTACTTACGTGGGCTAAATGAGACGGTAAAATAAGTTTTGATTCAACAACCGAAAGCAGTAAACAAATCGTCACTACGGTTGCAAACTGAGAGTAAATTTTACCTAAATTGCCAGATACATTCGAAAGCGCAACAAACGCAGCTACCGTGGTTAATACGCCAAATATGGTAGGTACAGCCACCTTCATGGTGCCTAAAATCGTGTTATTAAGGGTGTCGCCGTGTTTTTTGCGAGTGGTGTAAATACTCTCCCCTACAACCACGGCATCGTCGACCACGATCCCCAGCGCCATAATAAAACCAAAGGTGGTCATTTCATTTATGGTCAGTGCGGTGTAGCTGTCGGTCATAAAGTACAGTGTGCCAAAAAATACAAATGGCAAGCCACCTGCAACCCATAGTGCAACGCGTACATTTAAAAATATCGCTAAAATAACAAACACCATAATAATACCGGTTACGGCATTTTTAGTAAGCAGCGATAGGCGCCCGGTGATCATGGTGCTTTTGTCGTGCCAGCTTTCAAGCTCTACATTTTGCGGTAATAAGCCGCGCTCGTGCCATGTATCAATTACGCTTTGTGCTTGCTCAACTATGGTGGTTATATCGCTATTTTCATCCATTAAAATTTCAATGCCTACGGCATTTTCCTGGTTATAACGACTTAGTGAGTTGGTATCTTCTGCGAATGTGTCGGTAACGGTTGCTACATCACCTAATTTAATTTGTGTGCCTGATTGCGTTGTAAGTAACACTATATTGGCAAAGTCGCGCTGCCAGTAAGCTTGTTCTGCCGCTTTTAGGCGCATAATTTTATTGCTATCGCGCAAACTAGTAGAAAGCGGGCTCGATGATTCGTTGTTAATCACCTCGCTTACATCGCTAATAGTTAAGCCGTAGGCTTGTAGTTTGCCTTCGTCGATTTCTACCGATATCATAGGGTCAAGCACACCCGATTGCTCTACATCGCTAATGCCCGATTTAGCTAATAAATCGGCTTTTAGTTTTTCACCTAGGTTTTGCAAAGTATGGCGGTCGGCATTACCAAATAATTGTAAAGTTAATGCGTGATCTTGCCTGCGCGCTTTGTCGATCACCGGTTCTTCGGCATCTGCCGGAAAGTTATTTATGGCATCAACTTGGTTTTTAACATCGGTGAGTAGCTCATCAAGCGAGTAATCGGTTTTTTTCTCAATGCTTACATGACTGCCGCTGGCATCGGATGTAGAGGTAATGCGCTTAATACCCGGTACGGTTTCAAGGGCTTCTTCTACTTTTAGGGCGATGCCTTCTTCTGCTTGTAAGGCATCGCCACTGTCGTAAACCACCGATACCGAAATAGTATCTGGCTCAAGGCTTGGAAACGCCTCTTTACGCAAAGTAGAAAGCGACATTATACCCATTACTATTACGCTAATGAGTAATAAATTGGCGGCCACTGAGTTGTTAGCAAACCAGCTAATAATGCCGTGCAAAGGGTTAGTATTATTAGGTAATTGCGGTGCTTGATGCGGGCTCATTATGGCATCTCCTCAACAATTGGGTTTACTAACATATCGTTTAAGTAGCTTACGAGTGGGCGAGCCACTACACGTAAATTAGTGTGTCCTTCAATAGGAGAGATATAAACGTAATCACCGCGCTCAAATAGTTTTTGCGCTTGAATGCTCATTAACGTGTTTTGCTCGTTTACGTACCAAATTAAGCCCTCTTGCGATACTGCTGAGGCGGGTAATTTAATTACGTTGTTAAGCGCTTTACCGGCAATTTGTACCGCTAAAAATGTACCTGGTAACAATGGTGTTGCTTGCTCAAAAGGTTTGTCTAGCGCAACCACTACACTGCGCTGGCGAGAGTTATCGTCAAGATGCTGCTCAAAACGAGCAATGTAACCTTGCCACTGATTCTGTGTTGTTACATCACTTAAAATAACCTCGCCCGACTTATCGCTTGCCAGGTTTTGCCATTGGCTTAATGAAAGCGGTACGCTAATTTCTACTTTGTCGGTGCTGTTTAATGTAGCCAGTGTATCGCCAATGCTTACGTAAGTACCTAAATCTACATCGCGCGATAAAATAACAGCATCAAACGGCGCACTTATATGGGTGTTTTTTTCATCACGCTGCGCAGTTTGTAGTGCGTATTGGGCGTTATCGGCCGTTGCTTGGGCGGCTTCTAGCTGTAGCGTTCTAAATACTAAAGGCGAGCTTGGTGCTTGTGTTACACCCGAGCGCTGCCATTCACGCTTTGCTTGGTTTCCTAAGTTTTGCTCTTCTTGTAGGGCAAGTTTGGCATCTGCCAATGTGGCTTTAGCGCTCGCAACTGCTTGTAAGTATTCGGTGTTATCTATTTGTGCAAGCACTTGGCCCTTTTTAACTACATTACCGGTAGCAAATTGCTCGCTCATATTCGTTATTTCGCCCTTAACTTGTGCTTTTAAGCTAAGTGCCCAGTGTGCTTTAGCCTCACCGTGGCCGCTAACATAGGCTTGATACGTACTTGGCACAGCGTTAATAACCGATACATTGGGTGCCACAGATTTAGCCGGCCCAGGCTTAGGGCCATTTGCTTGCTGCGCCATTTTTTGGCCGTTATATGAAATAGCAAGCCCTATACAAACAATGGCAACAAGAGTTACAACAACAGGTACTGGCGAAATTTTCATGACGATACTCCAAGGCCCAAGGCAAGGCCTAAATCTATACGGTTAGTTAAAAGGGTGTAATTTATTTGGCTAAGCTGAGCTTGTAGGTCGTACACCTGCTGCTGCACGGTTAGTAAGTCTAAAATATCAACCAAACCTTGCTGGTATTTGCTTTGGTAGTTGCTATAACTGCGCTTAGCACTGGCAAGTGCTTTACTAATTTGTAGCTGCTGCTGTGTTAATGATTGCTCTTGGCCTAGTGCATTTTCTACTTCGTTTACGGCGCTAAGTAGCGTGTCTTGGTATTCCCAAAAGGCTTGTTCGGCATTTAATTTTGCAATATCAACTTGTGCACGAAGTGCCCCGCCTTGAAACAACGGCGCACTTAAACTGCCTAATAAGTTCCAAACTGGGCTGGTTAATAATGCTTGGCTGGGTGTGGCTGCTAAATCGCTAAGCGATGCCGAAAGCGTAATGCTTGGCAGTAAATCTTTGTAAGCTACATCCACTAAATAACGTTTAGATTGAATATTGTAATAGGCACTTTGTAAATCGGGGCGACGCGCTAAATCTTGCTCTGGTAGCGCCCTTAGCGGCTCAATAACCTCAGGTAAAACAGAGGTAGTAGGTAAGTTTTCAAGTTTATCAACGCCCACTAATAATACTAAAGCACGTTTAGCTTGCGCTATTTGCTCTTGGTAATCGGCAATAGTGGCTCGGGTAGAAGCGGTATTTGTACGCGCGGTATCAAGGGCTTCTAAATCACCTAAGCCGTATTGGTAACGCTCAACAATGCTTTGCTCGTTATTTTCTAAAACCGTTAAGCGCTGCTGCTCAATGTTAAGTAAATCTTGCTGCAAAATAATGTTTAAATACGTGCGCATCACGCTGGCTACTAAGGTGTCTTTAGCGCCTTGGTAAGTGGCCTGATTACTGGCTATGGTCATGTCTTGCGCGGCTACGTTATCAGCAATTTTTTGCCATACGTCGGCCTCCCAGCTAACCCCTAGTGATGAGCTGTACTGTGTGCCAGTTGTTTCGTTGCGCTGAGCGTCAAAATCGGCATCTACACTAAACCACTGGCTTGCTGCGGTAACATCGTGCTGTGCATAGGCAAGTTTTAGCGCCACATGCACCTGGTTAAATGAAGGATTATTTGCAACGGCTTGGTTAATAAGCGAATCAAGCCCCGCTATATTCACTAAATCAGTGATATAACTTACCTCGGTTGCATCATCTTGTGTGTATTGCCAATTTGCATGCTGCTTTAGCGATTGCTCGGTGCTATTACCTGTATAGCTTGGCTGGCTACTACACGCAGCAAGCGTGCAGCTAAGTGCAAGCAATAAAACCGTTGAGCGCTTTTTAAAATAAACCATTTAACTGTACCTAATTTACATCATTACACACAGTGTATTAGGGCAAGGGTTAAGGATGGGTTAAAAGGGGTTAACTAAAAACCTCAGTGAAGTATTTTTCACTGAGGTAGTAATATTTAAAGTGCGCGTGAGTAGCTTAGCGATATAAAATCGAGGCCTGGGTTAGGCTTTTTAATACCAGCGTTTGAATAATGAAAATACTTAAGCGACACGCTGTGTTGCTCAGCCTCACCAAATTTCATGGCAATGCCTAGGCGGTCTTCAAACTGGTAATGTGTGCTTATGTTTTTTCCCGCAAATTTAGTGTCGTCTAATAGGCTTAAACCAATACCAAACTCGGCAAAAACGCGGTTCCCAGCCACACTGCCAATAGGATAAAAAATAACAGGCGAAAGCGATAAGCCTAAATTAGCGTCATAGCGTTTTGGGTCATCGTATTCAAAAAAGTTGGCATTGGCTTCTAGGTAAATCTCTAGCTCTTCAAAGCCTTCTATTTGGTAATCTAAGGCATATTGATAAGCCACCTTAATCCCTCGCACGTCTCCTTCACCTTGAATATAGCTCATCGAAAAGTAATCTTGTGCAGCCGTTGCAGCGCCTGCGTATAGCGTTATAGCTATTAAAAACAATTTATAAAGTTTCATGTTATTCACCTCAAGCAGCTCTATTTTTATTGCAATTGCTTGACCTAAACACAGCAAATTTAGCTGCTATAGATTAAGCAATGATTCAATGAGGTGCATACTAATTGCATTTAACTATTTTGATAATTGCAATTTAAGTGGAATAACTTTCTTCAATATATTGATAATTAAACAGTGCTTGAGCGCACGCTAACGTGTGTTGTTAATCGCTTATATTGCTGCTTAAAAAGCTTCCAACCCACAATACCCGACAAGGTATTACCGCATGCCATACCGATAAATAACCCTGTTAAACCGTAAAAATACGAGCCTAACCAAAGTAGTGGTAAGTAACACAAAAATAGCCGCAATATGGAGATAAATAAGGCCGTGGTCGCAAAGCCCAGCGCGTTACATACCGATACCGTGATCATACATACACCCAAAGCCGCGTAGCTCAGGGGCACAAATGCAAAGTAATCTGTTAGGTTAGCTACTATTTCACTATTATTGCTAAGCGCATTTGCAAGCGGGTTAGCCACACCTAGCATAATAACCGCTAATAAAATTTGTATGCCAATTACAAAACCGCACGCAAGTTTTACTACGCTTAATATTTGCCTAAGCTCGCCCCGCCCTTTTAAATTTCCAACAATGGGGGGCAGCGCCATGGTAAGCGCTAAAATTAAAATAATCGCAATGTATTCAATACGGTTTGCAAGCCCCCAAGCTGCTACAGCAAACCCACCATACGCGGCAATCAGTGCAGTTACTATCATGGCTGAAATAGGCGGAATAAACTGTGAAAGTAAAGCCGGTGCCATCATTTTTGCAATGGCTTTTATTGCCTGATCGGTGCGGTTTTTTAAAACGTCAAAGGTTACAAGTTCTCGTTTAATAAGCGTGTAAAACACCACTGCTAAGCCTATTGCAAAAGCAACACAGCTTGCCCATGCAGCACCCGCTAACCCCATATCAAAGGTAAACATAAACAATGGATCGAGCCCTATATTTAACACACTGGTTAGCACCATAATTCGCCCAGGCAATAAGGTTTCGTTATGAGCACGGCAAATGCTGTAACCAAAATAAAGCAGCGCTCCAAGCCAGCAGCTTATTAGCCAAGGCAACCAGTAAAGCTCGGTTAAATTAAATAACGAAGGCGTTGCACCCAGCACTAAAATTATAGACTGCTGAAAAAGCCACAACGCCAAGCACAATAGCGTTACTATTACGGTGCCAATAAATACGATTAAACTACCTAAGTAGCGTGCGTAGTTAACTTTATTTTCCCCAAGTGCAGTAGAAATGGTCGCAGTTGCCGCAATACCTAAGCCTACTTGTACTCCCACAATTACCTGAAAAATAGCAATACTAAAGGCAACTACAGCGAGCGGCTCAGCGCCTAGCTTAGCAATAAAAATACTATCAACCAGCTGGCTTCCCATAATAGAAAACAAGCCAACCAACATAGGCCAAGTTTGCTTAAATAAATACTTTAAAAGTAATGATGTATTACGGCTCATAAGGCAGGCTCACTCTAAACTTAAAAATTTAAACGAGAAAAATACCGAAAAAAAAGGCGCTTATAGTAAGCGCCACAGGAAAAGTCACAATGAATAAGCTGCTAGTATATTTACACAACTAAGTATTGATAATATAGTTGTTTAAATAATCAGTTTATTGAAAAATTTGATAATGAACATTGCCCATTTAAATCTGTTTGTCAGAATCGCAACAACACATAATATTAGCTTAGCTGGCAAGGAGTTAGGTTTGTCGGCTGCGGTTTCTAGTGCCCAAATGAATAAGCTTGAAGAAACACTCGGCGTTAAACTTATTCATCGTACAACCCGAAAAGTATCGCTAACCGAAGAGGGGCAAGCTTTTTTACCCCACGCCGAGGAAGTGCTTGCCAATGTTGAAATGGCGCGCGCCTCGGTAGGTATAGGCAGTGTAACTCCACAAGGAAAATTGCGCATTACCGCCCCTGCTTCGTTCGGGCGTATGCATATTATTCCTGCATTGGCTGGATTTATTGAGCAATACCCCGACCTGACAATTGATTTACGCTTAAGCGATAGCATTATTGATATGGTCGGCGGTGGTTTTGATATAGCAATACGCGACGCCGCATTAAACGACTCAACCCTTATAGCCCGAAAGGTTGCCCGCGATAAACGCTTAATTTGCGCATCGCCTAATTACCTTGCAAAACACGGCACCCCAACAACACCGCAAGATTTAAAAAATCATACCTGTGTTAATTTACATGGTTTAACTACGTGGTCGTTTATTACACCCGAGGGCACACAAAACATTAAAACCAATAACGTATTACAAGCTGATAACGGTGAAGCGGTGCGCGATGCGTGCGTGCAAGGCTTAGGTATTACGTTAATGTCGAGCTGGTGTGCCTATAAAAAACTACAAAGTGGTGAGCTGGTACAAATTTTACAAGACTACCCACTTGCATCCGACACCGCTATTTGGAGTGTTTACCCAAGTTCGCGTTTATTAGCGCCAAAAGTAAGGGCTTTTATAGACTACTTTAGCGGCTACTTTGGTGACGAACCCTACTGGGAAAAAATATAATTATTTAACCGTAAAATATAAAAGCACAAACCTAGGTTTGTGCTTTTTACGCTTTAAATATATGGAGCTTTATTGGTAAACCTTGGGCAAGTAAAAACAGCAGTTGCTAACTTGTACTTTTATACTTCGTATTTAATCGTGTAAGTTTATTAAATAACTTAATAACAACTCCCAATAATGTTAATTAAAAGCTAGCCATGCATCTCAAACATATCAATAACTCTTTTAAAACTTTCATTTTATTTGCACAATTTATTGCCATACTAAAACCTACGTATATAAATCGTTTTGGGGTAAGTATGACAACAATTAAACGAAGTCGTTTAAAAGCGCCTAGCGTTAACACTACAAAAACTAAGCTCGCATTTTGCCTGCTTAGTGCCACGGTACTTTTAACTGCATGTGGCGAGCAGATAAAAAGCGAAAGTACACCTGCCTCCCCAGAAACCAAAAGCGCTAAAAACACGCTTATAAATACCGATGAATTTAATATTAAAGCCATGGTAAAGCTGCCACAAACTGTAGAGTGTACGCTTGAAAACGGCTTACAAACTCAGTGTGCTCAGATTGTTTTAAAATATCAGCCCGACAACATTGAAGTCGGCCCTTTTTGCCCAGAAACACTCGACGACGTAGGCGGAATTTGGGATTGGGATGGCACCGATGCGGGGCTATATAGGTTAGATAAAGCATTTTTAACCATGCTTAACGAGCAAGGTTTTACCTTTTACGATGAAGACGGCAATGTGCATATTGTTGATAACGCGACCATTCGCCCAACAGTTGATCATGCATGTATTAATGTATCGGTAGATAAAAGCGTAGAAATTACCGCCCTTTTACCACTGCACCCTGTTATGTCTGAGCAATCAACAGCGCTGGGCACTGTATCTAAAGTGGGTATAGCGCTTGCGGGTGTGCCTATTTTTTCGGATGCGCCAAGTGTGCAACATACTAGGCATTTACCCGCGCTTGATACGTGCGCAGGTCATATTGATCCAGGCGGTTGGTACCACTACCACGGCACCGCCAGTGATATAGACAGCGTATATAAACACGAACATGTAAACGCCAACTGTAATAATTTAGCGCAAAAGCCAAGCGCCCTATTTGGTTATGGCTTTGATGGCTACCCAATTTACGGAAGCCAAGAAATTGATGGTACATCCCCAACCGAGCTTGATAGCTGTAATGGCCACACAGGCCCCGTGGGTGAAAGCGGCATAGTTACTTACCACTACCATGCAAGTAATACATTCCCTAACTTACCTAAGTGCTTAAAAGGCGTGGTTGCACAAAACAACTTTACGACCACAGCACAAGCGGGTGTAGGGGCCAAGCCACCTGAAGGCACTGAAATATCTCGCCATGAACCACCTGGTGGCGCTCCAAAAGCGGGTGGCCCTAACGGCGGCATGTCACCACCGGGGTTTGCTGAGGCTGCTAACAAACTAGGCGTTAGCGAAGAAGTGCTTATGCAAGCAATGCAAAAAGCCGGCGGACCTAATGCCGATTTAACGGTTGTAGCAAAGGCACTTAACGTAAAACTGGAGCAATTAAAAGCAGCCCTACCCGAAAAACCTAAACGCTAATTAACCTAAACTCTGGTTAGAGATTTACTAACATATTGAACCATGGTGATATTTAAGTTTATTTTCTCTAGCTAGAAACTTTCAGTGAAAATAAGGCAAATTTACGCGTCAATAGCTGGCCTATTGCAAGTAAATTAAGCGCGGTTAGCACTGAAAATAGCTGCTCGAGATAGATTTATTATCCAAATTCAGGCTAATTATAAATTACGTTAAGTGTTAAAAGCACTTGCCGTAACAATTAGTTACGCAACTTATAGCCTATAAAAGTTCCTAAAATCGTCAAAAGTGTGAGAAAACGTTGGCTTGTGTCAAGAACAGTAAACGTTAGTAAAAAGCTGTAAACACGCCCCTGTTATCGGTTACATGTCAGTTACCATTCAGTTTAAAGCGCTAGTATTGAACCCAGTTATGTAACAACATACACGAGGCACTAGTATGAAACTGACTCAATTACTCCCTGCTCTACTTGCCATAAGTGCAGTATCTGGCGCTGCATATGCAGCACCCAATGAGCGAGAACACGCAAAAAGTTTTAATAATGAGCGCGCAAAACGCATCGAATACAAACGAGATGAGCGCCGCGATGACAAAAAACAGCGTATAGAATATAAAAAAAACGACCGTAAAGAGCGCAAACAAGCCAAACGCGAGCACCACAAAGAGCAAAAGCGCAAAGTTGCCCATTACAAACAGCAGCAACGCACTCGTAATTATTTTAGACATAATCGCCACAACGTAGTGACCTACCGGCCTGGGCATTATTTTAATCATTTACCGCGCAATAGTGCTTCAATCAGATTTAATGGCATTACGTTTACATTTAGTGATGGTATTTACTACAGAAAAGCAAAAAGAGGCTACCACGTAGTTAAGCCACCAAGAGGCTTAAGAATACGCTCACTACCAAGGCATTATTCACACTTTAAACGCCATAATACCACTTACTATACCTACCAAAATGTATATTACGTGGCAGATAATAATGGTTATAGAGTAGTTGATGAGCCTAAAATAATGGTTAATCAGGCTATTAAGGTAGGCAGTGCTAAAAATTATGATTTAGGGCAAACCTACGACACCCTCCCTATTTCGGCAGAGGCAGTCACGATTAACGATCAACAATATTTTAAGTACCAAGATATTTATTTTTTACCGCAAATAAACGGTGACGAAATAAAATATTTAGCGATAAATTTAGGGTAATAGTAATAAATTTTAAAAGCTCAGCACTTAACTGCTGAGCTTTTTATTCAATGTAACCCGATCTAGGATGCACCTTAATTACTAAAACACACCCATTAACCACCTAACAGTGACCGCTAATGAACTAGCTAGAAAAAAGCCCGAAAATGCCATAATGCCTGTAATAAGAAGGATTCCACCACTATCATTTAACTTTAAATATAAAGCGAATAGAAAAAAATAAGCTACCCAAATAATAAAGTTAATGAAAAATTGATAAAAGTAATTATCTGCAAAAAATAAAACTATGGGGATATAAACTGCTAAAATAAAAGGAAATATCAACAAAAAAAGAACAAAAAGATATGAGCTTGTTTCGTATATAAATATTAGTGATGCTTTCCCACCCCCTCGTTTAGCCAATTTCCTGCGGTATTTAATATTATCTTGCTGTGTGGATTCCTCTAATGATATGTTCATCTTTTTAGCGTTGTTAGAAATACTTTTATCTCTAATTTTTTGCTTGTAAGACAGTAAATATCCTTCTATTGACCCACACAAGACCAATAAGGTCATAAATAAAAATCCATAGTACCCATACTCAGGCTTTAACAAGGACATAAACATTTTAATTCCTTTTACATTATTGAGTACGTTTCACACACCCTAAGCTTACTAATAATGTGCTGTACACACGTACTTTTATCTACAACCCATAATCCATAACTTATTGGCAGTATATCAATATTAGCGCGGCTAAATAATTTATAGGTATCGAGCTCAAAAAAATCAGCCCATGGCCCTGGAAAGCCAATTAAATTAATCGCAAGATATCGTCCATTATACCGACAAAGAATATCAACATCCGTTCCGGCTATCGTGTAACCAGCCCACGTTTCTATTTTTAAACTAGTTAATTCGCAGATAACTCTTTGCTGAAATTTATCAATATCAGAGGTTACATTGTGAGCTGCTTCAAACTGCGTTATTGAACTTATATAACGTCTTAGTAAATAATGCTCTGGCAATTGCGTTTCATCTATTGATAAAAATACACATTGTTTTTGCCTCGCTCGTGTAATACACACATTAAATACATCTGCTTTATTAATATAAGCCGCAGCTCTTTTAGCATTATTATCTAGCGCAAAAGAGATAAGCATAATGTCTCGCTCCTCGCCTTGAAAACCAAATGGAGTGGCAGATCTCAGTTTATACTTTATTATCTCAGCTTCATTAAAGTGAGTTTCTATCTCTTTGGTAATATAATCAGCTTGGCTTCTAAAAGGCGAAACAACCCCAATGCTATGGCTGATCCCTGCGCTTTTATCATCATCAATTTGTTGCTTAATCGTGTTTATAATACTGCTCGCCTCAAGATGATTAATACCTGAACTATCTCGAGTTCCATTAACACGTTGTACCAGTAAGTTACCCGTACTTGTACAAGGTCTGTGCTGCATTATTTTTAACTTTGATTGATAAAAATGTTCGTTACTAAAATTAATTAACTCAGGCTTGCTTCTAAAATGTTCATCTAAAAATGCCAGTTGTTTATTATCGTTTAATGCATTTAAGGTCAGATCTAGAATAGAGTTATCACGATAGCTCATAACGCCTTTATCGCTAAAGCTCACATTATTCTTAGACATAAGTTGGGCTTCTTTGTTTTTTGCCAAAAAAGAGTAATGTTTTAACTGCTTAGTATCACCGACAATAATCGCTCTTTTTGCGCGATAAAGTGCTGGTAAACAACTACTGATGTTACATTGTGTCGCTTCGTCAATAATAACTAAGTCGAACATTTCGGCTTTTAACGGTAGTACTCTATACAAGGTATTTAAACTTACGAGCCACACCGGAAAAGCCGATAATAAAGCCTCGTATTCTATATTATCAAAAAGCTCAAACTGTCTTTTAGATGTGCGACTACGAATAGCTTGGTTAAATGCGTTTAACGATTTACGCTGAGTATCAATTAGCGCTTTAAGGTTTTTATTTTTTAACGCGCTTAAATAACTACTCGCCAGTTTTTCTCTTTTAAGTTGTTGGGTATTTATTTGCTCTAACGAAGACCACTGCTTTGCTAATTGCTTAATACCACGACGAGCAAATTTAATGTATAAATTGCTAAGCCATTCGATATTCTTATCTTCAAGATTTTTGAGTCTTTTACCTCTAATTATGGCTCGGTGGCAAAACTGACTAAAGCGCAGTTCTAATTCATTTAATGAGGTATTTAGCTTGTTTAGTTCAGACTCAATAAGCGCGGGGTTATCTTGTTCATCCGCTAAGTACCCTGCTAATAAATCGGCAATATAATCTTTTAATTTTTTTAAAAATTCTTTTTGTCCGGCGCGTATGGATACATCGCTTAGCCCAAAGTTTTCATCAAGTTTATCGGCTATTACATCCAGTGCGGGATTATTGTTTGCTACAATAAGCACCGACTCTCCTCGCGCCATATGTTCGGCTGCGATCGCTGCAATTGTGTAGCTTTTCCCCGTACCTGGCGGTCCTGAAACACACCCTAAATTAATATTTGCGGCAATTGAGGTAACTTTCTTTTGCGAAGCTGATAATAACCCAGGCAAATAATCGTATTTCAAGTTTTTATTTTTAATTGAAGGCTTCAAAGCGTCAATTAAACCGTTAATAGGCGGTGATAGTTTATCTGATTCAATGATTTCTTCTAGCTCATGCAGCACACCCCGGCTACTATTTGAGCGCTCAACAAAAACCAGTATAGAAGCAGGTAAAAGTGTTGGGGTTTTACTTTTTAAGGCTTTTTTTATTTCGTCAGAATCAGCAAGTTCAGGGTAGTTTAAAAGCTCAAATAGGTTCAGCGCTATCGGGCTTTCTTTCAATAATGAGGTCCAAAAATAAGCTGACTGAATATCAGCCGTTTCATCGATACTTGTAAGCTTGTTACCCTGTGGTATTAATAGTTGAGTTAATGATTCATTTATATCCGGTTGAGTATCAGTAAGAGAAAAGTAATAGTCACCCTGATCTTTTTCAATAACGGCTTCATTAAATAAAATAGGCGAAACAACCTGCTTTATCTCGCCCTTAACTTCTATGTTACCAACGAATATAAAGCGTGCATAAAGTAGTACCCGTTCGCGTTGATACACCTCTACACGCTTCATCATTTGCTTAGCAAAATCTGCAGGAATTGGAAGACGTGGTAAAAATCCAGAACCTAAATCATCTCGGCCTTGAAGAACAAAGCGATCCTCTTTTTTTAATTTATTTAGATTCCATAAATTTAAATCCGCGCTATCTTCTTTGTAGCAATCGCGATAATACGACAGGACGTTTTTACTACTCAAAATTTAATTCCATTTAAAGTTAGACACTTAAATTACGTTCGAAATTTACAATATCAACGCCGGCTTTTACTTTGTATAACTGTGCTAAGCGACCGCCAGATTTAACTTTTTCATCTAGTGTTTCAAACATACCAGAAGCTTCAATGCGCCTTATTATACTTTTACGCTGAACAGGTTTACCTATAATAGTTTCAATGACTGACTTAAATTGCCCTACGGTAAAATGCTCTGGCAAACAATAAACCGGCGCCATTGAGTACAATGCCTTTTGTTTTAAACGAGCTTTAGCTTGCTCAATAATATACTTGTGATCAAAAGCCACTGGCAAATTATTTACCTCATCTATATCTATCCACTTTGCATCATCAACCGTTTCTATATGGGTTGATACTTGCGCCTCTGCAATTAAAGCAAAATAAACTAAAGTGACACTAAACCCTCGAGGATCGCGATTAATGCCTGAGTATGTCTGTAACTGCTCTAAATATTGAGGCGCCACACTGGTTTTTTCTTTAAGCTTTCTAAGCGCAGTCATACTTACGCTATCGTCAATATCTACGTCGACAAACCCACCGGGTAGCCCCCACCGCCCTGCAAATGGCTCACTCGCACGCTTAACCATTAGTACTTTTAGAGCACCTTTTTTAACAGTAAATAACACACTATCGACTGTAAATAATGGGTTTTTGTATTCGGTAATATCGTAATGGTTAATCACAGCACGCTCACATCAAGTTAAGGTCTTAGTGACACAATAAATTAAACGCATTTCAATATCAACCTACCTTAAAAATTACAGACATATTATTAGTTCAGTGATTTAGTTTAAAAAACAGCTTGATTACTATAGGTACATTTGATAATTTAATTGTGTCGCTAGGACACAAACATTAAAAGGACAAAAAATGAAAATATTTAGCTATAACTCAACAGGAAGCAAATCGTTAGTTGATTATGATCACTTTACTTTTTCAGGTGGTGAAGAGCATGTCAGATTCAACACTGCTAATTTTTCAGACTCTATCAAAATAGAGATTTTTGAACGATTAACCAATTCTTCAAAAATGGTTAGATTAATGATTGCTGTTGATGCGTTAAAAAGATTAACAAATGAAAGCACACCTATCGAACTCGTTATTCCTTATTTTCCCTATGCACGCCAAGACCGAGTGTGCGTTGAAGGGGAAGCGCTAGGCGCTGCAGTTATGGCAAATTTTATTAATAGCTTACAATT
This sequence comes from Pseudoalteromonas sp. Angola-7, assembly GCF_028599255.1. Taxonomy (NCBI): domain Bacteria; kingdom Pseudomonadati; phylum Pseudomonadota; class Gammaproteobacteria; order Alteromonadales; family Pseudoalteromonadaceae; genus Pseudoalteromonas; species Pseudoalteromonas sp. Angola-7. The sequence continues at coordinate 292,668 of NZ_JAQREL010000003.1, forward strand.
TTCAAAAGTAACTATTTGGGATGCGCATAGCGATGTATCCCCAGCTTTAATTAATAGAGTAACTAATGTTGAGCAAATTTCGTTACTTGGACGCTGTGAAGAACTTAGCCAACGTTTAGCAAAAGGCGAACTAACGCTTATTTCTCCAGATGCGGGAGCAAGTAAAAAAACGATTAAAATTTCAGAAAAATTCGATGGCGTACCCGAGGTTATTCAAGCTCAAAAAGTAAGAAACTTAAAAACAGGCGAAATAATAAAAACAGAAATTATTGGTAATGTTAAAGGTAAAAACGTACTTATTGCTGATGACATTTGTGATGGCGGCAGAACGTTTATTGAACTTGCGAAGGTACTAAAAAGCAATGGTGCTGCTGAAGTTTCTCTTTTTATAACTCACGGTATTTTTTCAAAGGGACTTGATGTTTTTGAAGGCCTAATAGAGCGCATTTATACAACTGATTCGTTTAAACCGGCTAATGAGTTTAAAAATAGTAACACCATTAGTTTACAAATAATTGAGATGTAAGGAAAACACCATGACTATTACAGCTGCAAGTATGCAAAAAGATGTTTATAAAGAATTTCATAGCCGTGCTTATCACCCTGATGTAAGTGAAGTATATGCAAACTTTACATCAAGAAGCGGAAAACTTAGCAACATAGAAAATAACGATAGAGTTGCGTTTGTTGGTCTTCAATACTTTATTAAAAGTTATCTTTTAGAAGAATGGAATGAGTTTTTTAAACTAGATAAAGCAACTGCCGTTGCTAACCATAAACGTATAATGAGCTCAATGCTTGGCTATACAGTTGATGTAAAGTATTTAGAAGATTTACATGATTTAGGTTACTTACCATTAAAAATTAAAGCGTTACCAGAGGGAACATTAGTCCCTTATTTAGTTCCACCTATGACGATAGTAAACACTAAAGCTGGCTTTCAATGGCTAACAAATATGATTGAAACTGTATTGAGCTGCGAAAACTGGCCAATACAAACCAGCACTACAACCTCTGTTGCATATTTAAAAGTATTCAAAGAGTTTGCAAAAAAAACAGGGACGCCGATGGAGTTTGTTCCCTTTCAAGGCCATGACTTTAGCTTTAGAGGTATGTTTGGCAAACACGCTGCGGCAATGAGTGGCTTTGGCCATTTAGCATCAGGACTGGTAGGTACAGATACCATACCCGCTGTTTTATTTGCAGAAAAATATTACGGAGCAAATGTAGATAACGAGCTAGTTGGCTGCTCTGTAGATGCAACTGAACATTCGGTTACCTGTTCATGGATTATGGAAGGTGAAATAGAGTTTTTTAAGTACTTAATGAAAGAGCAATCACCAAAAGGGATTTTAAGTGTTGTGTCTGACACATGGGACTTTTGGACACTTGTTACTGACTACTTGCCTCAGTTAAAAAGCGAAATAATGGCGCGCGATGGCACCTTAGTTATACGCCCCGATTCTGGCGACCCTGTCAAAGTATTAACAGGTTACAAAGTTTCACCAGTATCTGATTACAAGGATTTATTTGAAACACAAAAAGAAGCTGAAGCTGACGTTATTAATAAAGGGTATGAAGCGTATCGCTTTAATGGTCAATATTATGGATTTGAAGATAGCAACACTATTGAGCTGATGGAATGTGAAGTTAAAGGGCTTATAGAGTGCCTATGGGATACATTTGGCGGCACAATAACAGCTAAAGGCTATAAACTGCTTGATGATCATATTGGTGCTATATATGGTGACGCAATAACACTAACTCGCCAACGCCAAATTTTACAGCGCTTAATGGATAAAGGCTTTGCTTCAAAAGTCGTACTTGGTATTGGCTCATACAGCTACCAATACGTAACACGTGACACACATGGCTCGGCTGTAAAAGCAACGAGTGTAGTTAAAGCAGGTGAACGTTTAGCTATTTTTAAAGACCCAAAAACTGACTCAAAGAAAAAATCGGCTAAAGGGCTCTTAAAAATAGACAGAGTAAATGGCGAACTAACCTTATTTGATGACGTAACCGAGCAAGAAGAAGCTAAAGGCCTATTAGAAGTTGTTTTTGAAAACGGTAAAATAGTGAAAGAAACAACACTAAGTGAAATTAGAACTTTAATAGATACACAAATTTAATTGTTAAGATAATCTAATCTCAAAAGAGCAAGTTGCGCTAAGCATCTTGCTCTTTTGACATTAAGTCGGCCATTCGTTGGTTAATTTCTTGCTCACTTAAATCTTCTTTATGGGTGCCTATGGTCCAAATATGCCCGAATGGGTCTTGTAGGGTGCCGGCTCTATCACCGTAAAACTGGTCGTGCACTGGGCGTACTTCTGTAGCGCCAAGTTCAATTGCCTTTTTAAATACGCTGTCTACATCTTCTACGTAAAGCATTAAACTTACCGGTGTGCCACCAAGTGCATTGGGGCTTTTAAATGACTCGTCCGGGCATGAGTCCGAAATCATAATATGGGAGTCGCCAATTATAATTTCAGCATGGGCTATACCGCCCTCTGGCAGCGGCATTTGCATTACTAACTGCGCATTAAATGCATCACGATAAAAACAAATAGCTTGCTGAGCACCTTCTATAATTAAGTACGGTGTTACCGAACTAAACCCTTTGGGAATTGCTGAAACAGTCATAACGCTCTCCATTATTTTTTATGGGTGTATGTATTTAGCCTATAGGTTAAAAACACTTCTTTCAACGTGTTAACTCATTTAAGTCACTATAATTAAATTAGCCAATTTGTGGTCAATAACTATACTAGCTGTAATATATATCTTACTTTTATTTGCTTAGGACTTTTATAATGTTAGCTAAAATTAGCCTAGCCGCTAGAAAGTATAAAGCTCTGAAGTATTTAGTTTTAAGCTGGTGTGCTTTATTTGCCCACCAAAGCGTGGCTAAAGTTGTGATTGCCATTGTAGGTAAAACAAAAAACGACTCTTTTTATCAGCAAGCCTTCAAAGGCTGTTTGCACTTTAGTAGTGAGCACCCTGAAATAGAATGCAAGTACGATGGACCAAAAGACTTTCAAGATATTCGTAGCCAATCTATGGTCATTAATAGGTTAGTTGATCAAAAAATAGATGGGTTAATTGTAGCAACAACCGACTCTCAGCATTTGGTCACTCGTTCATTAATGGCGCTTAAAAGTAAAAACATTCCTGTTATAACGTTTGATTCTGATCTGCTTGAAAAACACCAACAGTACCGCCTAGCCTACGTTGGCAGTAACAACTTCGACTTTGGCGTTGCCTTAGGCGAGCAAGTAAAAAAACTGACCAGCAAAGCAAACAATACGCTTTGCATGCAGTCGGGGCACCATACAACCCCTAATTTAAACAAGCGTATTGCTGGGGTTAGGTACGCGCTGTCTGATCAAGCGACAGCGCACCTATCAGGTAAAAACGGCTGGCGCGAACATAGTCGCTGCCCCTTATTTAGTTTAGGTAAGCGCGAAGAGTCACTAAAGCAGTTAATGCATTTATTAAAAATGGAGAACCCACCCATTTTTTTAGCTGTGGCGGGGTTTGCACAGTTTAACCCTCATTACGTAAATGCCTTAGCGCCTTTTAAGCAACGTATTGCCGATAAAGACATTATTATTGTTTCTGCCGATACAGAAGAAATACAGCTCAATGTGTTAAGCAGGGGTCTATCTTCGGCTAACATAGGGCAAAACCCTTTTGAAATGGGCCGCTTGAGCACCAAGCTAATGCACGACTATATTTTATATAATAAAAAGCCTGCGCAATCTCACTACTACACCGACTTTCATTACTGTACCCAAAGTAACGCCTCACAGTGCACTGTTAATCATTAATACTTTACCCTGTTAACTGGGGGTATGCCCTTTTAAGTACGATGCAGCGCACTTTAGCCAGCGTATTATTGCTCTAAGTTTAAACGTTGGTGCCACGCTGCAATGCTTTCATCGGGGTATTCATCAAACTGTTTATCATTCTTTTGAATATGCGGGGTAACCCAATTGGCCTTACTGGCAAGCATTAAATGGGTGTGCTCTGGCGGTACGGGTAATTCGCTGTCTATTGCGCCAGCAAAGGGGTGAACTTGCTCAGGCCATCGCGAATCATATAACCACAAGTTACTGCTACAGTGCTTACAAAAATGGCGCTCAGCGGGGCTGGTTTTATCACCCACTTTGGCATGATAAACAGTAATATGTTCACGCCCTGTAACCTCAAGCGTGCTGTATTGTGCGTTCAAGTTTATAACAAACCCGCCACTGCCGGCCGTTTTACGACAAATAGAGCAGTAACATAAGTTATAAGGATAAGGGTGTTTAGAGCTCACACTAAACGTTACTTTGCCACAGTGGCAAGCGCCTTTAAGCTTCATAATAAATCCAATTAGTTACTGTTTAGAGTTAATACCATAACCAGTTAGCCATAAAAAAACCACACCCTTTACTGGGTGTGGTTTTTATTTTCTAAAGCGTTTTGTTCTAACGCTGCCAAAATCTTAAATTGCGCAATGTTTCAATAAATTTATCTGCAGAGTGCATGTTTAAATCTATCCACCCATCGTCGGCTTTACCATCAAGCCCTGCGGCTTCAAATAATGCCATGGCATCTTTTGTGTAGCCTATGTATTTCATGTGCGCGAACGCATCGCTCACAAAGTCTTTTGCCTCAGGAATACCAGAAAGCTTCTTAGCGCCCTCTTGCGTTGCAAGTACCATCACCGCATCGTAAAGCACCGAAGGGCCGCCATTGATTACTTGATCCGCTGCTACATGCTTACCTTTACTACAACATGCACCCCCTACTTGTGCGGCCACAATTTCGTAGTTAGCACCTTCAGCGTCTAAGGCATTTGTAACCGAATTAAAAATATCAGCATCAAAGCCATCGCTCACTAAAATACCTAACTTACGACCTTTAAAGGTATCTGGCGCATTTTTTAAAATACTTAGCGCATCTGATACAGGTAAATCGTTACGCGTTGGCATAGCAGCTTCAGCCGGCTCTGGCATATCTTGCAGGCGCAGGCCTTTTGCAACTTCTTGCGCTAATGTGTTATCTACATTTAATAAGTGCGAAACCACACGCTCACGAATCGGCACATGCTCTACTTTTGAAAGCTCAAATACAAATGCATATTGAATGTGCGCTTGCTCTACTTCTGTTTGGCTTAAGTAAAATTGGCGCGCTTGGCTGTAGTGATCGCTAAATGTTTCTGAGCGATAACGCAGCTTATCTCCACCGCTTACTTCTGGCTCGCTTGAGCTTTTAAAGCCATGCACTGGGCATTCGCGGGGGTTATGCTCATCGCCGCTCCACGAGTTTGGCTCGTAGTTAGCACGCCCTTTAGGGTTATGCATTGCCATGTGGCCATCTTGTTGAAAATGACGCATTGGGCATTTAGGCGCATTAACCGGAATATGCGTAAAGTTAGGACCGCCTAAGCGTTTGGTTTGAGTATCTAAATACGAAAAGTTACGCCCTTGCAGTAATGGGTCGGGTGTAAAATCAAGCCCAGGTACAATGTTTTGAGTACAAAAAGCAACTTGCTCTGTTTCGGCAAAAAAGTTATCAACTACACGGTCAAGCACCATGCGGCCCACAATTTTTACGGGTACTTGCTCTTCAGGTATAAGCTTGGTGGCATCAAAAACATCAAATTCAAATTCATCAGCAAATTGCTGATCAAACACTTGTACACCCAGCTCCCACTCTGGGAAGTCGCCTTTACCAATAGATTCCCACATGTCTCTGCGATGAAAATCAGGGTCAGCACCATTGAGTTTAAGCGCTTCGTTCCACACTACTGACTGCATTCCGGCTTTTGGTTTCCAATGAAACTTAACAAATTTTTCATCGCCATTTGCATTAATAAATTTAAAGGTATGAACACCAAAGCCTTCCATAAAGCGTAAAGAGCGCGGTATGGCTCTATCTGACATGGCCCACATAATCATATGAATTGACTCAGGTGATAAACTTACAAAGTCCCAAAAGTTATCGTGCGCGGTTTGCGCTTGTGGAAAACCTCGGTCTGGTTCAGCCTTAGCTGAGTGAATTAAATCAGGAAACTTCATCGCATCCTGAATAAAAAATACAGGTATGTTGTTACCCACTAAATCCCAGTTTCCTTCTTGGGTGTAAAATTTAACAGCAAACCCGCGAACATCACGTGCTAAATCGGGAGACCCTTTATTCCCTGCCACAGTTGAGAACCGTGCAAATACCGGTGTTTTTTCACCTTTGCGCTGAAAAATATCAGCACAGGTTAAATCTTCAAGCGTATCGTAGGTTTCAAAATAACCATGAGCACCGTAGCCTCTGGCATGTACCACACGCTCTGGAATGCGTTCGTGATCAAAGTGAAACAGCTTTTCGCGCATTATATGATCTTCTAATAAACCTGGGCCGCGCTTGCCTGCACGTAATGAGTTTTGATCGTCGCTAACAGGGCACCCTTGCGCGGTGGTCATCGTTGGGTATTCATCAGAAGCCTTTTGATGTAATTCGCCACCATGCCCTTTATTGCCTGAGTATTTAAATGATTCAGCCATGTTTAGTCCTTCATACAATTTGATTTAATGGGTCGATAGTTTTTATGAGCTTTAAAACTAAAAGCGACTATGCAAATGCAAAATAAAGACCAGCCATCCAACCTAGTAAAAAAGGGCTGTACAGACAAAAAAGTAGTATTTGAGGTAATTTATAAAAGAAAAAATTACACAGGTGTGTAACTTTTTCAGGCAAAAAAAAGAGCACTTATAAAGTGCTCTTAGGCTTAAGCCTTAATCTTTATTCTCGTTAACTAAAATAACTTTTCGATGTGGGAATGGAATTTCGATATTGTTTTCATCAAGGGCTTTTTTAATCAGCTCTGGCACCGTGTATAAAATTTCGAAGTAGTGCTCGCCTTTACAAAAAGGTCTTACTAAAAAGTCTACCGAGCTGTTGTTTAGTGTTTCTACTTCAACAAAAGGAGCTGGGTCTTTTAGTATGTGTGGGTGAGCCTCAAGCACGCTATCAATAACTTTGCGAACAGCGTCGGTGTTTTCATCGTATGCCACACCAAAGTGCATATCTACGCCGCGAATAGGATGATGCGAGTGATTAATAATTTGCGCTCCCCAAATTTGGCTATTTGGGATAATAACTTGCTGATTATCGAACGTTTGCAAAATAGTTGTAAACATATCAACCTCGGTAACTTTACCAAAGCGCCCTGCGGCTTCAATAAAGTCGTTTACTTTGTAAGGTCTAAATATAAGTAACATTACACCTGCAGCTAAGTTAGACATAGCACCTTGCAGCGCTAACCCAATAGCTAAACCTGCCGCACCTAATAGCGCAATTATTGAAGCTGTTTGCACACCAAAGCGGTTTAACACGGCAATAAATACAAACGCTAAAATAACATAGCGCGCCATACTTCCTAAAAAGCGAAACAGCGTGTCATCAAAGTGAGTGTATTTATGGCATAAACTAATAATCATATTACGTACTTTACCCGCAAGCCATAAGCCTATTAGTAATATAACAATTGCCATTAGAATATTTGTTGCCCACATTACTGCTGCCGGCAAATACTGATTTACATCAATATTATTTATTATCTCGTCCATTTTATTGTTCCTGTTAGGCTGGTTGTAAATATAAAAGCACATTAAACACTCCATGTTAACTTTTTATTAACCTACCTACGAGTTTTATATCGTATTTTTATATAAAGCAGCTCTATTACGTTTTAAATTTAAATAATCCTTTAATACAAATTACCTCTGGTTTTAAAAAGTAAATTTACCGATAATTGCACCTGTAAATCTCGTGTAGCAGTTAGGTTACTGCTCGCTAAATATTAAAAAGGACTATTATGAAAAAACATTCCCTTCTACTTATGGCCTCCGCACTTACCTTCTTTGTAGGCTGCACAACAACTGTCCCAGTTAAAAATTTTGAGGACCATCCAATTCCAAAAATTTCTTCAACGAATAGCGATCTTCAACAGATCGAAAAAGGGATAGTTAAAGCCTGTATAAAACTAGGGTGGGAGTGTACACCTGAATCTGCAGGAGTAATTAATGGTGTTTTGAACATTAGAACCCACCAACTAACAGTTGCAATTAACTTCGATGAAACTGCTTATAGTGTTAGCTACGTTAGCTCTAAAAACCTTAATTACAATGGCAAAAAAATTCACCGTCAGTACGTAAATTGGGTCACAAACTTAATACGTCACATCGACGCTGAAATGATCTAACTTATTATTGTTTACGGTTGTAGCCTACCTACTTGGGCTACAATAATTCTTTAATTTAGGCATGACACAAAATAAACCGACTACTTAGTGAACAATTCAAGATTTTCATTCGTATAGTTTTACCTATAAACAAAAAAATTAAGTTATTGATACCCAATAATTAAAAATTTCTCTTTAATTATTCAATCTCTAATTTTACTCAGTCCTTACATTTGTAAATAAAGCCAATGTGTTCTAAACCTTTAAGAGACACCTTGTTAAGGAGCGTTGTTATGCCAACAACAAATACGATTAATAAACACTCTGAATTTGCCCGCTGCATTGAATGCAATAAGGTAAACACATTTGCGGCTTTTCACTGGCTAGCACTGGCATTTAAAGACATGACCCGTGCGCCCATATTGAGCCTTATTTACGGGGTAATATTTACCCTTATTCCTGTTGCTATTGTTTACTGGGCAATGTTTACAGGTACATATTTAGTAATACTGCCTGCAACCGTGGCGTTTGCATTAATAGGCCCAGCCTTTGCGGCAGGCCTTTACGATGTAGCATGGGAGCTTGAAAAAGGCCATAAACCCACACTTAGCCACTCTATAAAGTCGATGTTTAGAAACCCAGTAGGCGAATGGGGCTTTGCAATAATGCTAATGGTTATCATGATTGCTTGGATGCGTTTAGCCGCGCTTGTGCATGCTTTATATCCTAGCCACGCCAATCCCACCTTTGAAGAGTTATCGGCGTTTTTAACGTTAGGCAGCATAATAGGAGGGGTATTACTGGTGACTGTATTTTCGCTTTCTGCTTTTGCTCCACAAATAATGATGGAGCGACGAGTAGATATTATGACCGCTGTAATCAGCTCTATGAACGCTGTAAAAACTAACTTTGCCGCTATGGTGGTATGGTCAATTTGTATATTTGTATTGGTAGCTGTTGGTTTTGTTACCGGCGCCACGGGCTTTATTGTAATTATGCCTTTGCTTAGTTACGCCAGTTGGCATGCTTATATTGCAGTTATTAAAACCAAAAAACCTCGTGGTTATGAGTAACAACCAAGCACTTAAAATTCCAACCACACTGACTAAAAATAGCGCCAAAAGGCGCTATTTTTTTATCAGCCTAGCAAAGCAAGCTTTGCTTAAAATACCCAAATAGCATGTAAAAAGGGCTGGTTTTCTATTTTATTAGTCCCTAACTTGTTGTACCAATAGCGCCACTCTACCCCTACCATTAACTGTTGCGGGTTTAAATTAAAGTTTTGCCCTACATCCCAATGCACAGCGGGTTGAGCAAGCAACCACTCATTAACTTTATTGCCTAGTTCGTCATCACGCCCAGAAATATATTCTACGTGGCCGGTAAAATAAAATGCTTGGCTAGCTAGTGTAAAAGGTGCACCCCATGCAAGGTCTATAAAAATGCTGTTGTCTTGCTTGGCTAGCTGATCTTTTTGCACACCGCCGTTGGCATCAATGTAACCTGCAAAAGTGGTTGTTAAAAAATCAAAGCCTGGGGCATCCCAGCTGAGCTTGATGCCTGGGGTGTATTTCATTAACCCCTCTTCACCGGCGTTTATACCAAACACTAAACCTGTGTCTTTTATTGCACCATAACGCACAGAGGTATCAAAGGCTTTTGATAAGCTAAGTGTTGTGTACCACTCGCCATATATACCCGTATCTTGAAAACCATCACTAAGGCTGTCGTTTAAAAAGTCGATAAAAAAGTAGTTATCACCTAAGTCATGCTCTGAGGCATGCTCTATGGTGTAGGTGCGTGTAAATGACGACTCCCCGGTAAAGGGATTTAAGGCATCGCCAAAATTTGTGTGAAGCTGTGTGACGCTCCAATTTTCTGCTAGTGCTGAGTGAGACAAAAGCAGTATAGATGTTGTAAACAGTGTTTTTAAAAAATTCATGATTTATTTACATAACCCCAATTAAAATGCGGCGGGAGTATATCAGTGAGCATTCACCAACTAAAGAGATTAAATAAGTACAAAGGCTGATTTTTAAAATCTAAGCAGTAAAGCCCAGTAACGCGGCTTTAAAAGAGCAGCGTTAGCCCTGTATAAAACACCTGAATTAATCATTACGCAGGTAATAAATAAGCGCCTTTATATTTTGTATACCCTTGCTTAGCTTATTTACTGGGTTTTATTTAGAGGTTGTAGCACGTGTAATATTAAGGTGAGCTTTAAAGGCAATTTAATAACGGCGTGAATTGTAAGGCTAGGTACTTTAGGTAGATGTATTACACAGACTACGCCTTATTGAGCATAAACAAATTTCAACTCTTTCGATAAACAGCCACAGCTTTTTTACTACTGTGCACAATTTACAAAAATAAGTGCATAAAATTCATATTCTACGCCTCTCCCTTTTTAACTCTACGTACCCAAGTAAAAATAAAATACTAAATATCAACAACTTAAACAAATAAACTTGGTAGGCATAGGCTTTGCTTCATGTATTGCAAGTTAAATGGTAGCAATGGCTACATACAACAAATTACACAACGGGAGACATTATGAGTAACTCACAACACCCAATTGAATTTACAGCCCCAGGTATGGATAACGAATCAGCAAAAAAAACAATTGAAACACTCGATAACCGACTCGTAGCGCTTTTAGACTTACAACTTACTTTAAAGCATATTCACTGGAATGTAGTAGGCCCAAGCTTTATTGGTGTGCATGAAATGTTAGACCCACAAGTCGATGCTATTCGCGAAATGACCGACACCATCGCAGAGCGTATTGCTACATTAGGCGGTACGCCACAAGGTACACCTAAGTCAATTGTAGAGCGCCGCACATGGGAAGAATACTCATTAGGTAAAGCCTTTGTAGTAGAGCATTTAGGTGCATTAGACAAAGTATACAGTGGCGTAAACGCCGACCACCGCAAAGCTATTGGCACGCTGTCTGAATTAGACCCAGTATCAGAAGATATGATCACTAGCCAGCTAGGTGACTTAGAACAGTTTCAATGGTTTGTACGTGCACACATTGAATCGTCTGCAGGTAAACTAAATCATTAATCTATTACCCACTTTGCCATTCAAGGAATGTTAATAAGAGCTAAAGGACTAATAAAGATACAAGGATACGTTACATAAGTAGGTACAGGATGAAGTGCAAACTACAAGGACCCGTTGCTTATTACATAAAGGATGTAGTAAATGCACCAAGGATGATTAAAGCTTGCTAACGGATTTGGTAAACCTACAAGGATTGTTAAAATGCAAACGCTTAGCATACCTATACTAAGCGTTTGTATTTTTACCACTTTAAAGCTTAAAACTATCCCAAGGACCAGTAATAGCCAACGTTTTAGTTGGCATGTATACGTTTACAAACAAGGTTTGCCCGTCAGGTGAAAAACACGCCCCAGCAAGCTCTGTTTGCGCATTCAATTTAGCAAAATTATACACCTCTCCTTTAGGTGTTACCCCGCGTAAATGGTTATTCACCGTGTCAGTGTATTGATCCTCACATACAATTAAATGCCCGTTAGGCGCTACCGTTAAATTATCACCAAAGTTGTATAACGACTCGTTTGTACTTTCTACAAATAGTTGTATTTTACCAGGCTCATTTTGCTCTAACTCAGTGCCTTCGTTTTTTGAAGGTGTGTACTTCATTACCTGACCTAACTGCTTTTTGCCCCCATTAGTACAGCAAAAATAAAGCTCATTTTTACCCCAATGTATTCCCTCTCCTCTTGCAAATAAGGCTGCACCGTTTTTATAACCTTGCTTACGTAGGTCATCATTTGGGCTTTTAGGGTCTGTGAGCGTTATCCATTCAACTAAAAGGTCGCTGTGTAATGGCATGGCCGGTGAATCCCAATTTCGGCTATCAAACTGAGGCTGGTTTTTAATTACCATCGCTTGCAATGTGCCGCCTTTATTTAACTTATCGCGATGATGAGGAATAAACCGATAAAACAAACTATCGCCTCTATCTTCAGTTAAATAAACAATACCGGTTTGTGGGTCTATTGCGGCGGCTTCATGATTAAAGCGGCCCATATCATATAATGGCTCTGGCTTAATTAGGCCTTTGGTGCTGGCTGGTACCTCAAAAATGTAACCGTGAGATTGAGACAAGCCATCGCTTTTATCCATAACGGTTTCTTCGCAGGTTAGCCAACTCCCCCACGGCGTTACACCGCCTGAGCAGTTTCTTATTGTGCCACACAGCGATAAATACTCTTGCTCGCGCTTTTGCTCTTTTAAGTTATAAATTATATGGCTAGTGCCCCCAGGCAAAGCTACACCATTTTTAAATGAATCATAGGCTAAGGGGGTTTTGTGATTACTAATTAAATCAGACGCTTTATTAATGTGTTTAGGTTGTAACTCATGGTTACGTATAAGGGCTACGCGTTCGTTATCTAATGCAATACAACCCATACCATCAGCACGGTCGGGTACGTCTAAACCATCATCCATTTTATCGCCAAGTGCCGATATAACCCGATAACTAAAGCCTTTAGGTAAATCTAATAAGGCCTGAGGGTCGGCTATTAATGGGCCATAAGCAGGTAACTTTGTTGTTACTTCAGGTAAAGCAACGTTACCCATTGCGCTGCGCGATAAGCCAATAAACGCAAGCGAGCCTGCACTAAATAAAAACTCTCTTCTAGAAACCATTATTTTATTCCCGTGTTTTTTATTAAATCTATAGTAAAGGAAATAACCCGCTAGAAGTGCGGCGCTTTGCTAAATTCATCAAAATGTAATAATGTAACATTCCATCCGTACCAGATAACAGTTAATTCAACTTTAAATAATTGCCCTCACTGTTTAATAGTAGGATAGTAAGTTACTCAAATAACAACGGCTTAATTAGGAGTATCATGATCAAAGTATTACTAGCAACCAGCTTAATGGCCTCTTCATTCGCAGCTTTAAGTAATCCACTCACCGTTGAAGAACAGCGCATCAGCAAAGCACAAACAGCAATGCCCACTGTGTTAAACGCCTTTAATAAAGAAGTAACCACCTTTGAGCAACAGTTTAAAGCGCTCAATAACTTTAAAGAGGCAAAGCAGCTCATTCAAACCTATAGTTTTGAGCTGTGGGAAAGCGCTAAGCAACGCATTATTAAAACTAACAATTATGACGACCGAGCACTTTACTGGGCGCGCTTGCTTTCAAGCAAAGTAATACGTACAACCGAAGCTAACGTTGAGCTATCTGACGCGCAAATAAATACGCTGCTAAGCATGCTTGAAGAGGGCAGCCGAGGCCGCACCGATTTAGCTTTTTCATCAGGCAGTGATAAAAAAATTATACTTACCGGATTTGACCCTTTTTTACTCGACAAAAATATCAACCAAAGTAACCCATCTGGGGTCGCCGCATTGTTACTCGACGGCCAAGTTATTAATTACAATGGCGTTAGCGCCGAAATTAACACGGTTATGGTACCAGTACGCTACGAAGACTTTGACCAAGGTATAATAGAATCACTCCTTGCCCCCTACTATGCACTTAATAACGTCGACATGGTTGTAACGGTTAGCATGGGCAGAACCGAGTTTGATTTAGAGCACTTCCCAGGTAAACGCCGCAGCGTAACCGCGCCAGATAACGCCAATATTGTCTACGGCGGTACGCAAACAAGCCCTGTTATACCCAAGTTAAATGGCCGCCCATTACCTGGTAATGAATTTGTAAAATTTAGCCTACCAGTAAGCGCCATGCAAAACGCCAAAGGCCCATATAAAGTAATCGACAACCGCGAAGTAACTACACTTGCTAAAACCTTTAAAGCGGGCTCGTACGGCGCGCTTAAAAACAGTGTTGCAGTAAATGGCGGCGGGGGTGGTTATTTGTCTAACGAAATATCGTATCGTAGTATTCGACTGCGTGACGCGCTAAATTCGAGCATTCCTACTGGGCATATCCATACCCCGCGTATTCAACAATTTGAACCAGAAACAGAAGCCAACATAGTTAAACAAATTAAAGCAATGCTCACGCAAAGCTTAGTGGCATTATAATAAAGCTAAGCAATTAATATACATAAAAAAAAGGGCAATATTAATTGCCCTTTTTTACTTTTGCGTGTTAGCTCTTCGGGTAGTTAGATGGGAAAAACGCACGTTTGGCTTCTTCATCGAACTCTTTTTTAAAGGCGACATCGGTGCCAATTTTGCGTGCACGCGCAACCGCTGGGCGGCTATCAATGCTTTCAAACCAACGCTTTAAATTAGGGTATGGCGTTAGGCCTTCTTCACCAAGTACTACTGGCGCTTTATCAATCCAACCCCAAGCAGATACATCAGCAATGGTGTATTCATCACCCACTATAAAGTCGCGACCTTCAAGGTGTGCATCAAGCACTTCGTAATGGCGCTGCGCCTCACGCAAGTAGCGGTTAACGGCGTAATCAAGCCCTTCAGGCGCCATGTGTCTAAAGTGTACACTTTGCCCCGAATACGGCCCAAGGCCAGATGCTATAAACATTAACCATGAAAGCATTTCGGCGCGATTCTCTGGCTTACCTGCTAACTTACCGTGTTTTTCACTTAGGTACATTAATATAGCGTTCGAATCAAACACACGAGTTTCACCATCAACAATGGCTGGTGCTTTTGCATTAGGATTGATGGCTTTAAACTCAGGTGTGTGTTGCTCACCTTTTAAGGTATCAAGTGGCACAAGTTCAAACGGTAGGCCTGTTTCTTCTAAAAACAAAGCAACCTTCATTGGGTTAGGTGTATGGTGAAAATAAAATTTGATCATAAAACGCTCCTAAAAGTAGTAGCTACAATTAAACCACAACTTGAGCAGTCGTTCAAAAAATAGTTAGCTAAAATACTTAACCAAACAGCTCACCTGCATTAACCCTGCCCCAATATAAATAAATGTAACGCGCGCTTCTTCTTGTGCCTTTTTAATAAGCGCTACCAAAAAAGTGACTACAATAATAATTACACTTAATGCTAAGCCATATAAAAAAGAGCCACAAAAATGAGGTAAAACTGCAAGCAATCCCGCAATAATTACTGCGCCATAAAAAGCTACAAGCATACGAACGTTAAACAATATCCCAAGCAATGCAGTTATAAACGCAGACGCATATAAAATTACAACTTCCCTAGGCCATTCATAATTGAGTGGGGTTTCAAAACTAAAATTGGCAGTGCTAACACTATTAACAGCGGATGAAGACGCGTGTATAAAAATACTAACTAATAAAGCACCAATAAAAAATGCAGCAAATGCCGAGACTGCACCACCGCCTGTATACCCTGCTTTCTCTTTTTCTATCACTATAACCACAACACTCAGTGCCGCACTAAGCTGAAACCATTGCCAGTAATCGTTGCTAAAAAGGGGGATTGCAGCAAATCCAATAACGGGTACTAATATTTTGGCTTCTTTGTTTTTGTGTAATAAATAAAAAGCCATAATAGCTATATAAAACAATGCCGTTACATCAGGCATAAAATCTACTTCCTTTTAAATCTCAACACTATTTCTACATTTAGGAAATGCACTACAGCCAAAGAACGTATTTCCTATATTAGTACCTTTCTTTGCTTTACGTAGTACCATTTTCTCACCGCAACGTGAGCATATCTGAGTTTCTGAGCGTTCTTTTTTTGGCGCCTGCTTATGTTCAATAATTGTTTTTACATGGCTTACATGTTGGCGATTTGTTTTAAAACTTGGCTTTAATTTTCCGCTTTCAATTGTATTTACTATATCGTTTTTAGTATTAGCACTAAGTACTCGCTCGGTTTTACTTTTAATGTACTCAATACCGCCGCGTGCAAACCTAATATTTTCAGGTAGTTTAGTTTTAAATGTGCTGTCGCCAATAAAAATAATAACCGAAAATAATGCGTTACTGTTTATACCTAAACACGACTCAAGTGTTTTTAAATGCTTGTAGTTTTGATGCAGGGGGTTTTGAAATTTTGATGAGTGTTTAAAAATTTTTTGTGTCCACATTTTTTGATTCGCTGAACCAAAAATCCAACCTTTCATGTTTTTAGTTTCCACCACAAACACACCAAACTCAGACACAATAATATGATCAATTTGCGTAGTACCATTTTCGATGCCGTTTTCAAAAGTAGGCAGCGTCACATTTTTAATTAACGTGTAATCTGCCTTATTTAAAAACAGTTTAATTAGCACATTAACTTGCCACTCTCCTATCGCTCCTTTAAACCAAGGTGTTTTAAAAACCCCAATACAAATAAACAGCGGTATAAAATACCAAAGCTGGCCTAATAACGTGGCCAAAATCGTAGAAAAATCCATATTTAGTTAATCCTTTAAGCTATACAAATGGCATAATAGAGCCGCGAAATTTAACAAAAATAAACTAGCAGTACACTTAATAATGCACGTTCAATATTAAACACATTTAAGCATTGTTTTTAATACGCCCTTTCTAAGGCATGTTCATTAACATGTTCAATTAACTCAGGGAAAAATGCTAAAAATACCGATTCTAACTCATGGTAGTTTTGCGCTATATCCTCAGCGGAACCTGCAAAGTTATTAGTAAAACGAATGCGTTTGGCTATGTTATCAAGCGCAAGCCCTACCCCTTCTATAGTTTCGTATTCTTTAAACCAATCGTTTGTAGTCATGCTGGTTACAACATGCTGCATGCGCGCTGGCATAACCGCTATGCGCTCATTTAAAAGTGCGTAGCTGCTGCGTTTAAAATCATTTAAAGGGTGTTTGTTAAATTGCTGCCAATGCCTAATTAAAAAGTGATCAAACAGCACGTCAATCGCTACGCCTGCAAAGCGCTTACGCTCGGGTGAAAAGTACTGCTTAGTGGTTTTTACTAACGGGTGAGAGTCGGTAAATTTATCGACTAAGTAATGGTTTTCTAGTGCACTTTTAACGCTATTGGGCAGGTATTCTGCGTGCCTGCGTCCACCAAAATCACCTAATAAATTGCCAAAGTGTGAATCGGCAGTTGGTTGTGCAAAGTAAAGGTGAGCTAAATAATTCAACGTAATCCCAATGGGTTTAAACAAACTTAATTTTGCCAAATAGTAACGCACATTTAAGCGAAACTCACACGAGTGTTTAGCGCGCTCCCTGTGTAATTACCTAACACTTTAGTTTGAAAATTATACAAACACTCTGTAAAGCCGTTGCACTCAATTCAGCATTAAATATTTAAAATAGAATTATCAATAACTTAAAATTTAAAAATCGCTGGAATATATATTGCTACTTAGCGTATTTAGCACTCAAACATGTATAGCTCTTTTTATTAGTGAGTAGTTTAAAGGAGCATAAAAGATAGGTTAAATCAGTTATGGATATAGCTATATTTTTTAAGTCGTTACTATTACTGGCCTTTTTTTTAACGCTAGGTAATTTAATTAAGTACACATTTTTAAGGGGCTTAATTGTGCCCTCATCGTTAATTGCTGGCGTATTAGCTCTTTTATTAGGGCCACAATTACTCGGTGAGCATATTAATTTTTCGCTCCAAGGCACTAATTTATGGATAGATGAAAAGGTCACAAGCATATGGAAGGAGTTACCTGGGTATTTAATTGTAGTGGTGTTTGCAGGTTTATTTTTAGGTAAAAAAATACCTACAATTAAACAATCGCTAAACCAAAGCCTACCCAATTTAAGCTTTGGCTACAGCATTGCCATAGGCCAATATGTGGTGGGTATGATCACGGCATTATTAGTACTTGCCCCTTTATTTGATACCAACGAAGTTGCCGGCGCACTCATTGCGGTGGGATTTCAGGGCGGGCATGGCACCGTAGCTGGCTTGCAATCCACTTTTGAAAGTATCGATTTTGCAAAAGGTATGGACTTGGGATTAGGTATAGCAACAATAGGCCTTATAAGCGCCATCGTGTTAGGGACTATTATGTCTAATCGCACCGATGGGGGCGACCAAGAACTTGAAATTAGCCACGACGAAAAAGTAGAGGTAAAAGACCGCCCGTTTGGCCTGCACTTTGCTATTTTAGGCACGGTTGTTATTGTTGCTTGGCTTATTCTTAGTGGCTTACAAGTAGCCGAAAAAAGCCTTTTTGCCGATTCATCGGTAAAAATACTTGAGTACATGCCTTTATTCCCCATTGCGATGATGGTGGGTTTAGTGGTGCAAATAGTGCTTAATAAATCAGGCATGGGTAACTTAATTAGTCACTATCAAATAAACCTGCTTTCTAACCTCTCCCTCGATTTACTAATAATTGCCGCGCTGGGTGCGCTTAACTTATCGGTACTTGCTAAATATTGGCAAAGTATTTTAATTTTAGGCGCAGTGGGGGTTGCCTATAGCGCAGCTATTTACTTTTTCTTTGGTGGGTGGTTTTTCCCAAAAGATTGGAAAGTGAGAGGAATTGGCGAGCTTGGGCAATCTATGGGCACTACGGCAGTTGGGCTGTTAATGCTAAAACAGGCTACCTCAAACCCAAGCGAGCATATTCGCCCCTTTAGTTACAAACAACCACTTTATGAGCCTGTGGTTGGCGGCGGTATTGTTACTGCCCTTGCACTTCCTGCCATTGCTAATTTTGGGCCGTGGGCATTTACTATTATTATGGCGGTTATATTAGCCTGTGTAGTGGGTGGTTTTGCCTTTTATAAACGCCGCAAACACAAAAGCGAGTAGCCTAATTGCGCTATAAAAAAGCCGCTACAACTTTTGTAGCGGCTTTTTTATGCATTGGTTTTTTACTTGTACCAGTAACTAATTATTCGACTTAACCCAATTTCCATTATCATTTTTACTGTAGCTATTTTTAACCGCAGACCAAGCCACTTTATGCGCTGTGGTTTCGCGGTCGTCGTCGTTTTTTCTATCGCTTGGGTCCTCGTAGGTATCCCACGCGCTATTAAACGCCTCTTGATATATCTCTTGGGCATGTTTAGGTAAGTTACTTTTTACCGAATCCGGTAACTCGTTTGTGTTTTGATAAGGCATAAATAATCTCCGTATTACTTAATTACGCCGCACGCAACACGTTTACCGCCACCGCCTAATTTCTTGGGTTCGTCGGCATAATTGTCGCCCCCTTTGTGGATCATCACTGCGTGTTGTTTAAGCTGCTCAAGCTTGAGCCTTGGCGCTAAAACAGGCGATTTAGCTTCGCCGCGCTCATTTACAAATAACGCAGGTAAATCCCCTAGGTGGCCATTACTCCACGGTTCATCATGGTGTTTAGCGCTGTTAGGGTCAAAGTGCCCACCAGCAGCTCCGGCCGGTACAACTTTACCGTTTTTTTGCTTTGGCTCGCAGCTAGCATATTGATGAACATGAAAGCCATGCTGCCCAGGCGTTAAGCCTTTAAGCGCAGGGGTAAATACCACCCCGTGCTCATTTTCTGTCAGTGTAACGGTGCCAAGTAGCTCACCTTGCCCCGACTTACTTACAGCATGCATATCAACATCTACATTCGCCAATGCGCTATTTTGTAGCATTGCAGCGGTAAATAATATGGCGCAAGCTGGTTTAAAAATACGTGTTACGCTTTTTTTAGCGGTTGAATCAAAGTGTAAACAATTCATCGTGCTCTCCTTATGTAGTATCTGTTTTGTAAATAACGCGACTGCTCAGCTATTAGGTACAATCTCTATACCAAGCTCACTGTAGGCAAAAAATTTCACCTCCACTAAACGTAACGCATTGATTAAAAATAAAATAAACAAGGCTAGATAATTAACCACTACACATACTTAAAATTTACTGCGTGTTTTTGTTTAAACGCTGTACAAAAACTAGTGCAAATTTACAAAAGAAATGACAACTTTACAGGCTTAACACGCCCACCCGCCTAATACTAAGTACCGCTCAAAACGGGTAAAAAAGCAGCTTAAACACTTAATAGTGCATTAACTAATACCGCGCTAAGCCAATAGCACAGCGCGTTTAATCAAAATACGCGCCTATGCACACGCTAAAATAAACCATGCTCACCACGCCTGCTGCGCTATCGGTATACTAATTGCTGAACATACTAGTGTTATTAAACGGGTTATAGATGACCCTATCGCTATTAAACAATCGAGGGAATTATGAGTAACAAGCAACTAATTAAAACACTAGGTATAGGCCTAGCCGCCGCGTCAGCTGGCATGCTAACCAGAAAAAGTTTACAAAAATCGTGGGAAAAGGTAACCAACGAGCCTGCCCCAAAAGACAAGCCGAGCGAGCATACAGATCTTAAAGAAGCCGTTACATGGGCGGTGGTATCTGGCATTGGTGCAGGCGTGGCAAGAATGGCCGTACATTATGTGCTCGACAAACGTAAATCTAAGTAAGCCAATAGCTACTCAAGTGCAACGTAAAAAAGCATAAAAAAAGGTGAAACTAAGTTTCACCTTTTTTATTACTTTAAACTAATTAGCTTTACGCGGTAGACACACTACTCGCGCCTGCATTTTTAAGTATTTCTTCAATCGCGCTTTTGTTATCGCTGTCGTACTTAACACCAATTAATATAGAGCCTTTTTCAATGGCGTCTTCGTAAAATTTAACTTCGTGCTCAGGAATAAACGCCCCAATAGCAGCGCCTAAACTTCCGCCAACGGCAGCACCAGCGCCGCCCGCTGCAAATGCAGCCACTAATGGGCCTGCTACTAATAAACCTGTACCACCGGTTGCCACGGTACCTACGGCAGTAAAACCGCCAACAATTGCAGCTATAATACCACCAGACACTGCACCAACAATGCCGCCTTCAGCCGCTTTGGTTCCCTCGTCTAAGGCAAAGTCTTCCTTTGCGTATGAGTCATTGGCTACAATGCTTATATCAGCTTCATTAATACCTAATGCTTCTAATCTATAAATAGCCAGTGTTGCTTGTGATGCGCTTTCAAATAACCCAGTAATAACCGTGCTCATAATAACTCCTTTATTTATTTAAAAAATACAGCTATTACTAAGCAAAACCTAAACCACTTAAATTATTACTATTAATCAATGAGTTAAATAACAAACCTAAACTACTGCTTTCATTTACACAGTAAATATTGCTAACCATTGTAAAAAACTCCTACCACATAAATAAATGCACTAACGCTAAGCGCTTTTATATAACGCGTTAATAAACTCAATTACTTAGACCACGTAATTTCGGCTAATTGATTAGTAGCCGTTTGATGAATAATTAAGCCGTTATTGCCCATACGCATGTGCCTAATTAAGCCAGAGTAAACCCCTTCTTTACTCGGAATTTGCCAGCTTTGCATGGTTTGAGTTTTTAAATCAAACCTAACCAGCGTTTCGGGGCGCTTAGCCGACTCATTAAACCAAATAGCATTATCGGCATATTCAATGGCATACGGGTGGCTGTGTTCGCCGCTGGGGTTATCCCACTCGGTGATATTGCCGCTTTTAGGGTTATAGCGGCCAAGTTTACCCATGCCAGAGTTTACATAAAACACCATATCATCAGGCGTAATGGCAAGGCGCCTAGTATGTGTTTTAGCACCTGGGAGTTTTATTTCGCTAAGCTCCATGGTGTTTTTATCAACTTTAACCAAACAGTTACTGCCATTACACGACACCCACGGCGTCCCGCTAGAATCAAGCTTTATACCATAAGGCCGCGAGCCTTTAGTGGGTAAAGTAGCCAGCTTAATATCGCCGCTTTTAGGGTTTAGCCTGCCAATCATGTTGCTGTGCTGTAGGGTAAACCAAAATATACCCGCATCATCAAATACGCCAGTATGTGGGTCACGGGCGTTTTTATCAGGCATTTTATACACTTTAAATTTTTCGGTTTTTAAATCTAAATACCCAACCGTGCCATTTTTATTGCCTAAAAACCAAGGGGTTTGGTTTTTATCAAGCGATACACTGTGCGCATACGTACCACTTGGCAAAGTGTACTCTTTCATTTCACCGGTTTTAGGGTTTAACCTACCTAAAATATTGCCCCACTGGCCAACCCACCAAATAAGCCCGTTTTCACCTTGCACAGGGTCGCGAGCGCGTTGCCCAAGCGTAGGCACTTGCCAGTATTTAAAGCTTAGTTTTAAATCGCCTTTAACCACCGTTGACTCGCGCTTATTATTAACAGGGTAATGCTTGGCCAAATACGCGCTAATATCTTTACTAAGCGCAGTACCCTCGCCTGTATCTACCATATAACTTATGAGTGTTTGCCAATCCGCTTGGCTATAACCCGCACTGCGCTCAAGGTTGTTTAAACTATGGCAACTAGCACAAAGCTGCTCAACTAATACCCCAGGCTCGTTACTCAATACAGGTAACGGCGCAGCTAAAGCCCCTAGCGCAGCCATTGCAGCAAAGTGTTTATTAAATAAAAATCGATTTTTACGCATAACGCCCTCCCTTGTTTTTAATATTAAAGCATAGGGCGAAAGTGTTTACTATATGAGCACTTTTAGCTTTTAGCTTTTAGCTTTTAGCTTTTAGCTTTTAGCTTTTAGCTTTTAGCTTTTAGCTTTTAGCTTTTAGCTTTTAGCTTTTAGCAAAATGGTATTGTTTTTATTTTCGGTGTAAAAATCATTATTGTTGGAGGCGTAATAGTAGTTTAAATACGTTTTCCTGCTTAAAAACTAAAACAAACTCCCTCTACATGTAAAACCAAATAGTTCGCGCTTGCGCCCAACGCGCTAGCAAGCTAAGTGCCTACAAGTAATAGCATTTTATTTATTGTGATTGTTACATTGGCTGGGTATTGGGTTTCGCTGCGCACAAACCAACCTACGGTTGTTGCATAGCTACAAGCTTGCGTATAATGCCCGCATTCTGGCTGTATGTATTAGCCGCTAATTTGGATTTGAATAATGAAAAAACTCTCTGCAGTGCAAGTAAAACAACAAGCACTTGTGCTTAACGTTGCCGATAAACTAGAAGCACAAGGGCGCGAAGAAATCCCTGGTATGTTGCAGTGCTGGTTTGATGTGGAATATCACTTATTTCCAAGTTCACTACTGCTTTGTTTTCAGTTTGAAAACGAACAAGCTTTAGCAGCCGCAGAGCCTGATTTATTAAAATGGCAAAAACGCTTAAGCGCCGCAATGCTTAAAAAAGGCGTGATTTTAAAAGATATGCGTAAACATTTAGTGTTTACTTTAAAAGGCCCTGATGATTAAAGAAGGGCTTTTAAAGAAAGATTAGAGCAAAGCTTTACAGCGCTATAGTTTATAAAATAAGTTTAAGCGCGTAAAAAAGGGCAATAACAATGCCCTTTTTTTTAAATGGGGTTACTGGGGCAGGTTTTGCATTTTTTCTTAATCACAAAAGACAAAAAGAAAGACCTGACCCTTCCGAGTGTTATTGTCATTAATCTAATATATCATCTAATTCATTTTCTTTTTTTTCTTGCGCTATTGTTACTGCGCAAACTTTAAGGATATTTTCAAATACAGTTTGAGCTTCACCCCATATTTCACATGACTCTCTCAAATAAGGTCTAGTAGAAAAACGGATAACTTTCTGAGGAGCTTTATGCCTTTCCCTCTCAAAATCAGAACGTAGAAATTCATGAACATCTCGTGTTAAGTATAGTTCATTCAAATTAATAACTTCTTGAGGTATAACTCCTTTTGAGTAAAAGTCAATATTCAAGATAGACATAAGGGATTTAACCCTTTTAGCTTGTTCCATTTTATTTGAGTCATCATTATAACTAATAGCCTTGACTGAGCTTGCCTCGTTAGTGTCGTCCGCTATAGTAAATTGATAAAATTCTGGTATATCATTAGCTTCAAGGAAAACTCCTGAAAAGCTAACATTTTTCAACTCACTGAGAATTCCGCTTTTATTTAATTGATATAATGAAAAGTGCTCATTAAAGTACGGCGTATCTATTTCATATAAATACCTAAGCATACCTTCATATTTAGTGTCGTAATTATCAGCCAAGTACTGATATATCTTTTTTTTGTTATCTATGTTTTTATTTTTTTGAATAAAAACTGCTGCGTGAAACTCTAATACAGACTTATGAATATAACTATAAATATTCCCTTCTTTCAATATTAAAGAAGTTCTATCTGATATCTCTTCATGAGCTTTGTCATTGTGTTTGGATGAAGAAACTTTAGCCGCTGAATTTGAAAAAACATCTAAAATATCTTGTTCACTGACACTAACGTTTTCAAATTTTTTCAGTATATTAAAAGAACTTCTTAAGAATACTTTATATAGTTCTTTAATTGTTAGTTCGACTTTAGAGGGTCTCTCGAAGCCGCTATCTTCAGAGAAAGATTTAAACCTATCGTGCCTGCTTGCTAAGCTAAAAAATAAATTGCTATAAAAGTCCACTGGTGATTTTGGTTCAATATCTAAATCACCATAAACACTTATAAAAATATCAACGAGGATAGGGGTTATTAAAATCTCGCTTAAATTTTTATTATTCAAAATAGCCCTTAGAAGAAGCTCCTTATATTCCTTATCAATTAACGGATGTGCTGATATTATTGCTGTAATTGATTCTTCTTCTAAATCATTTATGGAAGCTAATTCAAAATTTCCAGATAGGTAGGTAATCTCCGTGTGTGGTCTTGTTGTAACAAAAGTCTGGCATCTACTTGAGTTAAAAGCCTTAGATATACAACTTATCGCCTTTTGCCTAAACTTATATGGGACTTCATCGAAGCCGTCAAAACAAATCAATAAAGCCTTTTTGTCTAATAAATAAGGAACGGCTTCAGGCTTAACTAATACACCCAAGTTACTGAACTCTTCACTGATAATACCCTCTACAGACAAAGAATTACTATTCCAATCTACATCTCTCAAGGTAATAATTAACGGAATAATTTTACTATTTTCATCGCTTAGCTCTCTTTGGACAATTTTTCTTAAAGTAGTAGTTTTACCCTGCCCAGCAATTCCAACTAAAATAGTTATATTCTCATTAAAGAGTAACTGATTATCATCAACCTTATGATTAAGCCCTCTTTCATGGTAATGGATTGAAAGAGGGTGATAAATTTCATCAAGATACACTTGTTTCTCTTGAGCGATGAGGGTCCTAAATTTTAGATACCGCTTCTTTATATTCTCAATTACCTGTAGAGCTTGCTCCGTTCCATCACCAGGAGCGTGAATTGTATCCCTTATATCCTGGAGCTCCTTACTTTTTTCTATTTTCTCTCGCCACCCCTTAAGTTGTGTTAGGACATTAGTAGTTAAAGGTTTTAAAATAGCTGGAGCAACAGATTTTGCAATAATAGTGGTAGGTTCCATAAACAGGTAAATCCATAAGAAAAGAAAACAGCTAAAAAAGGGCTTGCTTCGAGCACGCCCCCTAAACACATTTATAATCAAACAATCTTACCAAAGTCTTACCTACAAAAGAACTTAATCAATCTTTCGAGGTAATTTCTAAAAAATAAAAAAGAACTAAGGAGTTGGGCTTGCTTATTGCTAATACTAATCTCACGTTTCCCCCCGTCATAGCGCCCTTAAAATAAGTAATTCACTTCATGGCAGGATTTTGTCCCCGACAAATCCTAAGTACCTACATCCCTGTAGGCATTGAAATGAAAGCCATGCTTGCACATGGATGTGCTTTCATGGCGTTTACGTTCACATCAATTGTGTTTTGAAGGAAGTAGCGTGATGCTCGGGCGCGCTGAGAGGTGACGAATAACCGAAGCGCAGCTTCGCAGTATGAGGAAGTGAAGGCATGGATGCCGACAGTAACCCAGCTTCAAGGATGAATTACTTGCAGCAGCGTTAAATTTGTAAATCTATAGCCCCGCTTTGGCTCACCAAGCCAGCGCGACAAAACCTTGAATAAGGTTTCTAATTTCTAAAATACCAAACGTCTTCACATTATCGGTGACGTTAACCTCAAACACCTATTCAAATACTTATTCGGGCTGCCGCCCGCGCGTCAGCAAGCTAAACGCCTACAACTAATAACACATACTCTTGGCTTTTGAGCGAGTAAGTATATTTGGGTTTCGTTTCACTCTACCCAACCTACGTTCATATAATTTATGGCGAATCACCATACACAAAAAAGCCATTGCATTGCTGCAACGGCTTTTATAATTTTGATAAATTCCACTCTACAGTGGAACTTACTACCCATTAAAGTTCAAAAATTAGTCGCGGTTCTTAGTCGCGATAAGTCTCAACCGCTGGGCATGAACATACTAAGTTACGGTCGCCGTATACGTCATCTATACGTGTAACGGTTGGCCAGAACTTGTCTTTAGCTACCGAAGGCACTGGGAATGCAGCGTAAAAACGGTCGTACGCGCGGTCCCATTCGTTACCTAACACGTCTGCTTGTGTATGCGGTGCAAACACAAGTGGGTTGTTTTCAATTGACCATTCGCCAGAGATTACTTTGTCGATTTCGCCTTTTATTGACACCATAGCTTCGATAAAGCGGTCAATCTCACCTTTTGACTCAGATTCAGTTGGCTCAATCATTAACGTGCCCGCTACTGGGAACGACATAGTGGGTGAATGGAAGCCGTAATCTTGCAAGCGCTTAGCTACGTCCATTTCAGTAATGCCTGATTGCTCTTTAAGTGGGCGTAGGTCAACAATACATTCGTGCGCAACGCGGTTGTTACGGCCACGGTATAAAATTGGGAAGTGCTGGCTTAATTCGTGCGTTAAGTAGTTAGCATTCACAATCGCCATTTCAGTAGCTTGTTTTAAGCCCTCTGAGCCCATCATGGTAATGTAAGCCCATGAAATAGGTAAAATAGCGGCTGAGCCGTAAGGCGCTGCTGATACTGCACCGTTGTTAATGTTTGTACCCGGTACGTTAATTACGCTGTGGTTTGGCATAAATGGCGCTAGGTGCGATTTAACACCAATTGGGCCTACACCTGGGCCGCCGCCGCCGTGCGGAATACAAAACGTTTTGTGCAAGTTTAAGTGCGATACGTCTGAGCCAATAAAGCCTGGGCTTGTTACGCCTACTTGCGCGTTCATGTTTGCGCCGTCCATGTAAACTTGGCCACCGTGCTCGTGCACAATGTCACAAATCTCGCGAATGGTTTCTTCGTAAACGCCGTGTGTAGATGGGTATGTGATCATGATGCACGATAAGTTTTCAGACACTTCTTCAGCTTTCGCTTTTAGGTCGGCCATGTCTACGTTACCGTTTTTATCGCAATCAACCACTACAATTTTCATGCTGGCCATTTGCGCAGATGCAGGGTTAGTACCGTGTGCTGAACTTGGAATTAAACATACGTTACGGTGCGCATCGCCGCGTGACTCGTGGTATTTACGAATAGCAATTAAGCCTGCGTATTCACCTTGTGCGCCAGAGTTTGGCTGTAGTGAAACTGCATCGTACCCAGTAATGTTAACTAGCCAGTCGTGCAGCTCGTTAATCATTATTTGGTAACCTTCGGCCTGATCAAGCGGGCAGAATGGGTGCAAGTTTGCAAATTCAGGCCATGTAATTGGGATCATCTCAGCGGTCGCATTTAGTTTCATGGTACATGAACCTAACGAGATCATTGAGTGGTTAAGCGCTAAATCTTTGTTTTCTAGGCGCTTAATGTAGCGAAGCATGTCTGTTTCGCTGTGGTAGCTATTAAAGTTTGGATGCGTTAATACTTCGTCATCACGTACTAAACTAGCTGGAATAGAGTCGCTACCGTTTGCTTCAATATCGGCTGCAATACTATCTACGTTTAGGCCATTGCCTTCACCTAGTACAATATCAAATAGCTCAGCTACATCGACGCGTGTGGTGGTTTCTGAAACCGAAATAGAGTATTCGCCGTCGTGGTTTGTGGCAAAGTTAACGCCTTTGGCAAGTGCACGTGCTATTACGTCTTCTTTGCTGTCGCTAACTACTGTTAGCGTATCAAACCAGGTGCTGTGTTTAAGTGCTACACCTTTAGCTTTTAGGCCAGCAGCTAAAATATCAGCAAAGCGATGTATACGCTGCGCGATAGTTTTTAAGCCTTGTGGGCCATGGTACACCGCGTAAAACGCTGCCATGTTGGCAAGTAATACCTGCGCTGTACAAATGTTTGAGTTGGCTTTGTCGCGGCGAATGTGTTGTTCGCGCGTTTGCATGGCCATACGTAGTGCGTCGTTACCTAAACGGTCTTTAGATACGCCAATAATACGCCCTGGTAATGAGCGTTTGTATGCGTCACGCGTTGCAAAAAATGCAGCGTGTGGTCCGCCGTAACCCATAGGTACACCAAAACGCTGAGCCGAACCAAGTACTACGTCGGCACCTAATTTACCCGGTGCTTTTAATAGTAATAAGCTCATAATGTCGGCAGCAACACAGGCAATGGCCTTTTTGCTTTGTACGCCAGCAATTAGGTCGGTTATATCGACTACTTCACCTGATGTAGTTGGGTATTGGAAAAGTGCGCCAAAAATGTCGTGGTTAACGGCATCTTCTGCTTTACCTACAATTATTTCAAAACCAAACTGCTCAGCACGGGTGCTTACTACGTCGATTGTTTGTGTGTGTACGTCATCGGCAATAAAAAAGGCATTGGCTTTTTTAGCTTTAGATACACGTTTTGCAAGGCCCATTGCCTCGGCAGCAGCGGTTGATTCGTCAAGTAACGAGGCGCTTGCTAAATCAAGGCCTGTTAAATCTAGGGTCATAGTTTGAAAATTTAGTAACGACTCTAAACGCCCTTGCGCAATTTCTGGCTGGTACGGCGTGTACGCAGTATACCAACCTGGGTTTTCTAGTACGTTACGTAAAATTACGTGCGGTACGTGCGTTGGGTGGTAGCCTTGGCCAATGTACGATTTGAAAACTTTATTTTTGCTTGCTACCGATTTTAAGTAGCTTAGTGTTTCAACTTCAGTACGGCTTTCGCCAACTGTTAATGGCTGCGCTAAGCGAATGCTTGCAGGTACAGTTTGGTCGATCAGCTCTTGCACACTTGATACTTCTAAAGCACTTAGCATATCGCTTACTTGTGCTGGGCTTGGCCCAATGTGGCGGCGAATAAAATCTTGCTTTTGCTCTAACTGTTCAAGAGATTTGGCGTTTGACATGCGTCTAGATTCCTATGATCCTAAATACTAACGGGTAATTAGTATTGATTAAAATATGTGATGATTTAATAACGTACTGTGTATGGAAAGTAGGCCGTTAAATCATAAAAGCCCCAAAAACTGTGAATGGGGCTTTTGTCATCTACTTAGAGTATTACTCTTCGTCGATTGTGTTAGCGTAGTCTTCTGCGCTAAGTAGGTTTTCAAGCTCTGACTCGTCAGTTGCTTTAATGCGGAATAACCAGCCGTCACCGTATGGGTCGTTGTTAACCGTTTCTGGTGCGTCTTCTAGCTCTTCGTTAATCGCTACAATTTCGCCGCCAACTGGTGCGTAAATGTCTGATGCAGCTTTAACCGACTCTGCTACTGCACAGTCTTCGCCTGCATCTACTGCATCGCCTACTTCTGGCAGTTCTACAAATACCATGTCGCCAAGCAGCTCTTGCGCATGCTCAGAAATACCCACAGTAAATGTACCGTCACCTTCGTTGCGAACCCACTCGTGAGAAGAGGCGTATTTTAAATCGCTAGGGATATTGCTCATTATTTTGTTCCTTTGGTTTATATTGGGAGGATACCAATCACAATAATTATTGTGATTGGTATAACCAAATTTTTAAATGATTGATTTGCCGTTACGTACAAAGCTAGGCTTTACTACTTTAACGTTAACTAATTTTTTGCGCATTTCTACTTGGGCTGTATCCCCTGTTGAACGCGGTACACGTGCAAGGGCTACACTAAAACCAAGTGTTGGTGAGAAAGTACCTGAGGTAATTACCCCTTCACCACCTTCAACAATTACTTTTGAGCCGCTACGCAATACGCCTTTTTCTTCAAGCACTAAACCAACAAGTTTATGGGTGCTTTTTTCGGCGCGTTGCTTAACAAGTACGTCACGACCAATAAAGTCACGATCTTCTGGTTCCCATGCAATAGTCCATGCCATGTTAGCTGCAAGTGGCGATACGCTTTCGTCCATATCTAGGCCGTAAAGGTTCATACCTGCTTCTAAACGTAGCGTGTCGCGTGCACCTAAACCGGCTGGCGCTACACCTGCATCTAGCAGTTGTTGCCATAAATCGGCTGCTTGCTCGTTCGGTACTACAATTTCGTAACCGTCTTCGCCAGTATAACCCGTTGTGGCAATAAATAAATCACCCACTTGTACGCCAAAAAATGGCTTCATGCCTTCAACGGCTGCTTGTTGCTCAGCATTTAAAAGTGTGGCTGTTTTTGCTTTTGCGTTAGGGCCTTGTACTGCAATCATTGCAAACTCTGGGCGCTCAGTTACGGTTACTGTAAAGTCGGCAGATACTTTAGCTAAGTGAGCTAAATCTTTTTCGCGGGTGGCAGAATTTACCACTAAGCGATAAAACGTTTCGCTAAAGTAGTAAATAATTAAATCGTCTATTACGCCGCCTTGCTCGTTAAGCATGCCCGTATAAAGCGCTTTACCTGGTACGGTTAATTTTGCTACGTCGTTTGCTACTAACTTACGTAAAAATGCTTTTGCTTGTTCGCCTTCAATATCAACAATAGTCATGTGTGATACGTCAAACATACCTGCATCGGTACGCACTGCATTGTGTTCTTCTATTTGTGAGCCGTAGTTGATTGGCATTTCCCAGCCATGAAAATCAACCATTTTTGCGCCTGCTTCAAGGTGCTTAGCATGTAGTACAGTTTTAGAAGTCATAACATTCCTTCACTTTTAAATTAACCCTGTGCGGGCGTGGCTTAAATAGATTTAACTAAACAGGCAAACACGGTTATGTTTACCGGTTATTTTATGTATTAGGCAGCTTCGTTTTGCATTAGGGCAAAACCTTGTGCTTGTAAGTGCTGTTGCCATTTTTGTAGTTCTTGTTGCTTGGCTACTAACACAAAGTGCTGTTCGTCGTTTTTATCTATGGCGGTAATAAATACTTCGCCGCTTTGCGCGCCATAGCATAGTTGTGGGTTAGATAAACGCAGCCCTGGCGTTAATTTAAACGCGCTAATTAAGGTATCAAATGCGTTTGCTCCACACAGCGCAAGAGTTGCAAGGTCGCTACGTAGTACATAATCAATATCAAAACGAAGTTGCTGCTCGTTTATAAGTGCTTGTAATTGCAAGCTTGCGCTGTGCGTTAATACAAATCTAAATGCGGTTTCGCTAAAGTAATAAACGGCAAAGCTGTAATCAGAATTTAAATCACCATCAAGCGTGCCTTTTAGGCCTAAGCCGCTGGCTGTAAGCTTTGTGAGATCTAACCCTAAAATAGTGCTTAAAAATACACTGGTTTCACTGCCACTAAAATCCATTACAACGAGGTTGTTATTTGCTTGCACGGCATTGGTAACTGCACTTGCAGCATTGCTGTGGCGGGCAAACATTATTGGGTTAAAAGTCATAACAAACACCTGTGTATTTTTGATACCAAAAGTATATTGCGCCACTGTGACAACAACAAATTGTAATTATTTATCAATTGATAAATAATACTTATATATGTAGCTATATAAATTGTAATTTTAAATATGAAAAACATATCAACCGACAGTTTGCGTACCTTTGTAATGGTTGTTGAGGTAGGTGGATTTGCAAAAGCCGGCGACCTACTGGGGTTATCGCAACCTGCGGTAAGCTTGCAAATTAAACGCCTTGAAGATTTACTCGGTTATAAATTATTTAAAAAGCAGGGCCAGCGCCAGGTGCTTAATCAGTACGGTGAGCTACTTTTGCCTATGGCAAAACAAATGATGCAGTATAACGATGCTATTTTGCAGCAGTTCACCTCAGAGAGCATAACCGGTAAAGTGCGCTTGGGTATTCCTAGCGAATTTGCAGCACGTATTTTGCCCTCTATTATTGGTGATTTTGTCTCGCTTTATCCTGAGGTATCGCTGGAGGTTAAATCGCGCTTAAGTAAACATTTACTGTCAGCCTCAAGGCAAGATCAATTTGATCTTGTTTTAGCACTTAACGAGCGCCTTAATTCAGACAAGTTCCCTATTTTTATGCAAGACGAACTAGTATGGGTGGGCGATTTAGCACAAGCAAAAAATGAGGTAGTAACCTTAGTCACCGCGCCCGAGGGCTGTATTTATAGGCGCCGCGCTACAGATGCACTTAAAAGTGCCAATATCAAATACCGTATTGTTTACAGTAATGCCGATTTAACCGGATTAATAGCCGCCATAAAAGAAGGCTTAGGTATTACTGTACTGGCTAAAAGCACTGTGCCTAGCGATCTCAACTTTCAAATTCAAACAAAACATTTACCAAGCTTAGGCAGTATCGGCATTAGCCTAATTAAAAGCGGCGGCGAGTCGGAGCATGCTGTAGATAAACTTGCTGAATTTATAGCGCTAAGGCTTGGCTAAATAAATACACAAAACCGATACTTAAGAATAAACGCTAAATTGAAAGCACCATACAAAAGAAATAATTTAGTTAACAAAGTAGCATAAGTTGGTGTTTTTAATTCTAAAAAACTAAACTATTAAACAGTTAATAACATTGATTCGTATTCGTTAACGTGTTCAAATTACGCCAATTAAGATAATTGACATGATCAGGACACACAATGACCCCTAAGTTTTTAGTATCTACCCTTGCAACTGCGGTTGCTTTGTCTTTTAGTGCTACTGCAATGGCACAAGGCAGTTCAAACCAAGATCAACGCTTTGAACAAATTACCGTTATTGGCTCACAACAGGCTATTAACGATATTCCTGGTTCTGCGACGTTTATTTCTGACGAAGAGCTACAAAAATTTGAATTTACCGATATTTCACGTGTTTTAGCGTCTGTTCCGGGTGTATACGTTCAAGAAGAAGACGGCTACGGCCTTCGCCCTAACATTGGTATGC
The DNA here is from genome assembly GCF_028599255.1 of Pseudoalteromonas sp. Angola-7. NCBI lineage: Bacteria > Pseudomonadati > Pseudomonadota > Gammaproteobacteria > Alteromonadales > Pseudoalteromonadaceae > Pseudoalteromonas > Pseudoalteromonas sp. Angola-7. The sequence continues at coordinate 325,745 of NZ_JAQREL010000003.1, forward strand.
GCGGTACAGGCACTGGCCGTAACGATAAAATATCCGTAATGGAAGACGGTGTATTAGTTGCACCCGCTCCTTACTCGGCACCTTCTGCTTACTACTTCCCTACTATGGGTCGTATGGAATCTATTGAAGTATTAAAAGGCGCTGCCTCTGTTAAGTATGGTCCGCGTACTACGGGTGGTGTTTTAAACTTACTTTCTCGCAGCTTACCAACTGAGCCAAATACCTCAAAAGGCATGGTTGATGCAGCCCTTGGTGGTGATGGTTATTACAAAGGCCACGCTTACTTTGGTAAAGAAAAAAACAACACAGCAGGTTTAATTGAAGTATTTACTTATGGCGCCGACGGATTTAAAGAGTTGCCAGTAGGTAGCGATAACACAGGCTTTGAAAAAACAGATTTATTACTAAAGTTTGGCCATACATTTGGTAAAAACGACGCCCACAGCCTAGAGCTAAAAATTAAGTACTCTGATGAAAAATCAGACGAAACTTACATGGGTTTAACTGAAGAAGATTACAAATCAAATCCTAATCGTCGTTATGCAGCATCGCAAAACGATGAAATGAACACTCGCCATAATGCTTACCAACTTAACTATGCTTACCAATTTGGCGAAGGTTACGAGTTATTAGCAACCGCTTACTTAAACGATTTTCATCGTAACTGGTATAAAGCAAGCAGTGTAGGTACAAGCACGCTTGAGCAGTACAGCGAATTTGAAGCAAACCCAACGAGTGAAGGCATTGAGGGTATTGGCGTAAAAGCGAATAACCGTGATTACCAAGCAAAAGGTATTCAGTCTGAGTTACACATACCTGTAGGCGATCACTACGTGACTGTTGGCGTACGTTACCACGAAGACGAAATGGATCGTTTTCAGTGGCAAGATACGTACACGTTAAATCAAGATTTAAGTATGACGCTAACATCGCAAGGTATCCCAGGTTCAGATAGCAACCGTTTAGATAGTGCCGATGCGCGTACTTTTTTTGTTCAAGACGAGTGGACAATAGACGCATTAGTAGTAAGTGCTGGCCTTCGTTATGAAGACATTACGATTACGCGTGAAGAGTGGTCTAAGTCAGATCCAACGCGCAGCAATGGTTTAACTAAAAATATATCTAACAATACTGAAATTTTAGTACCGTCACTTGGTGCTACTTACACGCTTAACGAACACGTAACGCTACTTGCGGGCATTCAAAAAGGTTACGCACCTGCGGCGCCGGGTAACGCTGACCAAGACGAAGAAGAAAGTGTAAATATTGAGTTTGGTTCGCGCTTTAACGCCGCTGGATTTACAGGTGAAGTGATTGCGTTTTTCTCTGACTACGACAACATGCATGGTAACTGTACTGCTGCGGTTGGTTGTAGCGACGATAACATTGGTGACCAATACAACTACGGTGAAGTAGAAGTATCGGGCTTTGAATTTAGTGCAGCACGTACGTTTAATACCAAGCAGGTTGCTTTTCCGGTTAAGTTAACTTACACCTACACAGATTCTGAGTTTCAAAACGATTTTGATTCAGAAATTTGGGGCTCGGTAGAAAAAGGCGATGCAATGCCATACGTACCAGAAAACCAGGTTGCTTTATCGCTAGGCGCTGAATTTGCATCGTTTGTGGTAAATAGCCAAATGCGTTACGTATCAAGTGCACATGCCGATTTAACTGACTCAGGCTTAGATGCTATTGATAGCCGTGTAGTATGGGATTTAGCGGCTAAATACTTAATTGATGCTAACCAAAAAGTATATTTAAGCGTAGATAACTTACTTGATAAAACCTACATTGCTAACCGCGCTAATGGCGGTATTCAGCCAGGTAAACCACGTACAGTACAGGTAGGCTACACATACTCATTCTAACGAGTTAAATAACTCTCTAGCTGCGTTAAAAATAACTCATATATGAACACTATATTTCGTTATTTTTGCCTTGCTATAGAGCTATTTTCCTATCGCTATAATAGAGAGAGTATCAATTGATATAAAATTAAAAGCGTAAATTACAAACACAAAAAAACCGAGATTGAATTTCAATCTCGGCTTTTTTAATACATTAAACTGTATTAGTTATTTGCGTTACGTTGGCGTAGCACTTCAAATAAACAAATACCGGTTGCTACCGATACATTTAAGCTTGAAACTGTACCCGCCATCGGAATTTTAACTAACACGTCGCAATGCTCACGCGTTAAACGGCGCATGCCCTCGCCCTCTGCTCCCATTACTATTGCCATTGGCCCAGTAAGGTTTGCATCAAACACGTGGGTGTCTGTTTCGCCAGCTGTGCCCACAACCCATACACCTGCGTCTTTAATTTCGCGAAGCGTACGCGCCAGGTTTGTTACCTGAATAAGCGGTACGGTTTCGGCTGCTCCACAGGCTACTTTACGTGCTGTGCCGTTAAGCTTGGCCGACTTATCTTTAGGTACAATTATAGCGTGTACACCTGCTGCATCTGCGCTACGTAGGCAGGCACCTAAATTGTGCGGATCGGTTATGCCATCTAGTACTAATAAAAACGGCGTGTCTTCGCGAGTAATGATCTCATCTAAATCTTTTTCGTTGTAAACACGCGCAGCTTTTACATTGGCAATAATGCCTTGGTGCTGCTCATCGTTTGCTTTGTTATCTAGCGCTTTTCGCTGCATAAATTGTACAGAAATACCAAATTTACGTGCTTCATTAATAATCGGGGATAAGCGCTTATCATCACGACCTTTTAGGGCATAAATTTCTAAAAAACGCTCTGGCTCTTTTGCTAAAATTGCTTCAACAGAGTGAAAGCCAAAAATTAATTCATTACTCACGTATTGTTTGCTCCTGGGCTATTACGTTTACGGGCATTTTTGCCTGGTCTTTTAGGCTTTTTAACTGCCTTTTTTTTCGGTTTTTTCTTAGCGGTGGTTTCAGCGGCTTTTTTACCGGCTGGCTTTGCGCCAGACTTACCCGCTGGTTTGCCTTTGCTTTTACTGGCTGGTTTTTTACCAGCTTTGGGTTTTTCATCGCCTGATGTGTTTTTTCCAGGGATTTTACCCGCTTTAAGCTGCGATCTTACACCTGCTGGTGCATGGCTTGATTTACCGCGCCCTGCTCCTTTAGCTGAGCCACGGCGACGCGCGTATCTATCTTGAGCTACATCACCACTGAGCGTTAAATTTATACGGCGCTCATCTAAACTTACCGAAGCAACTTGTACCGTTACTTTATCGCCAAGGCGGTAAACGGTATGTGTATGCTCGCCAATTAGGGTGTGTTTTGCACCATCATGATGGAAGTATTCATCACCTAAATTAGTAACATGGATCAGGCCATCAATTTGTAAGTCGTCTAGGCGTATAAATAAACCAAAGTTAGTAACGGATGAAATAACCCCGTTAAACTCATCACCCACGTGATCTTGCATAAACTCACATTTAAGCCAGTCGGCAACTTCACGCGTTGCGTCGTCTGCGCGGCGCTCGGTGGTTGAACACTGCTCGCCTAGTTGATCTACTTCATCATCGGTGTACGCGTATGCGCCCGATGTTTGCTGACCTTGTGCTTTTATTACCGCTTTAATTGCACGGTGTACCACTAAATCAGGGTAACGGCGAATCGGTGAGGTAAAGTGTGCGTACGCAGGCAGCGCTAAGCCAAAGTGGCCTATGTTGTCTGGCTGATAAACCGCTTGCTTCATTGAACGAAGTAGCATGGTTTGAATAAGCTCGGCCTCTGGGCGGTCGCCTAAACGGGCTAACACTTGGGTAATTTCTTTCGGTGTTGGCTCATCACTTAATGTGCTTTGAATGCCAAGCTCACTTAAAAACTGAGTAAAGTTACCTAGTTTTTCTTGATCTGGCTCATCGTGCACACGGTAAAGCGCGCTGGCTTCGTGTTTTTCTAATAATTTAGCCGCCGATACGTTGGCTAAAATCATACATTCTTCAATCAGTTTGTGCGCGTCGTTACGAACAACTGGCACAATTGATTCTATTTTACGGTGTGCGTTAAATACAAAACGCGTTTCTAGCGTTTCAAACTCAATAGCACCACGGGTTTGGCGCGCCGACTTAAGCGCCATATACATTTGCTGTAAGTCAGTTAAATGTGGCACAACAGGTGCGTATTCTTCGCGTAGTTTTTCATCGCCTTGTAAAATGGCATTTACTTTGGTGTAGGTTAAACGCGCATGCGAGTTCATCACCGCTTCGTAAAACTTATAACCCGAAAGCTTACCTGCGTCTGATACCGTCATTTCGGCCACCATACAAAGGCGGTCTACTTTAGGGTTAAGCGAACATAAACCGTTCGACAACACTTTTGGCAGCATTGGAATTACTTGCTCAGGAAAGTACACTGAGTTACCGCGAGCAATCGCTTCTTTATTTAGCGGCGTGTTCATACCTACATAATGTGATACATCGGCAATGGCTACCCATAAGCGCCAGCCGCCAGATTTTTTACGCTCACAATATACGGCATCATCAAAGTCGCGGGCGTCTTCACCATCTATTGTGACCAGTGGCAGGTCGCGTAAATCTACACGGCCTTGTTTGTCGGCTTCATCAACAAACTCACCTAAATGAGCTACTTGTTCTTCTACTTCTTCTGGCCAAACATGAGGAATATCGTGATTGCGCAGTGCCACTTCTATTTCCATACCTGGCGCTAAATGCTCGCCCAGTACGTCAATAATTTTACCTACCGCGTTCATGTTACGGCTAGGGTTTTGAGTGATTTGCACTTGCACCATTTGGTTATGGCGCGCGCCGTTTTCACTGCCTGGCAGAATAATAATATCTTGGGTAATACGTGGGTCTTCGGCTACAACAACTGCAATACCATGCTCAACAAAATAACGCCCTACAATAGGTGCGCGCTCGTTGGTGAGTACTTTAATTATGCGGGCATCACATTTTGAGCCTGAGCCACGTTTTGTGCCTTTAGCAAGTACGATGTCGCCGTGCAGCACCATGTTCATTTGATGCTTGGCTATAAACCAATCTTTGCTCTCGCCTTCAACTTCTAAAAAGCCAAAACCGTCTCTGTGGCCAATTACTTTGCCTTTGGTTAAACCGGCTTCGTCAATTAGGGCGTAACATTTAAACTTATTAAAATACAATTGGCCATCGCGCTCCATGGCACGAAGGCGGCGCTTAAATGCAATTTGGCGTTCGGTATCGTTTACAGCTAATTCATCACAAAGTTGCGTGAAGTTAGCAGGTTTTGAACGCTCTTGAAGGTGAGTAAGTATAAACTCACGACTAGGGACTGGGTTTTCGTACTTTTCTTGTTCTCGGCTGAGATTTGGATCTTGGTTTGACATTCACTATCTTGTTAGTTGGTTATGTAGGTATTTTAACCCATATACGTAAAATGAGACAGGTAAAAGCGTATGAAACTTTTAATAAACCGCTTTAATAAGTAAAACATACGCTTAATGGCCTTAATCATCACTTAATATCAGCGCGATTATAACCACCCTTTTTGCTTTGCAATACGCGCTGCATCTACGCGGTTAGTGGCATTGAGTTTTGCGATAGCATCGGATAAATAATTACGTGTTGTGCCTTCGCTTATAAACAGCTGTTTGGCTATGTCGCTTGTTTTTAAGCCATCGCTTGCAAGCTTAAGTGCTTTGCGCTCTTTATCGGTGAGCGGGTCGGCATCATCAAGCGCGTTAATGGCAAGCTCTGGGTCTATAACCTTTTGCCCTTGCATTACCTTTTTAAGTGCATTGATAAGCTCATCACTTGGCGCTTCTTTTAAAATGAAACCTTTAACGCCTAGGGCGAGCGAGCGCCTAATATAACCAGCTCGCGAAAACGTGGTCATAATAACCATTTTAATGGTTGGGAACGTGGCCGCTATTTGCTCACTTAGCTCTATACCGCTCATGTGTGGCATTTCAATATCGGTTAAAATTATGTCTGGCAATGCCTCATCGGCCAGTGCTTTTATTGCATTAAGTGCATCTTGGCCGTTACTGGCTTGGCCTATCACTTCAATATTAAAATCAAGGCTTAACAATGCCCCTACTGCGTCGCGCACGAGTGCTTGATCTTCCACTAAATATACTTTGATCATTGTTAATCCTTAGCTGAAATTGGCAGCATTACGTTTAAAGTAAACTTCTCGCCACAGGTAAACGCGGCATGGCCATTAAGTTGCTCTGTACGCTCTTTGATACCATTTAAACCGTTACCTGCGTTTAACGTGCTGCAAGGTGCGTTATCAACCACACTTATATGCAGCTGATGCTGTGTTTGCTCTATACTTATTTCGGCGTTTTTATTACTGCTATGGCGTAATAAATTAGTTACCGCTTCTTTAATTATAAGCCCTGCGATCCCTTCTACTTTAGGAGGCAAGGTATTTAATACAACATTAAAGTTAACGTTAAAGTCTTGCTCTATTAGCCTTTGTTTAAGCTGGGCTATTTGGCTTATTAAATTAAGTTGTTTTAAATCGCTTACGGCGTTTCTTACATCGCTAAGTAACTGCCTTGCTAGATCTGCTACTTGTGCTATTTCGTTATTGGCTTGTTCGTAGCGCTCTCCTTGATTTAGCTTATTAGCAAGCTCAGCTTTTAAAGCAATAGATGATAGTGAGTGGCCTAAAATATCGTGTAGGTCGCGCGCTATTCGTTCGCGCTCAGCAATAGCAGCTAATTGCTCTAATTGGTTAGCGCTTTCTTGTTCGCGCTTTTTATGCAGGCGCTCTTTTTGGGTTGCAATGCCAAAGGCCAACAGCGCTCCTGAAATTAATAAAGTGCCGGCTAAAAAGTATTTTATGTTTGCTATATCTGCTAAATAGGCGCTTAACGCCACCGTAAATATAAGGCTAAAAACGGCATATAATCTGCTTTTTTTAGCGTATGACTCACCAGCTATAAACGCGATAAAACCAAATAATGTAGAGGTCCCTGTGGTATAAAATGTGGCGCTAAAACACACCACTAACATAATAACAAACAGCGTTGTTATACGCTTTGTTTCACAGTGCATGGCTTTTATGTAAAGCAAAATAAATACAATATAAAACGCCACACTCATTACAATGGTATTGACTGGCAAGTTAGATAGATTAAAAAGAGTCGGAAGCAAATAAAATCCAGTAAAAATTAAAGGTGCGTATTCCCAAAACTTTTTATTACTGGGCTTTGAAAGCGTATTTGTTGTACTCATGCCAGTACCCCTAGTTCATTGTTATTGCTTATAACATTATTTTTATTAATAAATATAAATAACACAAAAATACTAATGAGTATAAAGTAATCATTTATTGAAACACTAAAGCTAAGTGATTCTAAAAACTCGCTAATAGCGAGACTTATTAAATTTAACGTATTCATAGCCACCTCCCATTAAGATAAGTTAACTATGCCAAAGCCAAAAAATAATAAGAGTGTGAAATGTCATTAACTTTGCTGACATTTGTCATGTTTTAAAAATTTCATCCTGTGAGTTCGCACCCAGTGATAAGATAATAAAAAAAGGAGTTCTCATTTAAATGCAGCCACAACAGCAAAGCCTGATTTACTTACATATTGCCGTGTTACTTTTTGGGGGCACCGCCCTTTTTGCAAAGTTAATAGGGTTAAATGCAATTGATATTACGGTGTATCGTACCGCTATTGCTGGCATGGCAATTTTGGCTATGCTGTATTTTCAAAAAAAACAAATTAAGTTAAACAAACCAAAAGATTACCTCATTGCGTTATTTTTAGGTGTAGCGGTAGGCATGCATTGGGTTACTTACTTTGCAGGCATGCAAATGGCGGGCGTAACTGTGGGTATGCTGGCTTTTTTTAGCTACCCAGTAATGACGGTGTTTTTAGAGCCCTTGTTTAATAAAAGCAGGCCCCAAGCAAAAGATATTATAAGCGCAGCTGTGGTTGTATTAGGTATATATTTACTCGTACCCAGCGCAAATTTAGGCGACGATGTAACCTTAGGGGTTATTATGGGTGTGGTTTCGGCTTTGTTTTTTTCGATTAGAAATATTACCCATAAGCGCTTTTTTAGCCAGTATGGCGGCCCACAAACCATGTTTTATCAAACCTTAGTGGCAAGTGTTATGCTTTGCGCATTTATTAAGGTCCCTGTGTATGAGGTGAGTAACCACGACCTTATTTTAATTGCTGTTGCGGGTATTATTTTTACCGCTACACCTCACTCGCTATTTGCAGCGAGTTTAAAGCACTTATCGGCAGCTACTGCGGGGTTAATTTCGTGCTTGCAGCCGCTTTACGGCACTTTGTTGGCTATTGTTATTATTCATGAGCGCCCAACGCTACTAACACTTATTGGCGGTGCACTTATAGTCAGTGCAGCCTGTTTTGAAACGTGGTCTATTACTCAAAAGGCTAGAAAATGAAAATATTTGCGCACCGCGGGGCAAGCGGCAATTACCCAGAAAACACTAAAAGCGCTATTTTAGAAGCGTTAAATGTAGGGGTAGATGGTATTGAAGTTGATATTCAAAGTGCGCTTGATGACTATATGCTCATACACGACTCGTGGCTAGATAGAACCACCAGCGGGCACGGTAAAGTAAGCGACTTTACGGCGCAGCAACTTAGTCTGTTGGATGCCGGTAACGGCGAGCAAATCCCCACTCTACAGCAATTACTTGATTGGAATAGCAATAAAACATTACTCAATATAGAGCTTAAACATACCTTTGAGCTTGAAAAGTTTGCCACTATTTTAAACAACAATATTGCTAAAGGCGTTATTACTAAAGGTAATATTTTAGTGTCGTCGTTTGATCACCATCAAATTCATTGGCTTAAAAATAGGTTACCGTGGTTACACATTGGCGCGTTAACCTCATCAATTCCGTTAAATTATGCACAGTTTGCTCAACAGTTAAATGCGTATAGTGTTCATGTAGACAAAAGCTTTGTAAATAAAGCTTTTGTAGATGATGCCATAGCACGAGGCCTGCAAGTTTACGCCTACACCGTAGATAGGACAGAAGACATGGATTTTATGCTTAAAATTGGGGTGCATGGTATTTTTACTAATTACCCCGCTCGTTCTAAAAAATATTTAGCAAACATTATTACTTGAGTTAACGGTAACTTAGTCGATAATCTCTAAATTGGGTAAGCAATAAATGAGTGGTGTAATGCAATTTTATAATTATATTGAGCAAACATTTTTTTATACGCTTACGCGTAAAATAGTGGGCAACTTAAGCTTTGTTTTTTTGTTTCAGGCCATTACGTTATTTTGGTTATATCAAAGCTTAAGCGAGCAACACAGTACTAGCGCATTTTGGTTGTTAACCTTGGTTATTGTAGCGGGCTTTGCCTTTACTATTTTTTATATGCGCTATTTAATAGTGCGCCCTGTAAAAGCTATGTGCGACACTTTAGTAAACATAAACCAGCAAGAGGCTAATTTAGCCGCCAACTTACCGCAATTTTCTTTTGACGAATTTAAAGAACTAAGTACGCAATATAACTTATTTACTAACCACTTAAGTGATTTGCTAAGCACAACTCACGCCAGCGCTAAAGCCAGCGAGCAAAGTAATGTTGATGTAAATACCGCTATGCAAAATACGCAGCAGTTAAGTGAGCAGCAAACTCAGCTAAGCCACAATATTATTAATGCGAGTAACCAAATAGTGCAAAGCTTAGAGGGCATAGTGAGCAATACCGACAGCGTGCATAGCGTAAACAGCGAGCACTTAGACTTTGTTAAGCTTTCGTCGCAAGAGCTTGCAAGCTTAGTCGATAAGGTGTCGCTTATTGGTACTTTGCTGCAAAGATTTTCTAAAACGGTGTCTGGCCTTAAAGAAAACAGCGAAAACATTCGCAGCATTTTAAAAATGGTTGAGGAGTTTTCGGATCAAACTAATTTACTGGCACTAAACGCTGCCATTGAAGCGGCACGCGCTGGTGAAGCTGGCAGAGGGTTTGCGGTTGTTGCTGATGAAGTACGTACATTATCGGTAAAAGTAAGTGGCGCAACCCGACAAATAAGCGACTTTATTAACCAAATGAATGAGCTGGTTAACGAAACCAACCAAGAAAGTGAGCAGTTAATTAGCCATTCAAGTACCGCACAAAGCGCCATTAGTAATACCTCTGAAGGGTTTAAAACAATGCTAAGCGAGTTTGAACAAAACCAACAGCAGTTACAGCAAATAGCAGATGCGGTGCATACGCTAGAGCAAGCGCAGCAGCACACTCACCAATCGGTAGAGCAAATTGTTACCTTAGGCGAGCAAGCTAAAAGCGCTATTGATCATGCACTAAGTAATAGCCAGCAATCACATGCACTTAGCCAGCAAACACAACAGCAATTAAAGCGCTTTGTGCAATAAGCAATTTCAAAACAAAAGCCGAGCGGTATATTGCCTTAATATTTTAACTGGCAACATTCAACAGCGCTTTATAAATATGGTAAATTACGCAGCTAATTATTTAAGTGTGTAATGTTTGTGAGTAACTCAACCCCCAACTACCAACAGCTTGCCAAAAATATTAAAGCCTGGGGCCAAGAACTCGGCTTTAGTGAGGTGGGTATTACCGATATTGACCTATCTAAACACGAAGCACAATTACAGCGCTGGTTAGATGCGGGCTACCATGGCTCTATGGATTATATGGCAGCCCACGGCATGAAACGCGCACGCCCTGCTGAACTAATCCCTGGCACCCAGCGGGTTATTTCGGTAAAAATGAACTACCTGCCCCCTGATGCTAGTTTTGCCAAAACACTAAAAAACACTGAAAAAGCCTACATTAGCCGCTACGCATTAGGGCGTGACTATCACAAATTAATGCGCAACCGACTAAAAAAACTGGGCCAAAAAATAGAGCAAGAAATTGGCGATTACGGTTTTAGGCCATTTGTAGACTCTGCGCCTGTGCTTGAGCGCCAGCTTGCTGAAAAAGCGGGATTGGGCTGGCGAGGAAAACACTCTTTATTAATAAACCAAGAAGCTGGGTCGTGGTTTTTTTTAGGTGAGCTTTTTGTTGATTTACCCCTGCCAATAGATAATGAAAACACGTTTGAAGGCTGCGGAAAATGTGTAGCTTGCATTACGCTTTGCCCAACAGGCGCAATTGTAGAGCCGTATGTGGTAGATGCACGCAAATGTATTTCGTACTTAACCATTGAGCACCAAGGGCCTATACCTGAGCAATACCGTACACTATTGGGGAACCGAGTTTATGGCTGCGACGATTGCCAATTGGTTTGCCCATGGAACCGTTATGGTCAAATTACCGATGAGCAAGACTTCCATCCCCGTACGCAATTAAAAAACAAAGACTTACTTGAGCTATTTGCCTGGGACGAACCTACATTTTTAAAAAATACCGAAGGCAGCCCTATTCGCCGTATTGGACACGAACGTTGGTTGCGTAATTTAGCGGTGGGTTTAGGCAATGCCGATTTTAGCCCTAGCATTATTAACGCTTTAGAAATCAAACATGAGTCTAGCTCGCAGCTAGTAAAAGAGCATATAGAGTGGGCGCTTGAGCAACAAAATAACAAACAAAGAGAACAACTTCGTAAAACACAGCGCCTAATTAGAATTGTCGAAAAAGGCTTACCTCGTGATGCGTAAATCACTCAGGTGAGCCTTATTGTGTGAGAGGTTTATTTTTTAAGTAACAAAGATAAATCTTGTTCAATTTCAGCAAAGGCGGCTTTAACTTGTTTAACCGACTCTTCTCTGGCAATTGAGTTTTGAATAGTTTCGTCCACTTTTTTATAAATAAACACCTCTTGGTCTTCATCTAACCCCATTGTGGGTATGCGCACTTCAAGGTCTTCTTGTAATTGCTTGAATACTTTTTCGTTATTTTCGCGGTTTTCGTTTAGTAACCCAATCAAGCCATGAAACTTACTATGCACTGTGCTGGCTACATCATTTAGCTTTTGCTGCTGCGACTCAAGCATTTGCTTGGTCATAATTGCACGTAACTGCTGCTCAGTCACACTGACAATAAAGCAAACGTGGTCACGAATACGTCCGTGTTTATCTGGGTCGTGATCTGGCATATTCAGAATTAACAAGCTTATCATCTCGTAGTTAACTAATAGTCGGTGAGAAAACTCATGTAAGCGACCTTTGTTTTTAAGCATATCAAACAGCTCAATTACAATAGGCGAACACACTCCCCTAAGGGCAAAGTGCTCTATTGTATCGCCATGTCTAAATTCAACATTACTTTGTAGGTCAAACGTTTGTAAGCAGTCTATTAAGGCTTTACCTAAATCTTGCGGATTATTAATAAAACCAATGTTTTCAATGTAGTTAACTATTTGCCCCATTTCGCTACTGTTTGCCATAGCGTTAAATGCTGTAGATGTTGCATCTTCTACTTGTTTTTCAAGGCTTTGTTTTTCTATTAATACTTGGTTTAAGTTTTTAAGTTTTGATTTAAGCTCATCATGCCCAAACGGTTTTACAATGTAATCCTCAGCACCGACTGAGTAACCTTCCATACGCTCTTCAACCGTTCCTCTAGCGGAAACAAACATAACAATTATATGCGCGGTATTCGGATTCGCCTTTAATGCTTTACACACTTCGTAGCCATTCATTTGCGGCATACTTACATCAAGTAAAATAACTTGGGGCATGTAGCCTTCAACCATGGCTAAACACTCAGGGCCGCTTGTGGCAACTTGTAATTCGAAATCAAGATCTTCTAAAATTTCTTCAATAATTTCAAGGTTGAAAGGTTCATCATCTACAGCAAGAATTTTAGTTAAGGCCATATTTTCATCATCCAATTAAATATTATTTAAACATTAATTACACATATAATTAGCTATCTTGCACTGCTAGCTTATCATCGGCTAAATGCTCATCTAAATCTATTTCTAGGGGTACCTGAATCCTAATTGTTGCACCACCATCGCTATTATTACTTGCCGTAATTTCGCCTTGATGAAGCGCTACAAACTCTCTACAAAGCGCAAGCCCTAAACCAGTACCACCAGCGCCACTGTTCGTTTTGCTGCTTTGTACAAATTTAGTAAACACGTGCTCTAATTCATCCTCAGGTATACCTATTCCATTGTCTACTACATCAATAATGGCACTATTTTGATCAGCCATTAAGTTCACTTCAATACGACTTTTAGGTTCGCTAAATTTAAGTGCGTTACCTAAAACATTGCGCAATAGCTGATTAATTTGCTCTTCATCACACTGCACAACCACTGGCCCGGGTTTTGAAAAAACAATTTCAATTTCTTTTTCCATAGCCGTACCAGAGACATCATCAATACTGGTTTTTATAATGCTTTCTATATTGTATGGACGTGGGTTAAATGGAAATTTCCCTACATCCAATTTAGATAAATCAAGTAAGTTGTTTAATAACGACAGTAAACGCTCGCCGCTGCTTTCAATACGGGATAAATATTTTAAGAGTTTATCTTTAGCAAAATCGCCCGCTTCTAACTTACTCAAGCCAAATCGAGAAAAGCTTAATATAGAGTGCATAGGGGTGCGTAACTCGTGCGACATGTTAGCCAAAAATTCCGATTTGCTTAAATTGGCAGCTTCGGCCACATTTTTAGCGTGCTCTAGCTGCGAAGTACGAGCTCGCACTTGCTCCTCAAGTAGGTCTTTGGCTTCAAGGAGTAATTCTTCTTTTTGTTTTAAGTGAGTTACATTTTTAAATATAACCGCCAACGCAATTTCGCCATGGTGGTCTATTTCGTTAAACGAGCCAACCAGCGGAATATACCCGCCGTCTGTTTTTTGCAAACGTAGGTCGCTACTAAATTGGCGGTTACGATTGAGTGTGCTGATTTTATTTTTTATTTCAGCACTTGATTCCTCATCTAAAAATTCAAATACCGAAAAGCCCGCGAGTTTGTCAAAGGGTAGCTTAAACAGCCTTAAGCAGGCATCGTTTGCTTCTATTACTTTGCCGCTGCGTTCAAATAGCATAATGGCGTCAGGCGTATTTTTATAAATAACTTGTAGTAGGCTGTCTTTTTCGATTAATGCATCAACGGTATCTTGCAAACGCTCAACTAGCTCAGCGTTACGGCGTTTTAAAAGCTCTGTTTGCCACAATTTATGTACCGATTGCAGCAGTACGCTATCGGTTAGAGGCTTTATTAAAACATCTTCAACCCCTTTACGAATTGCCTCAATCATTGAAACTTGCTCAGGGCGTGCGGTAAACAATAAGCATCGGCAATCTGGCTGAGACATTTTAATAGCAGAAAAAATATTTAAACCGGTGCCATCTTCAAAGCTAAAATCGCTAATTAAAATATCTATACTGTTTTCATTAGCCACTGCCACCGCTTCGGTTGCGCTGGTTGCGGTTAGCGTTTTGATATGCGCCCCGACTAAATTACTTTTCATTTTTTCAAGGCGCTCAGGCATATGATCAACAAGTAAAATAGTGGGGAGTTTTAAAACGTGGCTAGAGCCAAGCTCTAAGAGGTTTTCGAGTAATGAGGTAATTTCTTTATTTGAAAAAAACGGATAAATAACCGTTGCATCTGGGACTAACTTATTAAGCTCGCTAAAGGCGCTAAGTTGCTCACCGCTTTCGGCTTTAGGGGCAAGTAATACACAGCGGTCTTGTGAGATTTTTTGAGCTAACGACTTTACTACTTCACACGGTACTCCGTAAGCACCAATTACCAAGTCATACTGGCTGGTGTTAGAGTATAAATCAATCATAGAGTAATGAACGAGCTCAGCCTCACAACCTATTAATTCTAGTAAAACTTTCACTCTCATTGCGATAACACTGCTGCTATCCACAATTAAAATTTTTCGACTCATTAAGCCACACTATCGTAAACACTTTATATGTTAATAGCGTAGCCTATAATTTATTAGTTGGTATAGGTTGTTAGACTTAATTTTGATTTTTTTACCGATAAGCTCCACAACTATTTTGGTAGATGCTTACCGAATATTGTTAAACTGTAGCGCGTGTTATCCATTACCGCGATATGAGGCAACTCACCCCATACGCTAAAACCAAAGTGCTTGAATAACTTAATACTTGGTAAGTTGTGGCTAAATATAAAACCAAGCAATACATCAATTTCGAGCTGTTTAGCCTCTATTTGGGCAAACTGCATCAGCTTTTTGCCAAGCCCTTTGCCTTGCGCCGCTTTGGTAATATAAATGCTCATTTCGACGGTGCCATCGTATGCGGGGCGCCCGTAAAACGATTTATAACTTAGCCAGGCAAGTACTTGGTCATTTTCGCAATAAACATAAATAGGCCGTTTATCGGTGTGGCTATTAAACCACTCACGTTTGCTCTGTACCGATACTTCTTCGGTATCGGCGGTCACCATACGCGAGGCGATCGTTTCGTTGTATATTGCGACAATGGCAGGTAAATCTTCTATAGTGGCTAAACGTGTAGTCATAACAGCTTAATATTGTTGATCACTTTTGTGCATATTAGCGTAAGATAGACTAGTCAAACAATTATAAATTTAGGCGTTGAGTATGTTAAAAAAAACGATACTAGGGCTCAGTATTTTTATTACGAGCTTAGCTGCCCAAGCAAATGACACGTTACCCAGCAAACAACAGCAGCAACAATGTGAAGACTTTACAAATGTAGAGATACGTAAGCTGCGCTCAAAAGAATCCTTAAACTTATGCCAATTTAAAAACCGCCCGTTGCTCATTGTAAATACGGCTAGCAATTGTGGTTTTACATCTCAATTTGAGGGCCTTGAAAAAGTACACCAACAATACAAAGACAAAGGTTTAGCGGTATTAGGTTTTCCATCTGATGATTTTTTTCAAGAGGAAAACGATGAAAAAGACATAGCAAAAGTGTGTTTTATTAATTACGGCGTTACTTTTACTATGTTTACTACCAGCGAAGTTCGCGGCAGTGATGCAAATCCAATATTTAAACACTTAAACGCGCAAACCAGCTCACCTAACTGGAACTTTTATAAATATTTAGTTTCAGCTGATCGCAAAACAATTAAACGCTTTAACAGTAAAGTAGCTCCTAATTCAAAAGAATTAATTGATGCAATTGAAAATACGCTACTCATCAATTAAGTTTATACTGGTACTGCGAGTTAAAACTAACTAGACTGGCTTTAATGGTTAAATACACCAACTTTAAACAGGAGATTTTATGGCAGTGGCAAGTGCAAGGCACATTTTAGTAGACAGCGAAGCAGAGTGCTTAGATTTAAAAGCTAAGATTGAACAAGGCGAAGACTTTGCAGAGCTTGCAAAAACATATTCAAACTGTCCTTCTGGTCAAGACGGCGGAGCACTTGGCGAGTTTGGCCCTGGTATGATGGTACCTGAGTTTGATAAAGTTGTATTTTCAGCGCCAATTAATCAAGTACAAGGCCCTGTACAAACACAGTTTGGCTATCACTTACTAGAAGTGACAAGCCGCTCAGAATAACGTTGACTTATCGCAACACAAAAAGCCGCTTATGCGGCTTTTTTTAGGAGCAATTATGAAACTTATAGGATCTAACCCTTCTCCATTTGCGCGCAGAGTAAGAATGTGGGCAGCACAAAACAATGTTGACTTAGCGCTAGTAAACCTAGATATTTTTTCTGAGCAAGACCGCCCTACCTTAGCCAGTAACAACCCAGGAAGAAAAATACCGGTTTTAATTGATGGTGATTTAACGCTAAGCGATTCAACCATTATTTTACGTTACCTTATCGCCAAGGCTGGTAAAACACCACTAAGCTGGTCGCAAGAACACCTACTTAATATTATTAACGCCTGTAACGACTCGTTAGTAGAATTAGCACTTAGCAGACGCTCAGGGTTTGATACTAGCGACGATAAATTATTTTTTAATCTGCAAAACGAACGAATTGCACAAACATTAAGCTATTTAAATAGTCATTTAAACGATGATGAATTTAAAGGCTGTGAATGCCTTAACATCAGTTTATACTGCCTACTTGATTGGATTTGCTTTCGTGAATTAACAGACTTTAGCCAACACGCTGCTTTAGTCAGTTTTTATAACGACTATGGCACGCGTCAAGCTGCAGTAAGCACCGATCCCAGACTCTAAACAAATAAGGTAAACACATGAGCGATATTGAAATTGAATCACAACTAGTTAGCTTTGTAGAAAAAGTACGTTTAAGCGAGCAAGTGTGGGCGTTAGGTGGCGACGACGGCGGCTTTGTAGTGTGCGAATCTAACCAGTTTGCCGAAACGGATGTACTGCTTTTATGGGAAAGCGAAGACGCAGCAAAAGCCCAGTGTAAAGAAGAGTGGCAAGAATTTACGCCTGTAGAAATTAATTTAGATGAATTTTTAGATGAGTGGGTAGAAGATTTAAACGAAGACAGCGCATTAGTTGGTTTAAATTGGAATGACGACCAAGTGTGTGTAGAAATAGAGCCTGTTGGCTTAGCACGCGCACTTAGCGAATAACTGCCACTATAAATTAAATAGTGAATACAACACCTGCTTTTTAAGTGGGTGTTTTTGTTTTGTAGCTAAAAACATAAATACTAAAATCGATACTCGCATGTTTATCTGTTTTAAGTATAAAATATAACATGTCATTAATTTCAAGGGATTACGTTGAAAACCCATCTTGGCCGCCGCCCTTTTTCAGCAATGGAACTGCATACGCTTTATAACGGCTACATTTATGGCGACTTTAAAGTAGCAAGAGAGCAAGCAAAGCATTGGCATTTTTGGTTGCCTTTAATTGCCTATTACAGTGGCGCATATAGCGATGAAATTGGCTGCTTAACGCTTGACGATCTTGAGCTTAAAAATGGCATTTTATGTTTTAATTTTCATACTAATGGAAAAATAAAAGCGCGCTTGGTTCCGGTGCATCAAGCCTTAGTTGATGCAGGGCTTAACGACTTTATTGCCTTTGTTAAAGCACATAATCACACACGTTTGTTGTTTGATTTACCGGCTAAGTCTGGCCGTTACAGCGAAAAAGTACGCATTTGGTTTACTGGTGAAGGTGAGCGTGCGGGTTATTTGCAAAAATGTGCCATTCCCACTGTTGATCAACTCGGTATGAAAACCGCCATAAGTAGCCTACGACTTAATTTTGAGCAACAAGTACGTATTTACGCATTACAGGCTAATTCAAAAGACGCCTTTAATTATTTAATGGGGTTTAACGAATACCCCAATGATAAATTTGACGATACCGCCTTACTAAACAACGTAATACAGCAAATTCGCACCATTAACCCACAGCTGCACTGGCAGCGCTTTAAGCTGCGCCAGAGCCACTGACACTATTTGTTACTATTTTAAATCCAAGCAGCCACTTTATTAAATTACTCTCATAAAAAAAACTGCTAGGATATCTAAATCTCAATTTTTAAGGGCATAGAAATGCCTGTTTGAGTCAGTTTCTAACAACAACAATCTAGGGATCACTATGTTTTTAAAAAGCCTATTAACAGTAAGTGTTGCTTTAGCAATGACTACTGCCAACGCTAACGAGTTCGTTATCGAAAAGCTTGCTAAACCAAGTTCACAAAAGGTGTCGTTAACACTCGACCCAAGCCAAGACACCTTTACAGGGATGACAGAAATAGCCCTAGAAGTGTTAAAACCCACTCATTACATTGAACTTAACGGCGTGGCTTACGCTGTTAAAATGGCGCAGTTACTAGGCGATGAAAACTGCGACTTAAATAACGAAATGCTAAAAACAGAAAAAGTAAAATTTAGCTGTGATGAGCAAATTCAGCCGGGTAAGTACACCCTAAAAATAGATTTTTCTGCGCCGTATAATCGCCAAAGTGTGGGCTTATACAAAACAATTGATCAGGGCACACCTTATTTATTTACTCAGTTTGAAATGAATGATGCACGCCGTGCATTTCCAGTATTTGATGAGCCAAGTTATAAAATACCGTTTCAGTTAACAATTACAGCGCCAACGTCTCAAAAGGTTTATGCCAATACGCCAGAGCTTAAAACCACAGTTAACGGCGAGATGACAACGCATTACTTTGATAGAACGCCACCTATTCCTTCTTATTTAGTGGCTATGGCCGTGGGCCCTTTTGAAGAGCTTGAAATAAAAGACATGCCAATTCCAGGGCGTGTTATTACCCCGCAGGGTAAAATTCATTTAGCTGATTACGCAAAAGAGAACATGCCAAAAGTACTTGCTGCACTTGAGGCGTATTTTGGTATTCCTTATATTTATAAAAAGCTCGACTCGGTAGCAGTACCCGAGTTTCCTTTTGGCGCAATGGAAAACTCGGGCCTAGTAACCTACCGCGAAGATATATTACTGGTTGATTTAGCAGCTGCTACACGCAGTAAAAAACAGCGTAATGTGTCGATTATTGCTCACGAGCTTGCCCATCAATGGTACGGTAACTTAGTTACCATGAAGTGGTGGAACGACTTATGGTTAAACGAAGCATTTGCCAGCTGGATGGCGGCAAAAATTACTAAACAGCTTAATCCAGAATTTGAATCTCACCTTGATTTACCACAAAACAACGTAATGGCATTAGATGCTCGCTTAAGCACTAAGCCGATTCGTAAACCGATTAAAACCGAAGCCGATATTATGGATGGTTTAGGGCTTGCCTACAGTAAAGGCAGCGCAGTACTGGCTATGGTTGAAAACTGGATTGGTGAAGAGGCATTCCAAAAAGGGATTCAAAGTTACTTAAAAAAATTCTCGTATAAAAACGCCGAAGCAGCCGATTTATGGGAAGCGCTAGGTAAAGCTTCTAATAAAGATGTTGCGAGTGTTTTAAAATCATTTATTGAACAGTCTTCTTTTCCGCTTGTAGATGTAAAACAAGACGGTAAAAAAATTACTATATCGCAAAGTCGCTTTGCTAATGCTGGTGTAGATGCACCCGCACAGCTTTGGAATGTCCCTGTTGGGATAAAATATGGCGCTGGCGATAAAGTAAAAACAGCCAGTATTTTACTCAATAAGCAAAGCCAAACCCTAACACTTGATTTTGAGCCACAGTGGATTTATCCCGATGAAGGGGCGCTAGGCTATTACCGTTGGGTAATGGACGATGCGCAGTTTGATTCACTAATAAAACATGCTCCGCAAGCACTTAATGATCGTGAGCGTTTAGCGCTGCTCTCTGCCACTGATGCACTACTTGATGCGGGTGTAATATCGGCGTCTAAGTTAATGCAAACCTTAGAAGTATTTGTGAGCGATGATCACCCTCGTGTTGCAAATACAGCGCTGGGCTACTTGGTATCGCAAAAAAATACCTTTAAAGATGAAAGCAACGAAGCGTTATGGCCTGAGTTTATTCACAGTGCAGTAATGCCTGCAGCTAAAAAATACTCACTTGAAGCACAAGCTGGCGAAGACGGTGCAGTATCTCAACTACGTGCGGGTGTTGTGTCCTTACTAGGTTTTGATGGCGAAGATCAACGTGTGATCAGCAAAGCAAAAGAGCAAACGCAAGTGTACTTAAACGATCCGCAAAAAGTGGATCCGTATTTAGCAGCTACCTATTTAAAACTTGCCGCCTATAATGGGGATAAAGCCTTACTTGATCAATTTATGGCAACCTTTAAAACCACTAAAGATCCACAAGTACGCACTAACATGCTGGCAGCAATGGGCTTTATGGGTAAAGCGCAGTTACAAAAGCAAGTATTAGCTTACACCTTAACCGACGAAGTCACCGCGTCTGATATGCGCACTATTTTAGCAGGTCAAAGTTATAGCGAGCCACGCCAAGCATTATTTATTGAGTGGATATACAACAATTACGACAAGGTAACACAAAGCTTACCGCCGTTTTTTGTGCCTAACTTACCGTACTTTACGACCACGCGTTGTGATGAACAAAGTTTAGCAACCACGCAAGCATTCTTTAAAGATAAAATTGAAGAAACACCGGGCTACGCGCGTACGCTAAGCAAGCTTGAAGAAAGTACCCATGACTGTATTGCGCTTAAAGAGCGTGAACTGGCATCAGTTAATGACTTTTTAAAAAGCAAATAAGCTTAATTAAAAGTAAATATGCATAATTAAAAAAGCCGCTGAGTTATTCACTCAGCGGCTTTTATTTACCCGTTAATAATCTGTGTTAGCTTGGCAATAAAGTCTTTTGCTGCTTGCTCTGAGTTAATTTTAAAGGCCACACCATAGTGAATCGGCTGCGCACTTTTGTGAATACGTGTAGGAAAGCGTGTCATCTCGCTACTATGAAAATAACCTTGTACTCGTGTTACCTCATCAATTGTTGCAAAATCATCGCTAAACACCTCAAAGGCTGGGCGAATAATTATTTTGCCTTTACCCGCTTCGCTGTGGGTATAAATTGCTTCTTTAGAATTGGCTAACATGTACTCAGCAATGTTTTTAATTTTAAAGTTACTTCTGCACTTTAACTGAATGAGCTGCTCTGTTAACTCATCTGCACTATAAGCCACGTGGTGATCCCTTTAATGTTTAATTGTGCATTACATTAGCCTATACGCGCTGCAAAGTCCGAATTATTTTACATCGCATACAAAGGCAAGTTTGTCGTTTTTATAACTCATTCGCGTTATGTTTGTCTCGCAATATGGGCTTAAGTTAAGCCATTGAGAAACCTCATCGGTGCCACTTAAATTACGCATATATACACGGTTTTTAACCGCATAAGCCACTGTATTAGCATCTTTTAAAATAAAGTCTTGTACTTGCTCTGGCAATCTAAGTAAATCTTCTACCTGTTTAGATTGCGGGTTAAAGCTTGCTAAAGTATGCTGATCATTTTTTGTGTAGCTAAATAAAAATGTTGCGGTTTTACTGTTATAAATAAGCGTACGCCCTATGTTACTTGCTACCACCTCGCCTTTTGCCGCAGCAACCGAAGTATATTGCAATGTATGTGGCTCACCCAAAATAAACATCACTAAGTCGTTTTGAGCGCCCCACGCGTGGTAGCCAACAGGTTCAATCCAATCAAAAATACGGCTCGGTGCTTGCTCAGTATCAAGTGGGTATTGCCACAACTTTTGTTTGCTATCTTGCTCTACCACAATAGCCGATAAACTTTGTTTTGAGGGCATAACCGTGGGCGAATATTCGCTCACTGGCGTATTTGTTATGTTGCTTATTTGCTTGGTTGCTAAATCATAATAGGCAATATCGGTTTGACTTTGCTCGCTTGAAATAACTTCATGGGTGAAATAAATACCCTTGTTTGTTAAATAAGGTTGGTTGTTATAGCTATTTTTGTCGCTCACTATAGTCACTTGCATACCGTAGGGTGTATTTAAATCAGCAAGTAATATTTGGCTTTTAGGCATGCTAGCCTGCGCTGTAGCAAGGCTTAGCGCCGCTAAAGAGACTAGCCCAAGCCATGGTTTAATAAGTTTCATGCTTTCTCTCGTTTTATTTTTAAGCACCTCATGATAACGTTATTTGCCGATGGCGTCACTTGACCTAAGTCAGTCAACTCTTTATAACTAACTTGGTCCTAAAAAAGAGAAAATACATGTCAGCTAAACATCCTATCATTGCTATTACAGGTTCGTCGGGTGCGGGAACTACCACTACCACCAATGCAATTAAACATATTTTTCGTAGCCTCAACATTGATGCGGCTTTTATCGAAGGAGATAGCTTTCATCGTTACACGCGCCCAGAAATGGATAAAAAAGTACGCGAAGCACAACAAGAAGGTAAACACATAAGTTACTTTGGCCGTGAAGCCAATGACTTTGGCGCATTAGAAACCTTATTTGGTACCTACGGCGAAACAGGCCAAGGCAAATTGCGCCGATACTTACATACCTTTGACGAAGCAGTGCCTTATAATCAATTACCGGGGACCTTTACCCCTTGGCAAGATCTTGAAACAAACACTGATTTAATGTTTTACGAAGGCTTGCACGGTGGCGTGGTTGATCAGGATCATGATGTAGCTAAGCACGTGGATCTACTTATAGGCATGGTGCCTATTATTAACCTTGAATGGATCCAAAAATTGATCCGCGATACGCAAGACCGCGGCCACTCTCGCGAAAAAGTAATGGACTCAATTGTACGCAGTATGGATGACTACATTAATCACATCACACCGCAGTTTTCGCGCACCCATATTAACTTTCAACGTGTGCCAACGGTTGATACGTCAAACCCATTTAGCGCAAAAGATATTCCTTCGCTAGATGAAAGCTTTGTGGTTATTCGCTTTAGAGGAATTGATGACGTTGATTTTCCGTATTATTTACAGATGATTGAAGGCAGCTTTATGTCGCGTATAAATACCCTTGTGGTGCCAGGCGGTAAAATGGGTTTAGCAATGGAGCTGGTGCTTACTCCGCTAATTAAAGACATTATTGTTAAAAAGCGTGCTCTTGAAAACCTAGCCCCTTTAGATATACCCATTTAGCCCCTCTTTTATGATTTACACTTCTGACGTACACTGCTGCTTTTGCTAACAGTGAGGGAAAACGTGTCGCACTCATTAAAAATTATTGTAGGCTCTAAAAACCCAGTAAAAATTAACGCTGCAAAACATATTTTTGCAATGTACTTTCCTAGTTACGAAATTGATTGCCAAGGCGTTGATGCTCCCTCAAATGTTCCCGATCAACCAATTGGTGAGGAACAAACCCGTATAGGCGCACAAAACCGAGTTACTTACTGTAAAAGCATGTACCAAGCAGATTACTACTGTGCAATGGAAGGCGGTGCAGAGCAATTTAGCTATGGTGCTGCAACCTTTGCTTATGTTGTTATTAATAATGGCTCTGAGCAAGCGATAGGACGCAGCAGTAACCTGCCGTTACCGCAAGTGTTATATAACGCGCTGCTAAGCGGAGAAGAGCTTGGCGATGTGATGGATAAAGCATTTAACACCCATAATGTTAAGCAAAAAGGCGGCGCGATAGGGCTTCTCACAAACAACCATGCCACTCGCCAAAGCACCTACACCCAAGCGCTTACCTTAGCTATGGCTCCTTTTTTACACCCTAGCCTTTATCAGGAAAATTAATGAAATACAGTTATGTACTGTTTGATGCAGACGAAACACTATTCAGGTTTGATATTTTAGCGGGAATGACCCGCATGTTTAAAGCGTACAACATTGAGTTTACTCAAGCTGATTACATCCATTACCAAAAAACTAATAAGCAGCTGTGGATAGATTATCAAGATGGAAAAATTAGCGCCGATTACTTACAAGTAACCCGCTTTAACGAGTGGGCTGTAAAATTAGGGGTACCCGCTAAAGAGCTAAACGATGCATTTTTAGATGCTATGGCACAAATTTGTGAACCACTCCCCGGCGCAATCGATTTACTAAATGCACTAAAACCGCAGGCACGATTGGGTATTATTACTAATGGCTTTGCACGTTTGCAAGCCCTGCGCCTAGCGCATACCGGCCTTGAAAATATGTTTGATTGGCTGGTTATTTCGGAACTGGTAGGCATTGCTAAGCCTAACAAGGCTATTTTTGAGCACACATTTGAGCTTATGGGTAACCCAGACAAAAGCAAAATATTAATGGTGGGCGACACTGCCTCTAGCGACATTTTAGGAGGCAATAATGCCGGTATTGATACCTGTTGGCTACAGCACCCAGGCGAGCAGTTACCAGCAGGCATAAGCCCAACCTACACCATAACTGAACTGGCACAGTTACCAACAATTTTAGCGCTTTAAGCAGCGCGTTAATTATTAAAAATTAATAGTAATTAGCTGCAACTCGCTAATTTAAGGCAAAAAAAATGACGCTATTAAGCGTCATTTTTTATAACTGTTTGTGAGCGTGTATTTTTAAAAAATACTAAATTAAGCCGTCGCTAATTCAAGGCCGGGTGCAGGCATCGTAACAGGCGTTTCAAATGTTGCCCACTCCCATGCTGACTCTGTTGCCATAATTTTGCGAAGTAACTTATTATTTAAATCGTGACCCGATTTATAAGCCGTTACTTTACCTAGTAGGTTATGACCTGTCATAAACATGTCGCCCACACAGTCTAATATTTTGTGTTTTACAAATTCATCGCTGTAGCGCAAACCATTTGGGTTTAGTACTTTAAAGTCATCAAGTACTACTGCGCTGTCCATGCTGCCACCAAGTGCTAGGTTATTAGCATGCATGTATTCAATGTCTTTCATAAAACCAAACGTACGTGCACGGCTAATTTCTTCAGTAAAGCTTTGCGCAGTAATATCTAAACCAATGCGCTGGCGGCTTTCATTAATGGCCGGGTGATCAAAGGCAATTTCAAAGTCGATGTGAAAACCATCATATGGTTCTACTTCGGCCCATTTATCACCTTCTTCAATACGTACTTTTTCTTTTATACGAATAAAGCGTTTCGCAACATTTTGCTCTTCAATGCCGCCTTTTTGTAACAAATAAATGAACGGTAATGCACTACCATCCATAATCGGCACTTCTGAGCTGTCTAATTCAACAATTAAATTATCGATACCCATTGCAGCAACCGCTGCAATTAGGTGCTCAGTCGTTGATAAGCGAACGCCATCTTTGTTAATTAAACAGGTACACAGCTGCGTATCACCAACGGCTTCAGGTGTTGTTTCAAAATCAACAACCGGATCAAGGTCGACACGACGAAATACAATCCCGGTATTTGCGCTCGCAGGTCGGAGAGTTATTGTGACCTTCTCACCTTTATGAAGTCCAATTCCTATGGCTTTGACTACTTGTGCAATCGTACGCTGTTTAATCATAGGTTCGCTCACTTTTAAATCAGTTACAGTTAGACGGCGGAGTTTAACATAAATCCTTTTGCCTTTCAATATTTGTACATATTTCAAACAAAAGCATTAGTAAATGTTAATCAGCCTGCTTACGTAAAAAAGCCGGAATATCAAAATAATCTCCGCCTTCTGATTTATCCGCTTTTTTACTGTTTTGCGCTGATGAACTTGCCGTGTTGCTTGAGCTAGTAGATGGCGCTTGTTCTTTGCTTTCTACTTGCGTGCTTGGCGTCGTTTCTTCAGTGCTTGTGCCTTGGCTTGCAAAGCTTGGTACGTACATGCTGCTAGATTGGTTTGATGAACTTGCTACATCAGAACCTGATGCCTTTTTAAAGCCGTTATCAACAATACCAAACTGCGGACGACGATCGCCGCCTAAACCCGTAGCAACAACGGTTACACGTAACTCGTCGCTCATTTCTGGGTCAATAACCGCACCCACAACCACGGTTGCATTTTCAGACGCTAGCGCTTTAACGTGGTTACCCACTATTTCAAATTCTTCAATCGCAATGTCCATACCCGCGGTAATATTAACCAAAATACCTTTAGCACCGGTTAAATCAACGTCTTCTAGTAATGGGCTTGAGATAGCCGCTTCTGCAGCTTCTTGAGCACGATCTGGGCCTGATGCAGAGGCTGTGCCCATCATGGCAGTACCCATTGCTGACATTACGGTACGTACGTCGGCGAAATCCACGTTAATTAAACCAGAACGTGTAATTAGCTCCGCAATACCTTGAACAGCACCAAAAAGTACATCGTTTGCTTTAGCGAAGGCATCTAACAGTGTAGTCCCTTTACCTAAAA
This sequence comes from Pseudoalteromonas sp. Angola-7, assembly GCF_028599255.1. NCBI lineage: Bacteria > Pseudomonadati > Pseudomonadota > Gammaproteobacteria > Alteromonadales > Pseudoalteromonadaceae > Pseudoalteromonas > Pseudoalteromonas sp. Angola-7. The sequence goes on from NZ_JAQREL010000003.1 coordinate 352,248, forward strand.
CTTTAAGCAATTTATTGTTCGGAATTGTAATAAGTGAGTCTACAATTTCTGACAATTCGTTAATGCCTTGTTCAGCAGCTGCTGCGCGCTTTTTGCCTTCAAAGTCAAAAGGACGCGTTACTACAGCAACCGTTAAAATACCTAATTCTTTGGCAATTTTAGCAACCACTGGTGCAGCACCAGTACCTGTACCACCGCCCATGCCGGCAGCAATAAATACCATATCTGCGCCTTCAAGGCTGGCACGGATTGTTTCTGCATCTTCTTCAGCCGATTCGCGGCCTACTTCTGGGTTTGCACCTGCACCTAATCCTGAAGTTATTTGCGTGCCTAGTTGTACGGTAATATCGGCAGCGGAATTACGTAATGCTTGTGCATCCGTATTTGCGGCTATAAAGCGCACGCCTTCTATTTGTTGTTTTACCATGTGCTCAACAGCGTTACCGCCGCCACCGCCCACGCCAATTACCTTAATTACAGCTTCTTCGCTGTGTTGTTCCATCATATCAAACATGTTTACTCTCCGACTTGAGTACTTTAAAACTCGCCTTGGAACCATTTAGTAATGCGGTTCCACCAATTATTATTATCCTCTGCTTTCGACTTTTGTGCATTCATCGATTGCATAGTGCGCCCGTATTGTAACAAACCTACAGCGGTTGCGTACGAAGGATCGTCTACGTAGTCTGTCAAACCAACTATCCCGATTGGTTTGCCTATTCTCACTGGCATTTGGAAAATGTCTTCAGCCACTTCCATTGCGCCAGTCATTTTAGCAGTCCCGCCTGTAATAACGAGGCCTGCCGCAATTTGGTCTTCTAAACCTGAGCGACGAATTTCTTCCATCGCTAATTCAAATAATTCTCTAAAACGAGGCTCTACCACTTCAGATAAAGTATGGCGCGACATTAATCGTGCTGGTCGCCCGCCTACACTTGGTACTTCTATGGTGTCTTCGTTACTGGCCATTTGGCTACTTGCACATGCATATTGTACTTTGAGTGACTCAGCATGTGATATAGGTGTACGAAATATTTTTGCAATATCACCGGTTACTTGATTACCCGCCACTGGGATAACCGAAGAATGGCGTAATGCCCCGTTAATATAAATAGTGATATCCATTGTACCACCACCAATATCAAGTACCGCTACACCAAGCTCTTTTTCGTCATCGGTTAAAACCGAGTAACACGATGCGAGTGCGGTAAATATAAGCTGATCAACCTCTAAACCACAGCGCTCAACACATTTTTCAATGTTTTTAGCCATGTCGTTTGAGCAGGTAATAATGTGTGCACGTGCTTCCATACGTACGCCGCTCATACCTAGGGGGTTTTTAATGCCCTCTTGCATATCAATGCTGTATTCTTGCGGTAATGCATGCAGCATTTTACGCTCGGCCGAAATGGGCACAGAGCGCGCTATATGAATTACATTTTCAATGTCTTCATCGGTTACTTCTGTATTATTAATAGCAACCACGCCGCTTTCGTTTTGACACTGTATGTGCTTGCCAGAAATCCCTAAGTACACTGAGCTAATACGACAATCGGCCATTAACTCGGCTTCATCTATTGCTCGGCGAATCGACTCAGACACTAAGTTTAAATCGTTAACGCCGCCTTTATCCATACCATGAGATACTTGGCTGCCCACACCAACAATGCTGAGCTTGTTATCTGCGGTGATTTCACCTACCGTGGCCACCACTTTTGAGGTACCAACGTCTAATCCAATCACTAGGTTTCTTTCTGCTGACTTAGTCATGCCTTACTCTTATTTTGTAATTGCTGTTCTTGCACAGGCTTATAGCTAACTGCAAGGCCGGTATCATAGCGTAAATCTATTGCATCTATTTGTGCATCTGCACGCTTTTCCATGCGCGGGTACACATCTATAAACCGCTGTACTCGCTTTGCTTTGTCTTTGCGCCCTAAATTTAAGCGCACACCATTATCTAACCATAACTGCCACGAAAAACGCTCCGAAAGGGCTAAGCTTTTTAACGTTAACGCATTTACCTTTAGCATTTCGTCAAACTGCTTAAAGGCAATCCACGCTTCTTTTTCGCTGCCTTCTGGGCCGTAAAGTTGCGGTAAATCATTGGCGAGTTTATCGCTACTTGCTTCAAAGGCATCGCCACTTTGGTTTAGCAATAAATCGCTATTCCAATGGGCTACGGCTTCGTGTTCAACTACGTACACTTGTATTGTATCGGGCCATTGCTTGCGTACTGATACGGTTGCAACCCAAGGTAAATCTTTTACCAGTTGCTGTACGCGTTTTACATCTAGCTCAAAGAAACTGCTTAAATCGGCCTTTTTTATTGCTTTTATTATGGCCTTTTCGTCAGTGTATTTGGGCTTTCCTAGCACTGTTAAGTGCTTTATTTGTGCATCTTTGTTCTCTACTAGCCAATCAGATACACCGGTAGTTATTTGCACGAGCCCAATCACTACCACCAGAAAAAAGCTCACACCAAAAATTAGCGACCAATTAAAGTTAAGTTGCTGTTTTAACTGTTGAGCTTTTTCTAAAAGGGGATGCATATTAAAGCGTTTGCCCCAAAATGCGAACAACTAATTGCTCAAATGTTGCCCCGTTTGCTTTTGCCGCCATGGGCACCAGCGATTTTTCGGTCATGCCAGGGACTGTATTTACTTCTAATAAATAAAAATTTCCCTGCTCATCTTGCATGGCATCTACACGGCCCCAGCCGCTTGCACCCACTAAATCAAACGCCTCTAACGAGATAGCCTGTAAGTGCTGTGTATCTTGCGCCGATAAATCTGCAGGGCAATGATACTGTGTTGTATTTGATTGATACTTAGCTTGGTAATCGTAAAAACCATTTGGAGTCGTCATTTCAATCACAGGCTGTACTTCATCGCCTAATACAGTCACGGTAAATTCGCGTCCGGTTATCCACTGCTCTACTAACACTTGGCTATCAAACTTAAAAGCGTGTGTAAGGGCATCTTCAAGCTCTTGAGCGGTACTTGCTTGCGCCATACCTATGCTTGAGCCTTCGTGCGATGGCTTAACCATTACTTTTTTAAACTCATCCATAATAGCTTTTGCATCAAAGCCTTTTTTAGCATCAACAACTGCATAAGGCGCTGTGCTTAGTCCTGCAGATTTAAATAAATGCTTACAACGGACTTTATCCATTGCCAAGGCTGAGCCTAATACAGTGCTGCCCGTGTATGGCAAGTTCATAAATTCAAGTGCGCCTTGCACTGTACCATCTTCGCCACCACGGCCATGCAAAGCAATAAAAACACGATCGACCTGTAATTCTTTTAGCTCCCACAAAGAGCGATTTTGCGGGTCAAAAGCAATGGCATCAACGCCGGCATTTTGTAGTGCATTAAGCACCGCTTGCCCTGAACGTAGTGACACTTCGCGCTCTGCTGAGTTACCCCCAAGCAGTACTGCTACTTTACCAAATTGCGCGTTTTCTTGCGTCATACTTCACCTTGCTTTAATTTTTCCACCGACATACCTGTTGCCGCTAATGTTTTAACCAATTGTCCTATATTACCAGCGCCTTGCGTTAAAACTAAGTCGTTATTTTGTAAGTTATCGGCCAGCACACCAGCAAGCTCTGCGCTCGTTGCTACATGTAGAGGCTCTTTTCCGCGCTGACGTAAGCTGCGGCACAGGCTTTTACTGTCTGCGCCAACAATAGGCTCTTCGCCGGCACTGTACACATCTAGTAATAAAAGTTGATCTACATCTGCTAATACTTTTACAAAGTCTTCGTATAAATCGCGTGTACGGGTAAACCTGTGTGGTTGATAAACCATAACTAAACGCTTTTCTGGCCAGCCTTCGCGTACCGCTGCAATGGTGGCAGCAACTTCTGATGGGTGATGTCCGTAATCATCCACCAGCATGACATTGCCGCGCTCATTTTCAAAATTGCCATAATGCTGGAAGCGTCGTCCTATGCCTTCAAATTTTTGCAGCGCCTCTAAAATTGCGTGGTTAGCAATGTTTTGATCTTTAGCCACTGCAATTGCCGCCGTGGCATTAAGTGCGTTGTGCTTACCTGGCATATTAAGCGTTGCACTTAAGCTTTCACCGCTTTTATGTGTCACAGTAAAAGTACAAGTACTTGCTGATTGGCTAAAATCGCTCATGCGGTAGTCGGCATCTTTTGACTCGCCATACGTGATCACAGGGCGACCAAAACGCGGGATCAGCTCACTTGCTACTTGCGAGTCTATGCACACTACGGCTAAGCCATAAAATGGCAGGTTATGAATAAAGTCCACATAAGTGTCTTTCATTTTCTCAAGACTGCCGCCATAGGTTTCCATGTGATCTTCTTCAATATTGGTGATCACCGATACCATAGGCTGTAAATGTAAAAACGATGCATCGCTTTCATCTGCCTCAGCAATTAAAAAGTCGCTCTTGCCCACTTTTGCATTACTGCCCGCGCTATTTAATAAGCCGCCAATAATAAAAGTAGGATCAAGCCCTGCCTGAGCATAAATGCTGGCAATTAAGCTGGTTGTAGTGGTTTTACCATGTGTACCCGCAATGGCAATGCCATGGCGAAAACGCATTAATTCGGCAAGCATTTCTGCACGGCGAACTACCGGTATACGCGCTGCTTTTGCAGCAATAATCTCAGGGTTTGTTTCGTCAATAGCACTTGAAACAACAACTACGTTGGCGTCTTTTACGTTGTTTTCGTGATGGCCTATAAATACTTCTGCACCGGCTTTAATTAAGCGTTCAGTCATTGCGCTGTGCGCTATATCTGAGCCTGTAATGCGGTAGCCTTCAAAAGCCAGTACTTCAGCAATGCCGCCCATACCCGCACCACCAATACCAATAAAATGGATGGTTTCTATTCGACGCATAGCAGGTCGAGTTTGTTGTTCTTGTATTGACTTATCTTTCACTTATTTTCTCTTATTTGTTACTTGCTCACAGTGCGAGGCAACGCTTGCTGTGGCATCTAAAATGGCTTGCTGCTTAGCATTGCTGGCCATTTGTTTAATTAATATAGGCTTTGCCAAATACGGGTTTAATAGCTCAACTATTGAATCTTTATTAAACTGCGGCTGGGGCATTAAAAGCGCGCCATTTGCGGTTACTAAATATTTTGCGTTGGCGGTTTGATGATCGTCTACCGCATGTGGAAACGGCACAAACACAGCCATTTTACCCGCGGCGGCAATTTCACTAACAGTCAGTGCACCAGCACGGCAAATAACAATATCGGCCCACGCGTAGGCGGCGTCCATATCATCTATAAATTCAGCAACTTTTAGCTCTTCATCTGCAATGTTGTTTTTCGCATACGCGCTTTTCACGCCCTCAATATGGCCTTTACCTGTTTGGTGCCACACTTTAATTGGCGCTGTTTTAGCAAGTAAATTAAACGCCTCTGGCAATGTTTGGTTAAGCACTTGTGCGCCTAGCGAGCCACCTACCACTAAAATATTAATAGGGCTTGAAACATCACGTTTAGCTACATTAGCAACGCTTGCACGAACTGGGTTACCGACTAATTCGGCTTGCCCGGGTGCAAAGGCGCTTGGAAACGCAGCAAGTACTCTGTTAGCAAATTTTGCCAACCACTTGTTGCTCATTCCTGCCACTGCATTTTGCTCATGAATCACCAGTGGAATGCCTAAACTTTTAGCGGCAATGCCGGTTGGCCCGGTTACATAGCCGCCCATAGCAAGCACTACATCAGGTTGCTGAGATTTCAATACCTTACGCGCCTGCAATATTGCATTAAGTACCATGAATGGGGCTTTAATAAGACGCTTTAAGCCATTACCGCGTACGCCCTTTACATTAATAAAATCAATTTCAATGTTATGCTTTGGTACAACATCCGCTTCCATTCTGTCTGGCGTGCCTATCCAGCTTACTTGCCAGCCTTGCTCTTTTAAATAATCGGCTACAGCAATACCTGGGAATATATGCCCACCTGTACCACCGGCCACAACTACTAATTTTTTACTCATCGCTTACCTCCGCGTGAGGTGGCTTGTTTGGTTGCCATTTTAGTTTCAAAATCAACTCGCAATAAAATACCGGTGGCAATCGTCATTATTAATAAACTTGAACCACCATACGAAATAAACGGCAAGGTTAACCCTTTAGTCGGTAATAACCCCGCACTGGCGCCTACATTAACCATGGTTTGAAACGCAAACCAAATGCCAATAGCAAACGCAAAATAGCCTTCGTATTCTTTGCCACATTTTAAAGCTTGTTGGCCTATTAAAAGCGCCCTAAATACAAACACAGCCAACACACATAAAATACTTGCTACACCTACAAGGCCTAGCTCTTCACCTATAACGGCAAAAATAAAATCGTTATGTGCCTCGGGTAAATACTGTAACTTTTGCACGCTGTTACCTAACCCTTGGCCAAACCAGCCACCTTGGCTGTAGGCCATAAGCGACTGCACTAACTGATACCCTTTACCAAATGGGTCTTCCCAAGGGTCTAAAAAGCCCACCACTCGCGCCATTCTGTATGGCTCTACAATAATCAGTAATACAACAAGCCCTACGCCCGTTAAAATAAGTACAAAAAACTGCCATAACTTTGCGCCGGCCAAAAATAACAGCCCCACAGTTGTTACAAACATAACCACCACGGTTCCTAAATCGGGCTGCAGTAAAATAAGTAAGGCATATACCGCGAATACAGCGATAGGCTTAGCAAAGCCTTTAATATTTTCTTGTACTTCTTCGCGCTTTCTTACCAAGTAGCCTGCTATATAACTGAAAAAGTATAATTTAGCGGCCTCGGCCACCTGAAAACCAACAGGCCCAATGGGTATCCAACGCTTAGCGCCGTTGACTTCGCGGCCTATTATTAACACGGCAATAAGTAGCACCATACCAAGCAGCAACAAATACGGGTTTGAGCGTTTCCACCAATCCATAGGCACGCTGGCGGCAATCCAAAATAAAACAAATGCCATCGCTAAAAACATGCTGTGGCGAATGGTAATATGGTATGAGTTATCAAACAGCCTTTCGGCTGTGGGCATTGAGGCGCTGGTCACCATTATAAAACCCACCCCTATAAGCATTAACATGCAATAAAGCAGTGGCACATCGTAAAGCTGTGCTGAGGGTTTAGGGGTGAGTGTTTCTTTTAAATCGGCAAAGGCAATCATAATTGCCCTTCCATTACACATTGCACAAAGTCATCACCGCGTTGCATGTAGTTGTTATACATATCAATGCTGGCACAGGCAGGGGCAAGTAATACAATGTCACCGCGCTTGCTAAGTACTTTAGCGAGCGATACCGCCTCTTGCATTGTGTTTACCAAGTGCGATTTACTCGTTAAAGCAGCAAGCTCTGCTGCATCTTTACCAAAGCATACAAGCGCTTTTACATGACTTTTTATATATGGCTTTAACGCACTTAAATCAGCGCCTTTAGCATCACCACCGGCTATAACAATCAGGTTTTCGTGATCTGAGGCCAAACTATCTATTGCCGCTATAGTGGCGCCAACATTGGTGGCTTTAGAGTCGTTAAAGTATTGAACACCATGTTGCTCATCAACAAACTGGCAACGGTGCGCTAAACCATTAAATTGACAAAGCGCCGCTGCGTACTGTTCTTTGCTAATATCAAACGGGCTTAATAACGCCATAACCGCAAGTGTATTTAAGTAATTGTGCTTACCAACGACCGCAAGCGTGCTAACAGGTAAGTACGCCTCGCCTTTTACTATAAAGTGCAGCTCATTATTGCGCTCAGCTAAGTGGTAATCACCGTGGTCGGTGCCAAAGCTCATTTGCGGCGCTAAAGCGCGACTAATAGGCTTAGTTTGAATATCATCTGCGTTGGTTACTAAAAGCTCAGCATTGTTATAAATGCTTAATTTAGAGTCGATATAGGCTTGGTAGCTGTCGTAACGATCTAAATGATCTTCAGATATATTTAATACCGCTGCGCTTATTGGTTTTAAGCTTGAGCAGGTATCTAGCTGAAAACTCGAAAGCTCCAGCACATACACGTCAAAATCATCACTTAGTAAATCCAATACCGCAGTGCCAATATTGCCACCTAATGCCACCTTATAACCTGCTGCTTTTAATACCTCGTAGGCTAAGGTAACAACGGTTGATTTACCATTAGAGCCTGTAACAGCAACAACCGGCTTTGTATTTATACGAGCAAATAGCTCTACATCACCAATTACTTCAATGCCTGACTCTATTGCTTGAGCAATTGCGGGAATTTTTAAGCTAAGCCCGGGGCTTATGATGATCATGTCGGTTTTACAAAGCGCGGCGCTAGCTAAATCACCAAAATGCGTATTAAGCTCAGGAGCATGCTCGCTAAGCCAATCCATACCTGGTGGCGCAACCCGGCTATCAACGACCTTTGGTGCAAAACCATGAGATAATAAAAAACGCACAATGCCCAGACCGGTTACACCGAGTCCGAGCACTGTTATATGTTTGTTTTTTATCTCGTTTAAATACTGCATTTATCGAATCTTTAATGTCGCAAGGCCAGCAAGTACTAGCACAATTGAAATTATCCAAAAGCGCACAATAACACGTGGCTCTGGCCAACCTTTTAGCTCGTAATGATGATGAATCGGCGCCATTCTAAAAATGCGCTGTCCGCGTAATTTGTATGAGCCCACTTGTAAAATTACCGATAAAGCTTCCATTACAAACACACCGCCCATAATAATAAGCAGTAGCTCTTGGCGTACTAAAATAGCAATAATGCCCAGCGCGCCGCCAAGTGCCAGCGACCCTACATCACCCATAAACACTTGTGCTGGGTATGTGTTAAACCATAAAAAGCCTAACCCTGCGCCAACAATAGCGGTACACACAACCACCAGCTCACTAGCAAGCGGTAAATGCGGGATATGTAAGTAAGCCGAAAAGTTAATATTACCGGTTAAATAAGCAATTATCGCCAGTGCTGCCGCCACTAAAATAGTCGGCACTATCGCCAGGCCATCTAAGCCATCAGTCAGGTTTACCGCGTTTGAAGTACCCACTAATGCAAAGTAAGTAATTACAATGTAAAACAAGCCTAGTTGTGGCAATACATCTTTAAAAAATGGCACAACAAGTGAGGTTTCTGACGCTTGTGTACTCGTTGCATACAGTGCAGTTGCCACCACTAGAGCAATAACCGATTGCCAAAAATACTTCCATTTAGCAATTAGCCCTTTAGGGTCTTTACGTATTACTTTGCGGTAGTCGTCTATAAAGCCCACTAAACCTAATGAGCCAATTACAAATAAGGTTGCCCATACGTATTTGTTTGATAAATCAGCCCATAATAAGGTGCTGGTAAATATGGCGCCTAAAATAAGTAAGCCTCCCATAGTAGGAGTGCCTTTTTTAGATAAGTGAGATTCGGGGCCATCATCACGTACTACTTGGCCAATTTGCATTTTTTGTAACGAACGAATGAGCTTAGGGCCAAAATAAAGCGACATCATTAACGCTGTTAATATGCCTAAAATGGCACGTAGGGTTAAATACGAAAAAACATTAAAGCCACTGTAATATTGGGTTAAATACTCTGCCAGCCAAACTAACATTATGATACTCCATTGATGGCTTGTTGCTGGCCATTTACTAAATCGGTTACTAATAATTCCATGCGAGAACTGCGCGATCCTTTCACCACAAGCGTGGTTTTATTGTTTGTGTTATTAAGACTGGTTTGAATTTGCTTGAGCATCTCTTCTCGGTTAGAAAAATGACGGTTTGGCTTATCAAATACATCGCTTGCGTATTTACTTAACACACCTAACGTATACAGCTCATCAATGCCTTGTTGTTTGGCGTATTCGCCTACTTCTTGATGGTAAGTTCTGGCTTGTTCACCAAGCTCTCCCATATCGCCCAGCGCTAAAATACGGTGCCCTTGAATATCACTTAATAAATCAATTGCTGCTTTTACCGACTTAACGTTTGCATTGTAGGTATCATCAATAACGGTCAGTGAATCAGTTACTTTTATTAAATTTACCCGCCCCTTAACATCGCCCATGGTGGCAAGTGCGGTGGCTATCTCTTCAAGTGATACATCAAACTCGCTGGTTAAAGCCGCGGCAATAAGCGCGTTGCTCACGTTGTGCTTACCAGGAAGAGCAAGCGTTACTGGTACTTTTTGATCTTGTGTACACAATAAAAAGCTCGCGCGAGCGTTTTCGTCCAGGCTGATATTTTCAGCCCAAATATCAAGTTTTTCAGTACTTGAAAAACACTTAACAGAGCGCCCTTTTAATTTATCAAGCCAGTATTGGCTAAATTCGCTATCGCAGTTAACAATGGCAACGCCATCGTCTTTTAGGCCATCAAAAATCTCACCTTTTGCCTTAGCAACTCCCATTAGACTACCAAAGCCTTCTAAATGCGCTGCGGCCACATTACACACCACAGCTACATCGGGTTTTGCCATGGCGGTAGTGTAAGCAATTTCGCCTAAATGATTAGCGCCAAGCTCTATAACAGCAAAACGGTGCTGCGGCTCTAAACGTAATAGCGTAAGCGGTACGCCAATATCGTTATTAAAATTACCTTTTGTAGCAAGCACATCTCCGTGCACCGATAAAATAGCGGCGCACATTTCTTTTACCGTTGTTTTACCCACGCTGCCCGTAATGGCAATGGTTTTAGGGTTAACCTGCGCCATAACCGCCGCACCTATATTACCTAATGCAATACGGGTATCGCTAACAACAAACTGCACAATATCTACATCTACTTTATGCTGAACAATAACGCCAATAGCGCCTTTTTGTTTAGCGTCAGCAATAAATTTATGGCCATCAAAATTAGGCCCTTTTAAAGCTAAAAACACCTCACCGTCGCAAATACTGCGGGTATCGGTATTAATATTTACTACATTGAGATTATCACCTAGATAATCGGTTGCTAGCACATTTGCCAGCCAATCAAAGTCCATTGGGATCATTGAGTTATCCCTCTTACTGCTTTTTTTAGTTGTTCTTTTACATAACTGCGATCGCAAAAGTCGATACGTTGATCGCCAATAATTTGGTAATCCTCGTGGCCTTTGCCGGCAATTAAAATTACGTCATCTGCATTTGCATTTTCTATTGCATAGCGAATGGCTTTTGCTCTATCAGCCTCTAAATGGGCTTTTTCAGGCTGCGATAAACCCGCTGCCACATCTGCCAAAATAGCATCTGGGTTTTCTGAACGCGGATTGTCGCTGGTAACAATAACCTTATCTGCATTTTGCTCTGCCGCTTGCGCCATTAAGGCACGCTTACCTTTATCTCTGTCGCCGCCACAACCAAAAACACAACTAACCCCACCAGGCACATGCTTTTGCAATGCTTGTAAAGCCAGAGCAAGTGCATCAGGCGTATGGGCGTAATCAACAACGCACGTGGGTAAATTAACTTCGCTAAACGCTTGCATACGCCCAGCAACGGGGTGCAAATGCGCGCATCCGGCGGCTAACTGCTCAAGCGGATAACCTAGCCCCAACAATGTTGCCAGTGCCGCAGTTAAATTATATAAGTTAAACTCACCAAATAGAGGCGATGTTACGCTAATATCACCCCAACTTGTGCTCAATTGCGCCGAAATGCCATTTTTAGAATACTCAACATCAGAAAAATACACATACTGTGCATTTTTAGGTGCTAAATTTTTACGGCCATAACAAATAAGATTATTAAAACTGTATTTTTCAAGCCATTGCTCTGCTTGCCCATCGTCTTGATTTAGCACCACTAGCTGTGGGTCAAAATCGCGAAACAGCATAAGCTTAGCGTCGCCATAACTTGTCATATCGCCGTGATAGTCAAGGTGATCGCGCGATAAATTAGTAAATACCGCTGCTTTAAATTGGCATTGTGCCACACGTTGTTGCACTAATCCGTGCGATGAAACCTCCATCGCCACAAGCTTTTTATGCTGCTGTTTTAAGTCATGCAATATGTGCTGCAAGTCAACAGCCGAAGGCGTGGTATTAATAAGTGGCGTAAGTGTATCAGGGTGGCCATAACCTAATGTGCCTATAATGGCCGAAGGGGTACTACAAAACTGCGCTAAATGCGCCATCATAGCCGTTGTTGTAGATTTGCCATTAGTGCCCGTTACACCAATTAAATCGAGAGATTGGCTTGGGTTTTCATAAAATTGACTCGCCAGTTCTGGGAGTTTTTTATCAAGCTCGGTTACTAAATACAGCGGCTCAAAAGTGACATCAAATTCGCACAGTCTATCGGCAATAATGGCTGTAGCGCCGTTTTCAATTGCTTTGGCAATAAACTGTCCGCCATCAAGCGCATGGCCTTTTATAGCCACAAATACATCGCCTGGCGTTACATCACGGCTATCAAGGCGTAAATCTTTAACTAGCTGCGAAGGTGCATCTATGTCGATGTATTTTAAAATAGCCTTTAAATCACGCATCGTTATCTTTACCTTTTACGTAAGCCACTTCTTCCTTATCAGGGGCTACGTTTAATATTCTTAATGCGTTAGAGACGATTTCTGCAAATGCAGGGCCTGCGGTGGCACCTCCATAGTACACATCGCCACCGGGCTCATTTATCATCACTACCACAGCCAAGCGTGGATTACTTGCCGGTGCTACACCTGCAAAATAACCTACGTATTCATCACCGTAACCACCAGCAACCGCCTTTTTAGAAGTACCGGTTTTACCTGCCGCGCGGTAGCCATCTACTTTTATGTTTCGGGCTGTACCGTCTTTTTCAAACACGCTTTCCATCATGTGAACAACGGCTTCTACGTCTTTTTGTTTAAAAATACGCTCGCCTTCTGGCACACCGTCTTGCTTTAAAATCGTTAACGGACGATTAATCCCACCGGCGCCTAACATGGTGTAAAAACGGGCCATTTGCGCCGTACTTACCGAAATAGCATAACCAAACGATAACGTGGCAATTTCAAAGTCAGACCAGCGGCGGTTTGGATAAAATAAACCACTACTTTCGCCAACCATGCCTGTGCCGGTATCGCTACCAAAGCCCACTTTTTGATATAAGCCAACTAAGTAATCTTTAGGTACTTGCTGCGTTACCTTCGCCACGCCCATGTTTGATGAATACTTTAAAATTTCGCGAAGCGTCATTTCACCGTGGTTACGGGTATCTTTTACTAAACTGCCGCCTAAACGCATCCAACCTGGGTAGGTATCAATGGTGTCGTCGGCTTTAATTGCGCCGTAGTCTAGCCCAGCTAAAATGGCTAGTGGCTTAACGGTTGAGCCTGGTTCAAACAAATCGGTAATTGCGCGGTTACGGCGTTTATGTGGTTGTGCATCGTTCAAATTATTTGGATTAAATGATGGGCTATTTACCATAGCCAAAACTTCACCGGTTTTAACATCAACCACCATGGCCGACCCCGATGTCGCTTTATATGTGAGTACAGCAGATTTTACTGCTTTATAAGCAATTGCTTGAATACGTTGATCAATACTCAGCTGAATATTTTCAGGCTCTACACGCTCACGCTCATCTAATACTTCAACTTCGCGGCCTTGAGCATCTTTACGAATAGTGCGGCGGCCTTCTTCGCCTGTTAAGGCATTTTCGTAGAGTTTTTCAATGCCTTCTATGCCTTTTCCATCAATGTTAGTAAAACCAATAATGTGGGCCGTTACCTCTCCTGCAGGGTAATAACGTTTAGACTCATCTAACAAATGAATACCAGGTAAGCGTAATTGGCTAATGTAGTTGGCAACCGCCGGTGTAACTTGGCGCTTTAAATACACAAAACGACGGGTGGGATCATTTAATAAACGCGAATTTATTTTTTTAGGATCGATACGTAATACATCTGCCAGCTCACGCCAACGCAGATCATTTTCATAATAAACAGAGGTACGCTTATCAAGCTCAGCGGCATTTTCTGCAAGCGTTTTATGATCTTCACCGTTTTTACGTGCTTGTTTTATAACTTTAGCAACAAGTGACTTATGCAATGCTTTAGGATCGGCATACACACTGACTACAGGCACACTTACAGCAAGCTCTTTGCCTTGACGATCGAAGATCATACCGCGTTGTACATGTAGTTTTTCTACACGTACGGTGCGTTTATCGCTTTCTGAACGGGCTTTATCTGGCTCAATAACTTGTAAATAGGCAGCACGCGACACCAGTGTTACAAACACTAAAAACACCACAGTGCACACCAACATAAAGCGCCATGTGATTAAGTTATTGACCTGTTTTTTGCCGCGATTTCTCATTGTATTATTATTACCTGTTCATCCTGACTGGTAGGGCGCTTCATTTGAAGCTGCGTGGTAGCAACTTCTTCAATGCGCGCATGCTGCGAATAAAACTCTTCTTCTACAAGTAAATAACGCCATTCAAGGTCGAGCTCATCTCGCTCTTGTAGCAGCGTATCTTGCTTAATTAGCTGCGCGCGAGCCGAGTGCGTAACCTGCACTACTGCAAAGCTTGAAGCGAATATCACAACCAACAAGGCCGAGGTTAGCTTGTTAGCTCCTAGGCCTTTTAATATTTCTAAAAATAAATTGGGTTGGCGATGATTCGCTTTAGTGTTCATCCAAGCCTCTGTGCAATCCTAAGTACTGAGCTGCGAGAGCGTGGATTACGCTCAATTTCTTCAGCACTTGGTTTAATAGCTTTACCCACTGCTTTTAACGTCAGGTTTTTATTTATTTGTGCGTCGGTTAAAGGCAGACCTCTGGGTATCGCTTCTCCCTTACTCTGTTTTCTAATAAATTGCTTCACAATTCTGTCTTCAAGTGAATGAAACGAAATAACCACTAAACGTCCACCTGGCTTTAATACTTTTACAGCGGCTTGCAGTGCGGTTTGAATTTCTTCCAGTTCACTGTTTATGTAAATTCTGATTGCCTGAAATGTACGTGTGGCTGGGTGTTTAAATTTATCTTTAACGGGCACCGCTTCATCGACTAAATCGGCAAGTTGCTTGGTTGTGGTAATTGGCGTGTGCTCTCTTACCTCAAGTACTTTGTGGGCAATACGCTTACCAAATTTTTCTTCACCGTAGGTTTTAATTACATGGGTAATGTCTTCAAGCTCAGCTTCGGCTAGCCACTGCGCTGCACTGCGCCCACTTGTTGGGTCCATGCGCATATCAAGAGGGCCGTCCTTCATAAAGCTAAAGCCACGCTCTGCGTCATCAAGCTGGGGTGAGGACACGCCAATATCTAATAAAATGCCATCAACTTTACCTAACAGATCGTTTTGCTCTGCAACATCGTATAAGTTAGAAAAGCGGGTGTGAGCTATAGCAAAGCGTGCGTCATCGGCAAATTTTTCAGCCGATTTTATTGCTTGTGGGTCTTGATCAATGGCCTGTAAACGCCCTTGCTCACCAAGTCGAGCAAGTATTTGACCTGAGTGTCCGCCACGTCCAAAAGTACCATCCATGTATATGCCGTCTGGCTTAATTGCAAGAGCATCGATGGTTTCGTCCATTAATACGGATACGTGTTCAAATTGCGCAGTCATTAGCTTGTGTTTGCCTTTTTTAGTGCCGTTAGAGTGTGAAATTATCTAAATCTTGGTTTGCTTCAAAATCGCCGAGCCTTTCCAGCTCAGTGTCTTGGCGCATTTGTTCGTGCCAACGCGCTTCATCCCAAATTTCAAATTTATTCATTAAACCAACTAGCATGATCTTTTTGCCAAGTTCTGCGTGGCTACGCAATGAAGGCGCCAGCAAAATTCGACCATTTTTATCAAGTTGATACTCTGTGGCATTACCTAACAACATACGTTGCATTCGGCGAGCGCGTGGATTCATATTAGAGATTTTAGATAAGCGGCTTTCTATTTCTTGCCACTGTGCAAGAGGATACAACCATAAACACGGCTCGTTTAGCGCAATGGTACATATTACCGTTCCTTGATCTTCAGACAGCAAAGCGTCTCGGTACTTAGTCGGTACCGCAAAACGTCCTTTATCATCCAAGCTCAGTGAACTAGCGCCACGAAACATAAAAAGCCTACTTTTAAATTGTGTAATCGAGTTTCGATTAATTTGATCCAGTTAGATCCACTAAAAACCACTTTTTACCACAGTGCTCCAGTTTAGGGCTTGACAAGCCTTTTTGTCAAGTAAGCTGACCAGCTTTAACGTCTCGCTAAGCTAGAAAAAATAAGGCTTTACGCAAAGCGATTGAATTACGTGGGAAAAAGTGGAGGTAGTAGATAAAATTTTTTTAAGCGATACTAATAACGTTTGGTTTACATAATTTGCTTACTGAATAATCAATGAATAATTACAAAAAAATGAATCAAGGGCCTGTTGACCTTTAAGGATTATAATTTGTTCAATCTAGGGGGTATTTAATCGCGGCGTGAGGTTTGTAACCTAGTGGGCTAAGTAAAAACCGAGTAACAAAGAGTAAATGCCCCCTAGGCAGAACCCTTCGGGCAGCGCCTGTTTGACATTTATACGTCGTTATCGCCTATTTATGGGGAATAACCACACTACATAGGCTCTACCTTGCCTAAATCCCAAACAGACTGCTGCAAATTAAATCTCGAAAGGTAAACAGGCCCTAGGTTTATAGCCATGTAAAATTTACTTAGCACAGCAGCAATACTTACTTCATGCTGCTTTTTATTTAATCTACCGCACCCTACCTTAAATATATAAAAACAATAAAATCAAGTGGTTAAATTATTTTTAATGGTTGGTTTAATCGTTGCATCTGCTATAGCACCAGTTAAATTTTTTTATTTTATTTATTAAGGATTGATTATGGCTACTGCAACAAATACAAAACCGAATACTGAAACAAACATGAAACCTGATCTTAAACAAAAAGAGAGTGAGGCACCGTTGACTGAAAAAGCAACGTCTGTAGCACACGATGCAGTAGATGCACTTTCAAGCAAGGCATCAGTTGCTGAGTCAAGCGTACGTAAAGGCGCTTCAAGCTCTGCAGAAGCACTAAGCGAAAAACAACTTATTGCTCGTGAAAAACTAACTGAGTGCAGCGCAAAAACGCGCGCTTTTGCCTCAGAAAATCCGCTAGCAACAGCAGGTATTGCTTTTGCGGCGGGTATGCTTGTAACGTCACTATTTCGTCGTAAGTAATAAATAATGAGTAGCTCACAAACAACAGCAACCACGGACGGTAATGCTCAAAATCAAACAACTGATGACCCTAGCCAAAAGGATGATTGGCAGGATCATATAGCAAAGATCATTGAATACTCTGACCAGCTCAAGGAGGATTATAAAACGCAAGGAAAGCTTACCCACCAACTTGCAAAGGCTGAGTGGAAGCTGTCGTTACGATCAATGGCGTTGATCACTATATTTTTAGGATGTTTTGCCAGTGGTTTGATTTTGTTGTGGGCCGGCTTACTAGGTGCAATTGGCTACAGTGTATATGATTTATTTGGCTCGGTTTGGCTTAGCTTTGCTACTGCTGCACTCGCGCAAATAATTTGTTTAATTTGGCTTTGGCGAAATACCGTATACCTAAGCAATAAAATTGGCTTTAGTAAAACGATTAAAAGTTTAAAGCAACTTTTAAATCTATAAGGAAATAACCATGCTCGTTAATTTTCTAATTAAAGAACCCAATGAGAACGTTGACACGTTAAATAAGCAAATGGATTTACAGCATGCATTAAAACGCCAGCACCATGCAGCGATAAAGTATCGCTTTAAGCGCTTTGCAGCCACCAAGGTAGGATTGGCATCAGCTTTTTTAGCCGGAGCAACGGTTCAAGCTGGCAAAAGCGAAACCAGCTTTGTGCGAAAATACGGCTGGCTGGTAAAGTTATTTGCATAGCAGCAATTGCATTTATAAAAGCTTTTTTAAAAGTGCAATTGCCGCTTACTTTAATACCTCTTAGTCCAACTCGTCTCTATTATGGTTTTGGCTAAAGTTTAACGCCGGCCCTTTTGGAATAATTTGCGTTGGGTTGATCATTGTGTGGCTAAGATAGTAATGTCGCTTAATATGCTCAAGGTTAACCGTACTGGCTACTCCCTCTATTTGGTATAACTCACGTACATAGTTACTTAGCGCTGGGTAGCTTTCAATGGTGCGTAGATTACACTTAAAATGCCCCACATACACGCTATCGAACCGGATGAGCGTGGTAAATAAACGCCAATCCGCTTCAGTTAATGTGCTCCCCATCAGGTAACGATTTTTACTTAGTATGCCCTCTACTTTATCAAGCGCTTTAAATAACGCAGTAAATGCATCTTCGTATGCTATTTGTGTAGTTGCAAAACCCGTTTTATATACCCCATTATTAATATTGGTATAAACAAGGTCGTTAATTTCATCAATATCAGCGTGTAGTGATTGTGGGTAATAGTCATCCGTATTATTCGTAATTTCATTAAATGCGGTATTGAACATACGAATAATATCTGCAGATTCATTACTAACAATTTTATTTTGATGCTTATCCCAAAGCACAGGCACAGTTACTCGCCCGCTGTAATTTTTATCGTGCTTGGTATAAATTTGATGTAAGTATTCACTATTAAATAAATCATCGCCGCTACTGAGGTTATCTTTATCAAAGCTCCACCCCTTATCTAACATATCTGGACTGACTACCGATACGCTAATAATATCGCTTAGGCCTTTTAGCTGTCTGAATATAAGTGTGCGATGCGCCCACGGGCACGCTAAGGCAACATATAAGTGGTAGCGATTTGCTTGCGCTTTAAACCCACCACTTCCTGTAGGTCCTGGGCTGCCATCTTTTGTGATCCAATTACGAAGCTGTGCTGCTTCGCGTTTAAATTTACCATTATTCGAGTCGGTGTCGTACCATTTGTCTTGCCATTGGCCATCAACTAATAAACCCATAATAACCTCCTCAATTAACTATTAAATGTTGCCAAATTCACCGTTTTGATAATCACGCACCGCTTGTTTAATTTCCTCTTGCGTGGTCATTACAAATGGGCCCATATGTGCAATAGGTTGCTCAAGTGGGTTACCCGCTAAAATAAGTATCCCCGCCCCCTTTTGTGAAGATATATCAATGTCACTGTTTTCACTTAATATAAGCAACTTGCCAGCATTAAATGTTTGCTCGTCACCTGTAATAAGCTCACCTGTATGAACATAGATCATCACTTTACGTTGTTTAAGCCCTGCTAACTGCATGCGTGTATTAACGGGGAGAGTAACATTGGCCAGTGCAGCATTGGCCGCTAAGCTTTGCAAACTCGACGTTAACGTAGAATCTTCAAACTGCCAATTACCCGCAAGAGCTTTAAAGCTCACACCGTGCTTGTTAGTGACTTCAGGCGCTGGATTTTGTGTAGTATCTTGATAACGTGGCGCACGCATTTTTTCGCCACTGGGCATATTGATCCAAATTTGAAAGCCATGCAGCCCCTCTTTTGCATCTGTTAGTGGCATTTCACTGTGCATTACGCCTCTACCTGTACTCATCCATTGTACATCACCAGATCGGATCGCTTTTTTGTTACCCATTTGATCTTGGTGTTCAAAGCCACCTTTAATAATGTACGTAAAGGTTTCAATGCCGCGATGAGGGTGCGGTGGAAAGCCACCAATATAGTCACTTTCATTGTTAGACTTTAGCTCATCAATCATTAAAAAAGGGTCGAGATATTTGCCATCAAAACCAGGTATTCGACTTATGTTTACACCATCACCATCTTGGGTGGCGTAAGCAGTTAACACTTTTGCTATGTTCATATTTAAAATACTGTAGTAGATTAATTAATGAGCTTATTAAAGCATTCATAAAACAATACGACTATGTCTTTAAATCGAGCAAAACATTCTATTTTTTAGAAAGTTTAGTGCTTATTTTGATAATTCGTTTATTTGGCATAATAAGCTTCATGATTAAAAACACAGACTTAAGCTGATTTCTAATAACTTTTTAGTGCAACCCTATATTTTGTATGGTTATTTTTGGCTTTTATGTCTACAATCACTTTTTAGGGACGCAGAGCTTAAGGAAAACTTATTTTTACTTCATCGCTTAAAAGTCAGCTGTATAGGCTACTCATCCTACTTAGTATTCCCGGCGCCGCTGTGACGGTATTTACGCTATGGTATGAGCGTGATGCTGCCATTGAAAAAAGTGAAGAAAGAATAGTAAACATCGCTAAGCACTTGACACAACATCAAAAAGCAATGGTTGATGATGTTAAACGTATTACTATTTATTTAGCCGATAAAACAGCAAAAAATGAAACACTCCCCACAACCTGCCCTAATTACTTTTACGAAATAAAAGCCCTTTATAAGAATATTGCAAATATAGGTATTGTTGATAAAAATGGCGACCTACAGTGCGTGACAAATGGTCGTAGTAAAAATATTAATATTAGCGATCGTACTTATTTTCAAAATGCCATTAGTAATAAAAGTTTTTCGGTAGGGTATTTTCAATACGACCGAAGTATTCAAGCGCAAAGTGTCAATTTTGCCTACCCAATTATAGATAGTAATAACCAACTAAAAGGCACACTGGTTACCGTTATTGCATTGAATTGGTGGAATATCGCCTTAAGCGAAGCAAAATTACCTAACAATGCCAAGGCCGTTATTGCCGACTCAAATGGCTTAATACTGGCCAACTACCCTAATCAACCACGTAATTTAGGCCAAAAAATTACTGACATAGATTTACTTCACGATAAAAGCTCGTTAACCGTGTTTAAAAATGCAGAAGGCGAAAACCAGGTTTTTCACCGCTCAGTTATATACAAAGACGGCCATGATAATAATTTAGATATTTATATAGCCGTTTCGGTTGAAGACTTTATTAATAAAGTTAATGAAAGCTTTGCTAAAACCTTTTTTGCGTTTTTAACGGCTATTGCCCTGTTGGTGCTGCTAGCTAGGCGCTTAATTGAACAAAGTATATTTAAGCCTATCGCTAATTTAACCAAAGCCACAGATGAACTGGCAAATGGCACTATGCCCAAGCATATTAAAAAGCCCAATAGCCCAGAGCTGCGCGCGCTTTATGACCGTTTTGCTGTTATGGCACAAACCCGGTTATCTGCAGAGGCTAAATTAAAAAATAAGCACAACGAATTAATGAGCTTATTAAATGCTTTACCCGATACCTACATACGTATAAATGCCCAAGGCAAAATCCTTTATATTGGCGGCTATATTAGCCCTGTGCTAAACGTTGAGACAGGCAAAGCTTTAAAATTAGTTGATGTACTCTCTGAGGCCAACGCAGAGTTACTGCTTTCTCAATTAGGTACTTTAGAGGGCTCACAAACCATTGAGTTTACATTGTTTAAAAAATCTAAAGAGCACTTTTTTGAGGCAAGAATCAATGCACTCACTAATAATGAATACATTATTGTTCTTAGAGATATAAGCCAAAAAAAGGTCAACGAAAAAGCACTTCATTTAGCGTCGCTTGTTTACAGTAATAGTAGTGAAGGGATGATGATTACAGACCCCGACGGCATTATTTATGACGTAAACCCTGCTTTTTGCGAAACAACCCAATACAGCAAAGAAGAAGCGATAGGTAAAACCAGCCGTATTTTAGCATCTGGCAAACACTCAAAAGCATTTTATGAAAAAATGTGGGCAGAGCTCAGAGAAACTGGCCGTTGGCAGGGTGAGATAATTAATCGTAAAAAAAATGGCGACACCTATACCGAGTTTCTGATCATAGATACCGTTTACGATGATAAAAACATGCCTACTCGCCGGGTGGCCATTTTTACCGACCTAACAGAAAAAAAACAAGCCGATGAAACCATATGGCGAAAAACTCACTTCGACCACTTAACTGATTTACCAAATAGGCTTGAGCTTAAAGAGCGTTTAAATAAGCGTTTTGAAGAAGTAACAGGCGACAAATGCGAACTTGTTGTGATGCTGCTCGATATTGATCACTTTAAAGATATTAATGACACGTTAGGCCATCATTATGGCGATAATCTACTTAAATTAGCTTCTCAACGGATAATTCAAGCTGCAATAAACGCCAGTTTTGTCGCGCGTATTGGCGGTGATGAGTTTGTGATTGTATATGACCATGTTAAAAGCAGTCGCCATATAAACCAAATTGCCAGCAATATATTGCAAAGCCTTTCATCAAGTATACAGCTTGAAGACGAGGAGCTATTTATTAGCGCTAGTATGGGCATTGCATGCGCACCTAGCGATGGCCAAAGTACAGAGCTGCTATTAAAAGCTGCTGACCAAGCCATGTATAAAGCTAAAAATAACGGCCGTAATGGGTTTGAGTTTTTTTCAAAAGATATGCGTATTCATGCGCAAGCGCGTATGCAGCTATTAAAAGATTTACGCTCCGCCATAGAGCTTGAACAATTTGAGTTATTTTATCAGCCTATTGTGGCATTAAACGATTTGCACATTCATAAAGCCGAAGGGCTTATTCGCTGGCACCACCCTAAAAAGGGGTTAGTCTCGCCGGCGACGTTTATACCGCTTGCTGAGGAAACTAGGCAAATAAATGCGCTGGGCCAATTTGTATTTACACAAGCAATACACACCCTAAAAGAAATAAACACCACCATGGGGGAGCAATTTCAAATTAGTATAAATGTCTCTCCTGTGCAGTTATCAACAATCGATAGCGGAATTGACGATTGGTGTGAGATTTTAAAAGCAGCCAAACTACCCGCCTCCTCTATTGTGGCCGAGATCACAGAAGGCCTTATGGTCAACCCAGAGCCACTAACTCAAAGTCGCTTAAAAACATTAGTCCAGTCAGGTGTGCAATTAGCGCTAGATGACTTTGGCACCGGCTATTCATCGCTCGCGTACTTACAGGAAATGGATACCGATTACCTAAAAATAGATAAACGCTTTATTGATAATATCAAGGCAGGGAGCCAAGAGCTTGCTTTATGTGAAGCCATTATTGTAATGGCCCACCAGCTTGGTCTAAAAGTTATTGCTGAAGGAATTGAAACGCAGCAACAAATGCAACTACTACTAAAAGCAGGATGCGACTACGGGCAAGGTTATTTGTTTTCAAAGCCAGTGCCTAAAAAAGAGTTTATGACGTTGCTGAGCAGCAAAAAAATGGTTATTGCCAATAATAAATAAGTAGTTACGCAATAAATAGAGTGTCTACACGGTCAGGTAGTTTAATCAATAGTAAGTAGTAACAAGGTTTAAAATGGCAAAGGCAACACTCGAGCAATGGAGAATGTTTAAAGCTGTTGTAGAGCATGGTGGGTTTGCCGGTGCTAGCAGCGCGGTATTTAAAAGCCAATCAACCGTGCACCATGCAGTGCAAAAGTTAGAGTCGGCACTGCAAGTAAAATTGCTTGAAGTAAAAGGCCGTAAAGCGTATTTAACCGAAAACGGTAAGCTTATATTGCGCCGCGCCGAATTTTTAATAGATGAAGCCAGCAAAATAGAATCTGTTGCTAATACATTAAGCGAAGGTATTGAAAGCACATTAAAAATAGCGGTAGATGAAGTGTTTCCGCAGCATTTATTGTACCAAGCGCTAAGCCATATTAATGAGCAATACCCGCTGGTAAAAATAGAACTGATAGAAAGCGTACTTAACGGCGCAAACGAATTACTTACCAATGCAGTGGTCGACTTAGCAATTACCTCTATTGCGCTTTATGGCATTAATTGCCATAGCTTGTGCGATATAGAATTTATTGCCGTTGCGCACCCTGATCACCCCTTACACCAGCGCACTGAACCACTGACCTACAGAGAGCTTAAATTACACAGGCAAATAGTTGTTCGCGATTCGGCCACCCACACCAGCCACGACGACGGCTGGCTTGGGGCAGATATGCGCTGGACAGTAAGTCACTTACGTAACTCTATTGATATGGTTAGCCAAAACTTTGGTTATGCATGGCTGCCTAGTGCACAAATTAAACCTTATCTTAAAAACAACACACTTAAGCCCCTTAATTTAGAGCAAGGTACAACCCGCTCCTTAAAGCTTTATTTAATGTGCACCGACAATGACCGTTTAGGCCCCGTTGGCCAAGCATTTACTCAGCATCTCATAAGCTTGTGCAATAATGAGCCGGGCTAAGAGTTTGTCGGCTCATCTACATCAAGGTGATCAGCAACGTAGGCGCCGCGTTTACCGCGTTCTTTAGCGGGGCCTTTGGTACTATCTTTCGCTGTTTGTTGTTCGGTTGCCGCATTTATTACCGCCCCAAGCGTAATAATATAGGCACTTATATAGAGCCACATTAGCATAATCACTACCCCGCCTAACGAACCATACGTTTCGTTGTAGCTTGCAAAGTGAGACACATAAAACGAAAAACCAATTGAGGCTAAAATCCATAATACAGTCGCAATACACGAGCCAAGTGTGATCCAGCGCCATTTAGCGGGTTTTCTGTGTGGTGCATAGCGATATAAAAGCACCAATGCAAAATTAAACATAAAGGCGAGTAATGGCCACGATATTAACTTTATTAGTAAGTCTATACTTTCTTTTAAGCCCACTAAATTAAGTACTATGGGTAAAATACCTATAATTAGCAAAGCAAAAATAGCCACTAAAATAGCCCCTACCGAAAATAAAAAACGTACTAACTGAGCATGAAAAAATGAGCGCTTTTCGTATTCATGATAACTAATGTTACAGGCAGTAATGAGCGCTTGGCTGCCTTTAGAGCTACTCCAAATAGTAAGAATAAGTGTACCAATTGCACTTAAGCTTAAACTGGCGTTAGAGGTTTGAGCCAAGCTCGAGACCTGAGATAAAATTAAATCGCTCGTGCTTTGCGGTAATAAGGTAACTATTTTACTCAGGTGTTCACTAATATCGGTGGGCGATGAAAAGTACGCATACACAGAAACCATTGCAGCAATAGCAGGAAAAATAGCAAGTAAGGCATAAAACGCAACGCCCGCTGCAACCAGCGATAAGTTATCTTGGCTCATTTGCTTAAAAATACGTTTGGCTATGTCCCACCAACCAATAACCGGAATGTGCACTGGCTGCTCGGCATGTTGTCCCCGTTTAGGTTTGCTCATTGTTTGCTCCTTTTTAGCCTATTATCGAGCAAAAAGTTTGCCAAGCTGTGCTTTTGGCATTGGTATTAAACTTGCTGCTTGCTAGATTATTTAAAATACCAAGGTAATACGCCATGAACAGCCATATAACTATGCTAATTGCAGTGAACACCACGGCTGTGAATGCCTTAAACACCCCAGAAAGCGTGCTCAGTTGGCAGTATTTATACGCCCAAAGTTTGCAATTACTTCACGCAACAGCGCAAATATTACCCACTCTTTTATTAGGTTTTATACTTTTAACTATTAGCTACTTTGTCGCCAGTCCTTTGTCTAAGCTGTTAGTAAAACCGCTCATTTATATGACCGACAGTAAACTTGTGCACTTAGTGGCCAAACGCGGGATTAGCATTTTAATTTTATTGCTGGGCGTGTATTTATTTTTACGTTTAGCAGGACTTACCGAATTTGCTATTGCTATTATGAGCGGAACCGGATTAATAGGCTTAATATTGGGCTTTGCCTTTAGAGACATAGCAGAGAACTTTATTGCTAGCTTGCTGTTGAGCGTTCAACGGCCATTTAAAATAGACGATGTAATAGAAGTCGATGGCCGCTTAGGTGTGGTTAAAAAGGTCACCGCTCGCGCAACCACCTTAGTTGATTACGATGGCAACCATATACAAATACCTAACGCCACGGTTTATAAAAATACCATTAAAAACCTAACTGCAAATCCAAAAATGCGTGCCAAGGTGGTGATTGGCATAGGTTACGATAACGATATTCGTTACTGCCAAACACTCGCCCTTGAAATTGCAAACAAGCAAACGGGTGTGATTACTGAGCCACCAGCACAAGTGCTGATCAATAATTTAGGCAGCTCAACAATTAACTTTAATCTGTTTTTTTGGGTTAACAGCGAGCAACATAGTCCGCTAAAAGTGGCCTCGCAGTTAATGCGTGAGCTAGTAACCGAATTTACAGCGCAAAACATCAGTATGCCAGATGATGCCCGCGAGCGTATTTTACTCAGTGCACCTGATGAGAGTGATACACAAAAGCCCACCAACAAAGCTGAGCAACCTTTAACTACTCAGCAAAGCTCTAAGCAGCTGCAGCAGCAAAATGAAACGGTTGATGATGTAAGTAGTGATACCGACGAAATTCGTGATCAAGCTGAAAAATCACGGGATCCTGAACAGGGTAAAAATATTATCTAAGCTAAACGTATAAGAAAAAATAAAACCACATACAGCCAATATACAGCTTAATAATGTTTTAAACCCTAAAAAATCAAAAAATATGATTAATTAATGCATTAAATATAACTTTTGTTATACCAATAATAAAAGTTATACACCTATCAACCAATTGATTTTAAATGAGTTATTTATAAATCATCATTTAAGCCGCCTTTAACCCGCCTTTCATTATTAATAATTATTCAAAAAGTTATATTAACAAACCGCCAACCAAAAACAATAAAATCAATAACATTCAATACGTTATTAACAAAACCGTGCTTGGCATTATTAATGCAATAACAATAATCTAACAACTTTAGAGCTTAATTATGCACGTGTACAAACAACCCCTATCTAAAAAGGCTAACGAAAGCTTGTCCATAAAATTGCAAGCCCCTTGTGTGGCCTGTGCACGTGCCGGTGCAATATGCGCGTTAACGCCCTAAGCAAAAGTTAAATAGCTCCCACTAAATATTATAAATAATTGGAATAACACTATGACCAGTACAACAAGTATTAATAACAACGAGCCTAAAAAAATGGCGCTCTGGCTAAAAATACTCATAGGTATGATAGCGGGTATTATTGCCGGCATGCTGTTAGGCAATAATGCTGAATATATAAAACCAATTGGCCAGCTATTTATTAGCGCCATAAAAATGTTAATTGTACCGCTTATATTTTGCTCATTAATTGTTGGTGTTACCTCAATGAAAGACACCACTAAAATGGGGCGTATTGGTGTTAAGTCAATCGTATTTTATTTAGCCACCACCGCAGTAGCTATTTCGATTGGTTTGGGTCTTGGGCTGTTGTTTGAACCTGGCGCAGGCTTAAATATGGTTGCAACCACAGTGGCTGATGCTAAACCAAGCCCTACCTTAGTAGACACCATTGTAGGTTTAGTACCAAAAAACCCAGTGGGCTCATTAGCCTCTGGTAATATTTTACAAATTATTGTGTTTGCGTTGAGCTTAGGCATTGCTTTAAACCTAATTGGTGAAAAAGGCGAACCCGCTAGCAAAATGTTTGAAAGCCTAGCCGATGCAATGTACAAATTAACTGAGCTTGTAATGAAGCTAGCACCATACGGTGTATTTGCATTAATGGCTTGGGTATCTGGCAAATACGGACTGGATGTTTTACTGCCACTTATAAAAGTAATTGGCTTAGTATACCTAGGCTGTATTATTCACGTTTTAGTGTTAGGTGGCGGCTTTGTAGGCTTACTAGGCAAGCTTAATCCACAACGTTTTTATAAAGGTATTATCGAAGCGCAAATAATTGCTTTTACCACCACAAGTAGCTCAGGTACTTTACCTGCCAGCATTAAATGCGCCACCCAAAACTTAGGTGTATCGCGTACTGTATCAAGCTTTGTACTGCCTGTAGGCGCCACTATTAACATGGATGGCACCGCTTTATACCAAGGCGTATTAGCACTGTTTGTTGCCCAAGCCTTTGGTATTGACCTCACCACAACAGATTACTTAACCATTATAGCTACAGCTACTTTAGCCTCTGTAGGCACTGCTGGTGTACCCGGTGCAGGCCTTATTATGCTTTCACTAGTACTGACCACCGTTGGCTTACCACTTGAAGGCATTGCAATAGTTGCCGGTATTGACCGAATTTTAGATATGGCGCGCACTACCATAAATGTAACTGGCGACTTAATGGTTACTTTATTAATTGGTAAAAGCGAAGGCGAGCTTGACGAAACCCTTTACAACCAAGACAACACAGCGGCTCAACCCGCTAAGCAATAACCCTCGATTTAGTAATTTTATAGAGAACAAACCATGACTAGTAAACTTATCTATTTACCCGTTGCATTAGGTGTTATTGCCTTAGCTAAGCCTGCCCACGCAGATATTACAATTGAAGGTTTAAATGGCCTTGAAGCCGTTAAGCTATTTGGCGATATGCGTATGCGCTTTGAGCGCACCGAAGGCGATACAATTGACTCAACAAGCCGCGCCCGTTTACGTGCCCGATTTGGTATTAAATACGCAGCTACCGATAACTGGTCAGCGCAAATGCGCTTTAGAACAACCTCAAGCCAACACGATTCAACCCATCAAACCTTTGGTATCACCGATACCAGCGATAACGATGACTTTGGTTTAGACCGCGCCTTTATGAAGTACACAGGGCTTAGTAACACCCAAGTATATATTGGTAAAGCGGCACCCGTTTATATGCATTCATCAGAGCTGCTTTTTCGTGACGATATAGCGCTAGAAGGTGTACAAGCTAACTGGAGTAACAATACGTTTAGCGTTAATGCGGGGCATATTATTCTTGAAGAAAACGTCGATAATGGCGAAGGCAAGCGCGATGCTAGCTGGCAACAGCTACAAGGTGTATATGCTACAAGTTTTAATAACATTAACGTTAAAGCCGGTATTGGCGGAATTTTTGTCAGCGCCTCAGATACGGCCTATGCCAGTGCTGAGTCGGGTCTAGATGATGACCAAGCAGGCAACGTAATGACCTACAACCTTGATGTACGTTATGGCGC
Source organism: Pseudoalteromonas sp. Angola-7 (assembly GCF_028599255.1). NCBI lineage: Bacteria > Pseudomonadati > Pseudomonadota > Gammaproteobacteria > Alteromonadales > Pseudoalteromonadaceae > Pseudoalteromonas > Pseudoalteromonas sp. Angola-7. The sequence goes on from NZ_JAQREL010000003.1 coordinate 381,002, forward strand.
AGTGCGCTTTGCAGCCGATTACTACACAAGTGAAGCCGACAGCGAAAATACAGCGTTTACTGTACATGCTCGTTATCAAATTAATAAACAGTTTGGCCTGCGTTTTTACGTGCTACGCACCGAAGCCTATGCATTACCTATGAACGGCGCGTTTACGCAAACTAATACTCCGGGTTCTTATACCAATATTAAAGGCACACGCGTACAGCTAGATTACAAAATTGCAGAGAACCTAAATGCCGATTTAAGATGGTTTAGCGTAGATAATATTAATAACGATATACCCACTAACAACAATGGCCGCGATCGCATTCAAGTAAACCTAAACATGAAGTTTTAGTACTAAGGCATGTTGACCAATCGTGATTAAATTTACAGTAGTGAGTTTAGTATTTAGCAAAAGCGATTATTAAGCCTACTCGCTTAAAAGCCAGCGCCTTGCTTAAACTTCCCTAGCTTGAAAAACTTTAATCTACACAGGTCAACATTCTCTAAATAGGCCCAACCAATAAAAGCGATTTAATAGCCGATATTAAATCGCTTTTATTTTATTAAACAGCCTTAAAAAGACATAACTGCCTTACAAAAAACCTTAATTAACAATTAATTTATTCTTATTTAGTTTAAAGTATAAATAGATAAGACTTAAAACCATGATAAATTCGTTAGTACCTAATTTATATAAAATTAAAATACAGACTATAGTCCCCTGCTGCCAACTAAAAACAACCTTTTTGCGGCTGTAAAAGGAACATAAACGCCATTTTATTTGTACTGTTTAGACAATTTACTAACGCACTACCACAACTAAAAAATGCAGAGGTTTACTCACTTGTTTATTAAACAAAACGCTTGGTTTTATGTATTAAAAATAGCGCTACTAAGCCTACTGGGTATTAATAGCCTAAACTGCATTGCTCAAGCTAATTTATCGCAGCCTAAACAAATTATAGTGGGCGGAGATTTTAACTACCCCCCTTATGAGTTTATTAACGAAGATGGTGAACTTACAGGTTACAACGTAGAACTTAGCCAAGAAATAGCCGCTGTAATGGGGCTTAATATAAAAATAAAGCTAATGCCCTGGGCCGAAATAAGAGCCGAGTTTGACCGTGGAAATGTGGATATTTTACAAGGCATGGCCGCCACACCCGAGCGCACCGATCTGTATAACTTTAGCCCGCACACGTTTGTTAACCACTCTATATTTGCGCGCGACAATAGCCCTAAAATAGCGCACTACAGCGAGCTTGAAAACTACCGCGTTATTGTACAAAGCAATGGCTCGGCATTTGATATGCTTAACCACTCAGGCTTAAACATTACCCTTATACCGGTTGAAACCCATGCCGATGCCCTGCGCTTGCTTGCCTCTGGCCGCTATGACTTTGCAGTGGTTTCAAACTTACCCGGCTTATATTTAAGTAAAAAATTGGGGCTATCAAACATCACTGCTATTTCTAGCCTAGAAAGAAACCGGCTTTATGGCTATGCCACTAAAACCGCAGATGAAGCGCTGTTATCGCAATTTACTCAAGGCTTAGCTATTTTAAAAAACACCGGCCGACAGCAAGAAATTTACGACAAATGGTTTGGCCCGTTAAACGTATCACCTTGGTCAAAAGCTGGCGTAATAGCGGGTATATGTGTAGTGGTGCTGCTACTAATTAGCACTGTGGTGATAATTTGGAACAAAGCCCTGCGAAAAAAGTAGAAAGCCGCACCAAAGAGCTACAAGCGCAGCAGTTACAGCTACTTCATGCAGATAAAATGGCCTCACTAGGGGTACTGGTTTCGGGAGTAGCTCACGAAATAAATAACCCTTGTAGCATTTTAACGTTAAATTTTCCGTTTATAAAAGAAGCCTTTGAAGATGCAACAGACATACTTGATGAGCATCAAGCACGCCAAGGCGACTTTCTTGTTGCCGGTGTAAGCTATCAGCGCTTTAAACATATGCTGCCAGAAATTTTAGACGATATGCACATCGCCAGTAACAAGGTAAAGGGCATAGTAGAGGATTTAAAAAGCTTTGCCGTAAAAGGTGAAGCATCGCATGAGAAAACTGAGCAGCTAGATTTAAACCTACTAACAAACCGCTCTATTCGCTTAGTCACAAATCAAATTAAAAACTCGACAAACCACTTAGAGGTTAACTTAGCCAACTCACTGCCTGCGTTTAAAGGCAGCGGCAGCCGCATCGAGCAGGTAATCGTAAATTTAATTTTAAATGCCTGCCAAGCGCTTGAAGACAAATCGCAAAAAATTATTATCACCAGCTATTTCCATACTAAACACAATCAGGTTGTGCTGAGCATTGAAGATCAAGGCGTAGGCATTGATCAACAGCACTTAATTAAGCTCACCGACCCGTTTTATACCACCAAACGACAATCTGGCGGCACCGGCTTAGGGCTTTCTGTATCAGCGGGGATCGTGGCAGATCACCAAGGCCAACTCACCTTTAAATCAACCCTCGGTAAAGGCACAAAAGTAAAGCTATCACTACCCTTATTACAACACGAGAGTGAACTATGAATACTAATTTATATCCTAGTTTTGAGGTCCTCATTTGTGATGACGACAACAGCTTTTTACGAAGCATATCGTTTGCAATAGAGCGCTACTGCGGCATTAACAACATTGTACAATGTAATGATAGCCGCGATGTAATTGCCAAACTAAACCAAGGGAATGTTCGCGTTGTATTGCTTGATTTAAACATGCCACATATCAGTGGCGATGAGCTTATAGCGCAAATTACAGAGCTTTTTCCGCATATTTCGGTGGTGATCATCAGCGGCATTAACCAAGTAGAAGCCGCTGTAAAATGTATAAAATTAGGTGCTTATGGTTATCATGTAAAAACAGAAGATCCCGAACGCCTAAGCAATAGCATAATACAGGTGGTGCGTTTTCAAGAGCTAAACCTAGAAAACCAAGCCATGCGCGGCTATCTGCTAGAAAACCAAACAAGCCTGCATCCTGCGTTTTCTAAAATTATTAGTGTGGATCATCAAATGCATTCGGTGTTTAATTACATTGAGTCTATATCAAATAGCCAACAACCTATTCTAATTACCGGAGAAAGTGGCGTAGGAAAGGAGCTTATAGCCAGAGCCATTCACGAAACCAGTAGCTGCAGTGGCGAGCTTGTGTGTGTAAACGTAGCCGGCCTTGACGATAACTTATTTTCGGATACCTTATTTGGCCATAAAAAAGGCGCTTTTACAGGCGCTGAGCAAGCCCGCAAAGGCATGATAGAACGCGCATCAGGCGGTATACTATTTCTTGATGAAATTGGCGATTTAAACCTGGCCTCGCAAGTAAAGTTATTAAGGCTTTTGCAAGAAGGCGAATATTACCCAGTAGGCAGCGATACCCCAAAGCGCATCAACGCGCGCATTATTGCAGCCACCCACCAAAATTTACTCACTAAAAAAGAAAATGGCGAATTTAGAAACGACTTATACTACCGTTTAAAAATTCATCATGTAAATATTCCGCCGCTTAGAGAGCGCAAGCAAGATATAGCCTTATTACTCGAGCACTTTTTAACGCTTGCCGCACAAGAATTTAATAAACCGGTGGCAAGTATTCCAAAAGAATTATTAATTTTACTCGAAAACTACGCTTTCCCGGGCAATATAAGAGAGCTGCGCGCCATGGCCTTTGATGCAATGAGCACCCACCAAAGCGGCGCACTGTCTATGAAAGCGTTTGAAAGCGTACGCAGCGCCGTGCCCAAATTAGATATGCAAGCCCAGCTTGCAAAGCCCTTATTTGAGTCAATATCAACGCTACCCACTTTAAAACAAGCCGCAGAATTACTGGTAGCAGAAGCTATGAAACGTAGCAACTCAAATCAATCAATGGCAGCGCAACTACTCGGTATATCGCAGCCAGCACTCAGTAAGCGACTTAAAAAAGGACAGCCTGAGCCTTAAAAAACAACTAAGTACTTCATCAAATTTTAGGCACAAAAAAGCCCGCAGCGTTAACTGCGGGCTTTTTTGTTGAATGAGTGAGTTAGCCTATAAGTGAACAGGGAGACTTAAATATAAATATAAAAATCAATACGTTATATTAATTATGGCAAACGTAAAAGTAGATTTTGGCACACTATTTGGCGCAATTCCAATTACGTATTAAGGTTTTAATAAAAGCCTTTTGAGCTTTTGTAACTCTGCTAATGATCCGCCCATTAAGTTATCACCAAAACCTGTTACTTCAATCTTAGCAAGATTTCGAGATAGCCTCTTCTTCTCATTAGAATTATTAAGAGAAGATCTTAATCCGACCACGCCTAAATATTTTAGATCATTCATTTCATCATGGCTAAAGTATTTATTATCGGTATTACTATACATTCTTACTTTATTTGATTTTTCAAAAATACTACAAATGTTTTTTAGTTGAACTCTTAACTCGTCTATCTTAGGTCTTTTTAATTGGACTTCAATTCTGTTAAGTGAATCAGGACAATTAGACCCTTGTTGTAAAGACTTATTGTATACTTGCAATCTAAACTCACTTGCACCAACTATCTTTGTTTCCATGACTGACTCACTGTTAAAATAGTTATTTAACTTAGAAGAGCCACTTATATTTAATATAGTATCTTTAACTGAATCACCTTTAAAATCTAATGCAAAATCAACTCTAGAAATTAAGGACTCATTAACTATCTCACTATAACTTTTACCAACTAATGATTTCAGTCTAGAGAAAAAATATCTAAGATATTTCTCACTTGTAAATGCAGGGTTCCATCTTACCTTCAAATAATTACGCGCCTTCCCCTTTGGAGAGTAATCAATATAAAAGTGTTCACTTTCGTTAAAAGCTTTTCGATTATAATACCGACACTTCCGTTTTTTCTTAGAGCATCTCTCTATTAAATCTTCATTTGAAAGCTCTCTAATTAATTTTTTAACATGCCTTTTTTTTACATTTAAAGTTATAGCAAAAAAATCAAGGTGACTTGAAGACTCAACGCCACAGAAACTTTTTACTTTATTTTTGTTTTCAGCTTTAGTTTTTATAACATTATGTATCTTTGGATGCTTAAATGAATTTTCTTTTTTCAAGTATTTGTAGGTATCTAAGCTCCAAAAAACACAGTCAATTTCTCGATAATCATAACCGTATCTCGAAATGAACTGATCTATTGAGAACTCTTTAACTTCACTTCCACCTATAGAATAGGTATATATTTTATTACTATGCTCAATAACAGTATCTACTAACGATAAACTAATTGAATCTTCATCTAATCTATCATGTCCAACTAACCTGATGTTATAATTGAACAATTCATCTGTATTTTTCATGTTTAGTCCTAATCTTTAATGTGGACTTACTTTTTACAGATTTAAATTATTAAGATTACAGGCACTGCTTCGTCACCTTTGCAAATAGTCGTAACTAAAAGACATTTGACAAAAACCGTTCCAGAACTAAACTTAACTTCATTCGTTCCGAAACGAAAATGAACACAAAAACCGTTCCAGAACTAAACTCAACCCCATTCGTTCCGAAACGAAAATGAACACAAAAAAGTTCTGGAACGAAATAGTATACTAAGACATATGGAGTTTAATAATGAATAGAAAGAGCATTAAAATTTGGGAGTGGTACATTTCACATAATGAATTATACAATAAGGAAATTAAGCCAGAGTTGGAAATTGAAATAATAAAAACAAGAGAAATAATATCAAAGTATTCAAAATCAAAAATAAATAATATAAAAAATTTAATTGAGGAATTAACATCATTAGAAAGCCCGAATGAATCATTAGAAAATGAGCTAGAAGAAAAACTCACAGGATTAAAAACCATTTTCAATCGGGTTAAACCACTTTTAAGAATTCTAGATAAAACAATTTGGGACAATTACCTAGCTAGAATAAGAAAGTTAAAGTTCAATAATAAAAGAATAACAATATCTATAAACAAAGGTATTTATTCTAAATTGAAGAAAATACTAAATATAGAAAGTAATATAGATGAATACAAAGATCACGATCACCTTTTTGAGCAGTTAATTGCAGAGCTAGAAAAGGTTGAACATATAGAACCAATAACATTATCTGAAAGGGACATTGGTAAATCTAAAATATCAATTGTAAGACCGCTTACAAAAAAATAGTTACAGCCTCTCTCTATAGCAATTAAACAATTGTTGCAGCTACGAGCTAGAACACATAATCTGTTACAACCTCGACTTAATTAAAAACCTATGCGCCGTTTACAATCGCCTTTCAATTTCTGCTCTTCAAACAAGAACTCTAATACTTCACTTGATGTCGGCGCTTTATTCAAAAAACGCATTTTTCGTGCTGTCACACTAAAATCACCAGGAGTAATACGATCTAATCCAACCAACTTAGCGGTTTCACTTTTAGCCAAGGTTTTTTTGCCTGTTAACTTTAATATCATTCGTGATACTTGTTCAGGTGTTAAGTAATCTAGTTCAAGCTTGAAGTCACAACGTCGCAATAAAGCTTTATCTAAACGCTTTTTAAAATTGGTGGCGGCAAAGAAAGGAAGTTCAAACATTTCAAGGTTACACAATAGTTGGTTTACGGATTGAACCTCCCAGCTATTTGTGGCGCCCTCACGGCTTGAAAATAAGCTGTCGGCTTCATCAATAAATATAGCCGCACCTTCTTCTGTAGCCCGTATGAATAAGTTCTTTATATTTTGCTCACTCTCCCCCACCCATTTACTTAAAATATCTGAAGCCTGAACACTAATTAGCTCAAAACCAGCTTCATGGCATACATGGTTAACAAATGCTGTTTTACCAGTACCCGCAGGGCCAAATAATAAGGTTCTCGCACCATGATGGTTATTCAGCGCGTTGGTTATATCATTAAGGTTAGAAAATGAGCCCTTTAAGTTAATATTGGTATGGTCAAACTTAAGCTCAGGTTTGTAATGCATTTGGTTTAAATCAACACCCGATGCAGCCATTACCCCTTCAACATATGAATCTATAAATTCTTGTGCAGCTACGCTCTCATAACCACATAAACTAGCCCCATGGCTGGCTTTACTTATATTCGCCAAGCTTAGGTGTTTATTCGAAACCACCTTTTCAATAAAGCTTTGACTTACTTTTAGCTCATTAAAGTACCCTAAGGCATGTTCTAAACGCTTTTCTTTGGTTAGTTGGGGCATTTCAAGTACAAAATCAAAACGCCGTACACAACTTTCAGGGATTTCTTCAATATGGTTCGTTATCCATATGGCTGCACCATTAGGTTCTTCAATTAAGCTATGCAAAAGCTCTTTTGGTTCACTGGAGCCAAACATGTTTACATCGAATATATCTTCGCATTCATCTATAAGTAACACTCCATCACGGCGTTCCCCCATTAACCTACGTGCCATAGATAAGTTATGAATGCGGTAGCTGGTTGAAGACTTTGTGCCTAACTGTCTTTCAACTTGTGCATCAACTTCAGAGCTAGATTTAACCTTCATTAAAACTAAGTCAGCATTACTACATAAAGACTTAGCTAATTCAGACTTACCTGTACCTATAGCCCCATACATCAATATATTTAAGCCTTTATTATTTGATCCCTTCCAACCATTTAATAGGCTTTTTAGGTGTAACGTATCCCTATGGCCAAAAGAGCTTAACTTGTAACTAGCTGGCTCTTCATTTTTTAAAAATAACCCTAATGCATCTTTAGTCTTGTATTGGGAGCTAGTAAATAAATAATGGGCAAGTGATTTAGGCAGTAATGGTAGCTCATAATCAAAAATACGGTTTTTGTATAATCCAATCGATTCAAGTGCTTCTAAACACTCTTCCAGCTCAATATCTCCAAGCCCTAATAACACACTGAATGCATCAGAATATGAATACGCAGATTTAGTAATAAACTGCTCTATAAACTTAAAAATGGTTGGTTTGAGAGTACCAACAACAATAAACTCAATAAGGGAGTTAGCATTGCTTGGCAAGCCAATACTTTTGCTAAAGTAACGGCTGTTTTTTGAAAGTAACTTTTGGTCAAAGTCTTTGGTTATCTCAACAAACGATTCGTATAAATCATCCAAATCAATAGGTAAATTTGATCTTTTTGAACAAGATAGCTGCTGTACTTCCCTAGGGCTATATTGCTCAAATGTATCATCATCAAACAAGCCTGACTCTATTAACTTGATACCATAATGGCTAGTAAATTGGCTAATTAGCAACTTATTCATAATCACCTCACCCATTCACCGATAAAGTATTAACAGCGCGTTTTAAACTATCTACGCCACGTTTATCGTATAGCTGTGTGGTAATAATGCTTTTATGCCCTGCCAACTTACTCACAGTCGAAATATCCACACCATTAGCCAAGAGCGATGAGATATAGGTCCGTCTCATATCATGAGGTGTAAACTTTTCCCCTAAAACATGACTCGTTCTGGCCGTTACAACGCTATATATAGTTTCAGGTGAAATACCACGAGCTTGAATAGCTCTACCATTTAAAACCACACAAAATAGTGGCCCCTCGTTATTACCACGTACCGTTAGCCATGAGCTTAAATACTCTAATACCCACACTGGTAAATACTGAGTTCTAGTACGGTTTCCTTTTCCCTTATGGATAACAACTAGCTGATCAGCCATTGAAAAGTCACTAAACTTTAAGGCCGAAACTTCAGATCTTCTTAATCCCGCACCTGCCATTAAAGCCAATAATGCAATATCACGTGTGTTAATAATTGAAGGTGGTGTGTAGGGCTGTTTTAACATGCTTTTTAGCTGTGTGGCTGTAAGTGACTTACCTTTTAAGCTTGGTTCTATATGAGGGAGTTTAAGCACATTAAACTTTTCCAGTTCGTGCTGCTCAATTAAATTCATTAAAAAAGCAGTTTTAGCTATGGCTTTAATTACTTGAAAGGTGAGTTGGATAGTTCTAGCTGACTTATTATTGAGTACTAAGCTTTGTTTAAGTGTAGAAAGCTGCTCAAAACTTAACCTGTGCAATGGTAATGCGGCTAGCTTACCATTCAATAATAAAGTGTTTTTAACACTTTTTATCAGTGAAATAACAGATTTTCGCCCTGTAGGCGCTAAGTTATTTAAGTAGCACTCTGTAGGTGTGTAACTAGACATAATAGATACCTTTTATATGTAAACATATAATCGGTATACATGACTAACTACTTAAAACCAGTGTTGTTTTTGACAGTTTATATAAAGTTACTTTCGCCCCTTAAGCAACAAATAAATCTATTTGCTTAAATTTAGGCGATTATGAATCTATATTTATCAGATTTGATGAATCATAAAAATATAAGCTGTATAGTAATTAAAATTGCTTAAAGGAATTAACTTTAATGACTGCTTACGTTACAAAAATCAAAACAAAGATACCTTACACCAATAAGCACATAGAAATTGATGCACAAGGAAAAACGATTATCCTTACTGGAGGTAATGGATGTGGTAAAACAGCATTACTCAAACTATTACAAACTAAGCTCAATGAAAAGTTAATCGATAAACAAAACAAAACAGTGGCAGAGTTAGAAAGAATAGTCACAGCTTTACGCTTAGACATTAGTAGCAAATCTCCAACAGATGCACACTATGATCGTACTACTTACGTCTTAAATGAACACTTAGCTTTATTAGAAGATGCGAGAAACCCCATTTTAGAATTAAACAATACAGCTGAATTCATAGAGAAATACAAAAATAAAAGTTCTGTTCTGCTAATGTTTGATGCAATGAGGGAGTCTAAAATAATAAAGCCAATATCAGTATCAAGTATTGAAGCGTTGAGGGCTAAGGATAAAAATGGCAATAAAGGAAAACATAATACATCTAGCTTATTTGAAGAGTTTTTAGTAAGCAATATTGCTAAACAAGCATTTTCAGAGTCAAAAAAAATTAGTAACGATCCTACTGAAGCCGAGCGTATTTCTATGTGGTTTTTTAAGCTCGAAAGTGATCTTAAAGAGCTTTTCGAAGATAATAGCTTAGAAGTTAAATTTAATTCAGAGTCTTTTTCTTTTAAAATTCATCAAAAAGATAAGGAACCATTTACCTTTCAAACGCTTTCATCGGGCTATTCTTCAATAATGTCTGTGTATGCAGAATTATTTACAAAAATATCTCTTAGCTCAATCAACCCTGAAGATTTAAGTGGAATAATTATAATAGATGAAATTGATGCTCATTTGCATGTTTCGCTACAAAAAAAGATTTTAAAGTTTTTAACTAAATCATTTCCACAAATCCAATTTATTGTTTCAACACATTCGCCATTTGTTGTTTCGTCTATTGAAGATGTCGTTATTTATGATTTATCTAAGCAACAACAAGTAGAAAACTTATCTCTTTACTCTTACGACTCAGTTCTTGAGGCGCTATTTGGCGTACTACCTATATCGAAACACCTGCAATCAATCGTAGAGAACATTAGTTCGCTTCTTGAACAGAGGCCTATCAATATCAAGGCACTTGAGAGTGTACTAAAAACCCTTCCTAATGATATTGAAGGTATGGATCCAGAGTCTGAATATTTCATTAAAACAGCCAAACTTGCTCTTCAAAAGAATAAAATTAGGCTATCATAATGTTTAATGTTAAAAGAAATATAGATGCCCCTGAGTCACTAGCAAAAAGAAATAGTTACTCTGAAAAAGACGTATTTACAGCACTAAATAAAATTTTTCATAAAAAGTGCTATATCTGTGAAACAAAAGAGCCGCTTAACATTAATATAGAACACTTTATAGCCCATCGTGGTAATGAAGATATAAAGTATGATTGGGAAAATTTATATTTAGCCTGTGGTCGGTGTAATAATATAAAACTGGCTAAATTTAACGACCTTATAGATTGCTGCGATGATAAGGTTGATGTTATTAGAGCGATTAAACATCTCCCTCCACATACTCCATATGCAAAAGAATTAAACATATCCGCACAAAAAACTGACGAAAAGACTCTTACTACTACGAAGCTAATTCAAAAAGTATTTAATAGTACGCATACAATCAACAAAGAAGTTACATCTTCATATTTGAGAAAAAACGTATTTTACCAATTTAACAAGTTTAGAGATCTTCAGATAACTTACTTTGATGAGTTAACACTAGATGAAAAGAAACAAGAAGCTTTGGATAAAATGAAATTACTTCTCAAAGCATCATCCCCTTATACTGCATTTATAAGCTGGTGTGTACTAGAGGATGAAGAACTAAAACCACTCCTAGAAGATTTTATTTGTAACTAGAGCTAACCAACTAACGTTAATATGTATTAACGTTAGTTACTCTAACTATAAATAACAAACAAACTTGATTCAGACTAAGAAATAGCTTCTTTTATAGCTTTTTAACCTGTACGATAATAGTTCAAATTAATATATACAGTAGACAAGTCAGACACTTATGATTACTGTAACATAACTATATAAATATAATATGAGATTAAAATTGAAGCTTCTCTTTACTAATATAAAAACTTTTAATTTTACTATTTTATACCTTGTGGCCTTACTAATTACAGGGCATATCCAAGCAGCTGAATCTAATGATAAAGATAAAGTTACCGTTTCACAGAGTGAGCTGAATGATATACGTGTAGCGTTAGAGGAGCAAAAAAATACAATTAGTTTAGTTTTAGAAAATCTTAATAATTATCAATCCCTAGAGTCTAAAGTTGAATCAATTAATGAAGCACTCATCACTATTGAAAAAGTACATAACTTAAAAACTGAGCCTAAACAGAGAAGTATAAACTTAGAAACTAAGATGGAATCCGTTGAATCTTCTATAAATACTATATATGAAAGGGATGATTTTTTTTCTTATGCAGATTGGGCTGCAATTGCCATAACTTGCGTAGCTGTTTTACTTACTGTTGTCGGTTTAGCAATAGCGGGCCTAGCCTTTTGGGGGTTTCGAGAAATTAAAGAGCTAACCAAGAATAGTGCAGCAGCAGAAGCAAAAGTAGTTGCAGAAAAAACAATGGAAGAGACACTCAATAGCGTAGTAAAGAGTGAGCTTGAGAAGCTAATTAATAATGGGAAATTAAGAGAACCGCTTCAGGATGCCGTTGATATGATACTGAGAAATGAAAGTGATTCGAGCACTAGGACAGCAGCCCTTTTTGATGAATTAGATAAAAATGAATTGGATATCGATGAATTTGAAAGCGAAAGATCTAATAACGAACAACATCAATAATTAAAGGAATACAAAAATGGCTAGTTCAGCGGAATGGAATAGACTAACAGCGGCACAACGTTCTACTATACAAAGTTTCCAATTAAATACTCCTGTAGCTATTGGTAAAGTAGCGCAATCATTTGGCATTGTAGTAAAAAAAGCTACTTTGGAAGGAAATTTAGCCGGTGAGATTAAAGAAACTGATGGTATAGTCACCATACGTGTTAACAGTCATGATGTAAAAGCTAGGCAGCGATACACTATAGCTCATGAAATTGCTCATTACCTATTACACCGCCACTTACTTAAAGATGGAATTCAAGATACGCCTCTATACCGCTCTCATTTATCAAGTACAATAGAACGAGAAGCAGATTCGCTAGCAGCTGATATTTTAATGCCAGATCATATAGTACAAAATCTTTTGAGCAATCACTCCCAAGATTATAAAAATGAAAAGCTATATGAGATTGTAGCTGAAAGCTTAGGTGTATCGAAAACGGCCCTTAAAATAAAACTGGGTGTTGCGTGAAAGCTATGATCAACGAAACCTACAACTACTTACCTATATTAGCAATAAGCACTGCTGAAATGAGTGCGTTAGAAAAGCTTCCTGAAAAAGATAAAGACCTGATATTACCTATCTTTCCGATTAAAGGATGGTTAGGTTCCCATACTCTAGATAAAACGATATCAAGAATTATGTCTTCATTAGGTGAACGACCTTGGATTGCTGATATAGATGGCGACTTTGTTTTTGAAAATAAAAAATATCAAGCAGCTCCTGAATCACAAAGAAAAGTATTTAAAGAGGTAGACAGATTACTGGACCCAACGAATGGCTACCAGAACTGGGTTGATTATATTGAAGGTCTAAATAAAGTAATCCCAGTACTACAAACTCATGACATCTCAGAGGTTGACTTACAAATCAAGAAACTATCTTCTCTTCAAAGGGGCTTAGCTGTTAGGTTCATTATAAAAAAAGATAGCCCTGATAAAATAAATAATATCGTCAAAGCTTTAGTGATTAACAAAGTAGAAAAATTGCTAATAATTATAGATTTAGAAGATATAAAACGAAGTGATGTTTTGCAAAGTGCTCAGTATGGATTATTAGTATCCAAGTTAAGTAAATTTATTCCCAATGCTATATTTTCAACTTCAGCTTCATCTTTCCCTTTTAGTTTTAGTGGGTCTTATAGAGGTGAGTTACCTATCTATGAAAGACAACTCCATACAGAGGTCTGTAAGTTATGCCAAGATGTCAGAATTATATATTCAGATAGGGGAAGTGCTAGAGCAAATAAAGCTGGCGGTGGAGGTGGTTTACCGCCACCAAGAATTGATTATCCTCTAAAAAATGATTGGCGATATGTTAGAAAAGAATTCACAGATATGAAGGATCTGGATGCTTGTAAGAAAGAGAAACACTTTTTGTATCAAGAGGCTGCGAAGGAAATTACTAATAGTGACTATTGGGTAGCTGACCTTCGATTATGGGGAGTTCAAATGATTGAAAAAACAGTAGCCCTAAGAGATGAATATTGTATCACCTCACCTAATAGAGCAACAGCCGTTCGCATAAACATCCATCTTTACCAGCAGTTACATTACTCCGATAGAGCTATTGACCTATCAACGGAAGAGGACTGGGTGGACTAACCTACTCATTATCCTACACAGAAATTGAGTAATTTATTATTTAGGTCTGCAATAATATCTGGTAGTTCTTTATCCGCTTTTACTTTTTTATTTTGTGATAAAGCTAGTAAATCGGTATTTTTTACATCTCTACCTTTTACGCTATTTAAGAATAGATTTACACCATCTGAGTAACGATTAAACAAACCTCTTAGCGCGGCCTCCCTTAATTTTGTAACTGATAACTTCGAAACAGCTTTAACTAGCTCATTCCTGCTTCTAACGTCACATTCTAATTCAAATAACCTAGAGGTTTTTGCTAAGTCTACAACTCTCATTAAGTCTATAAAGGTGGACTTTTCTTTAATTTTTAATTTTTTACCTCTATTTATTACTTTAATACCTGAATCAGTGATTTCCCAGATTCCAACTCTATCAGGCAACTGTTTCTTTGCTTTTTCCAAATGTTTTGTAGCAACAACTACAATTACTTTATCGAATACTTTTAAGTAGTCACTAACTTGCCCATCCAAACGATTAAGAGTGTCAAATTCACTTTTAACCTCAATACCAAGTATTTCGTTATTATTAACTAATGCTAAGTCCACTCTCCTAGAAAACCCACCATAAGTGAACTCATTAATTATTAAGCTACCTTCTTTAATAACCTTTTTCTCTATAAGATGGTTAATTAAAAGTGCTTTAATATCAATTTCAAATTTCATTTCAACCGCTTTCACCTACTTTTGTCTATCAAATTATAGCATACAGCCATGCTAATAATCATACACCGAAATAGATTAGTCTAATCTAATTTAATGTATTTTAGCTTAGAAAAAATGCATTAACTACATCGTCTAGTCTAGTTAAACTAGCTCCACCATGCGTATATTTGTCTGTAATCCCACCTTTTGAAAGTTCATGACCAACTATTTGCTGAATCAGTGAGAGATCAAACGCGTGGTTATTTCTTATGTTACTTATGAACGTATGTCTAAAGCTGTGATAACTACGTAGTTCATCTAATTCATTCACACTAGGTATTTCAAGTTCTACAACCAAACGACCGAACCAACTAGTGATACTCTCTGCTGATGTTATTTCATATAGAATACGTTCTTGCGCTTGCTCTACATACTCTAAAAAGCCAAACTCAATTAAGCGTTTATGAATAGGAATTTTACGTTTTGCGTTACTTGTTTTAAGGCGTTGTGATTCGTGTTCATCAGTTACTAATATGTAGTTAATACCATCTTCAACACGGATATCTGGTTTTCTTAACTGATAAATTTCTGTGCGCCTTGCGCCTGTGTACATGGCTAATAAAAGTGACCACTTTTGCCACGCATGCTTTGTTTGCATTGCGAATACTTCAAACTTAGTAAGTTCTTCGCTATTAAAAACACCACGTATACGCTGTTTAAAGTCTCGTTTTATAGTACATGGTGAATGCTGAATATATTCAACAGTATCTCTTTTAGCATACGAGAAAATCCCCTGTAACCACTTGTAATAGCCTTGAACTGTTTTAGGTGTCACTAAGTCATCTTCTGGCACATCAAAGTCTAGGCACTCTTGTAGGCTCATTTTACTGTATGGTGCGCGATTCTTTTTAGGTAGCTGATAACAACGGTCAATAAAACGACCTATATCACTCGCTTTGTAACTTTCAATTGCTTTATCTTCACTCAGTAAACACCATGCTTCGTAGTGGCGAGCATATTCTTTTACAAGCCTATCGCTTAAACCTGCCTTTACTTTAAAGTCTAAAAACTCGGCATACACTTCTGAAAATAATGGGCCTTGAGTTTGTTGTTTTTCTTCTCTTGGCTGACTTTCAGCTATGGTGTGTGAGCTTTTATTAAACATTGAATCTAATAAATGTTTTTGCTCTGAATCTTTAGTTAAGCAAGAGGCCAAGTATTTAGCCTGTAAATTTCTTGAGGTTTCTAGCATACTTTTAAATGCTGAATACTCTAATGAGCTATGTTCAAACTCTACATCGTGTTTGTTGAGAGTATCTATTGCATCAATGTTATCAGCGTAAAAGTTGTCATCTTCATCTGAGTCATCAAACAAGTCTTCATCTGTTTCAACTTCAGAATTATTAAACATACCAGCGAGTAAAAACGTATCTAATTGGCGTGCAAGTTGACGAACACTTTTTTCGATTTGTTTATTAGCTACAATGTCGGCATTGCTCAAACCACTATTTTTAAGTGCCATGTACTTGCTGGCCAGAACATAAATATTGAGCACTTCATAATCATTGTTTTGTAAAGCTTCAACCAATAATTCACCTGTTTCACCATCTGCAATAGAAAGCATAATGTTTGCTGCGGTTCTTAAATGTCTAGGTGAGTGATTATTTAGCGGCTTCGCTTTAATGCCATTTATAGAATGTGCTGTAGAAGCATAACGTTGTTCTTCTTTTGCTATTATTTTTTTGCTTAGCTCATGGGTAAGTTTTTGCTTCATATGAATTAAGATACGTTTTGCTTGAGTGATTAAAGTTTCAGTATCTATATTGTGTCGATCACTCGCAAGTATTTTTAGTTTATCTAGTTCGGGTTTGATCAATTCAAGAAAGTTTAAAGCATGATGAAGGTGTTTGGTTTTAAGTGAAATGCGTATATCGGAGCCGATAAATTTACGAGGGAAAACATAACGAAAATAGTAACGTTCTTTTCGTAGTATGAGGTGTTCGGGGAGTTTGATATGTCTCATTAAGTTACCTATGTGTAAGTAACGTATTGAGTTTATTTGGCACACTATTTGGCACACTTTTGAAATTTTGTGCCATGAGATTAGTGGTTCAAGCGTAAGCACCTAATAAATCAGATGCTTACGCTTGAGTTTGAGTCAGCCTATAAGCCGGGTTCTGTCCTTTCCGAAGAAAGTGATAATCATTCGTCTAGGCCATAAATCGCTCTATGGCTCAAGCAACCTACCCGGTTCCAACGTGGGCCACGCCATAAGGAACCCTATTTGGTCTTGCTCCGAGTGGAGTTTACCTTGCAACCAACTATTACTAGCGGCCCGGTGCGCTCTTACCGCACCCTTTCACCCTTACCAACCCGAGGGTTGGCGGTCTCCTCTCTGCTGCACTTGTCGTGGGCTCACGCCCCCCAGCCGTTAGCTGGCACTCTGCCCTGTGGAGCCCGGACTTTCCTCCCCCTGATCATTTTCGTCACAGGCAGCGATTATCTTGGCTAACTCGGCGCGCAGTATACATGAGCTGTGCCTTGTACGCAGTAAAGATTTACTCTTTTTCGTCAATAATTGTTTTATACAGGGCGTTTTTCTTCATTCCAAAGTATTCAGCAACAATACCACAGGCTTTTTTCATCGGCATTTCGCTTTCAAGTAGCGCCAGCATTTTACGCGCCTCTGGCGGTATATCACCTACTTGCTTGGGTTTACCTGGCAACATTAGCACTATTTCGCCGCGTTGCTTGGTTGGGTCATCAGTTAAAAACTGCTTTAACTCACTTACGCTACCATTAAAAAAGGTTTCAAAGGTTTTGGTAAGCTCTTTTGCAAATACCACTTGTTGCTCACTACCTAAGGCTGCTTCTAAATCATCTAGGCTTGCCATAATACGGTGGGTGCTTTCGTACATTATGCTGGTAATGCTTGAGTTTACAGCTTCTATGAAAAAATCTTGGCGGGCTTTACTTTTAGCCGGTGTAAAGCCAATAAACTGAAAGCGATCTGTTGGCAGGCCTGAGCAACACACTGCAGTAATAGCAGCACACGCACCGGGCACGGGTGTTACATGCGCGCCTTGCTCGCGGCACAGGTTTACTACGGCATAACCTGGGTCGCTTATCAGCGGCGTGCCGGCATCTGAAACTAGCGCGATATTTTTGCCTTCGTTTAGCCAATCAATAATCTGCTGCGCTTTTTGTTTTTCGTTATGGTCATGTAATGCAAAGGTTTTTGCCTTTATACCAAAGTGGCTTAGTAGTTTACCGGTGTGGCGCGTGTCTTCAGCAGCGATTAAGTCAACTTGCGATAATGTCGCGATGGCACGCTGGCTTAAGTCGTCAAAATTGCCAATTGGGGTGGCAACAATGTAAAGAGTGCCAATTTTCTGTGAATTCTCCTCATTTAACATTGAGGTCTCCTGCGTCAGTCAGTAATATAAGCAAATCGCGTTAACGTATTGGGAAATCATTGTGCGACTTAAACTTGTTAGTCTATTAATTATATTGTCAGGGTTATCGGCCTGTAGCACAACCGAAAAACCAACTAAAAATAGCGATAGCATTAACACCAGTGCGAATGCGCTGCAAAATCAAGCAACCAGTGCCGATGCTATTTATAAATTAGCGCTTAATCGTACCGGTGCCGACAAAATTCAATTGCTTTATAGTGCGCGTGATGCGGCTATTTCGGAGCAAAGCTGGCCGTTACTTGAAAACATTTGTAATGAGCTTGAGCAAACCCCAAGTGTAGATAAAATTCAGAACCGCTTATACATTGCTTATGCACAAAAGCAGCAAAATAAAAACGACCAAGCGCTCGTTATTTTGCAATCGCTCGATGGCCAGCTTAAACAGCCTGAACACTTTGCTTGGCATCAATATTTAACTGCTTGCATATATGCATCGCAAAACTTTCCTAAGCGCGCCGCACCTTATTTTTTTAGAGCCTCAGAAACTGCGAATAAAAATAATATTGAGATCCCTGCTCTACAAAGTGCGCTGTGGGATAACTTAACAAAGCTGTCTTCTTATGCGCTGGAGCGCTTTAATCGTGGCTCTGTTATTCAACAAGGTTGGACTAACTTAGCTTTATACCACCAAGTATATGCAAATAGCGGTGTAGAGCTTGACCAAGCCATCAATAATTGGCGCCGTCGCTACCCTGGGCACCCTGCCGTAGCTATTTTACCCGAGCAAGATGAAGCCCTAGCCGACCTAGCACCAGTTAATATAGAGCGTTTAGCTGTACTTTTACCGCAATCAGGCGCAAATGAGCGTTTAGGTGACGCCCTAAAAGCCGGCATTTTGGCAGGGCTTGATAAGCAAACTATTAGCGACACTGTTTTTATAGATGAGAACCTTTCAACCCAAGTGCTAAGCGAGCAGCTGAGTCAATTTAATCCCGACTTTGTGATTGGGCCACTATTAAAAGCGAATATAGATAAACTTGCACAAGCTAAAACACTTATTGATACCCCAACATTACACTTAAATACATTTGATGGTGAGCGACTCTCGCTGCAACATTACTTTTTTGCTTTAAACCCTGAGCATGAAGTGCAGCAAGCGCTGGAGCACTTTTTAGCTAAAGGTTATCAAAAGCCTATGTTATTAGCGCCTAATAATGCCAATGGTCAGCGTTTGGTTGATTACTTTAATATTCAGTGGCAGCGCTATAGCGAAACAAAACCGCAAATTGGGTTTTATAACGATAACAAAGACATGCCAAACACAATTACAAGCTTGTTAGAGGTTGATAAATCTAAGCAGCGTATTAAAACGGTTAAGTCTTTATTTAAACAAGAAGTAGAAAGTGAAACCCGCTCTCGTAGCGATATTGATGCGATTTACATTTTAGGCGACGCTATAGAAACACGCCTGATAAAACCTTATTTAGATGTAAATGTAAGTACTTTTGCACAGCGGATCCCGCTTTATGCCAGCTCTAAAAGCCATAGTAAACAAATAGATCGCACCGATAAAGGCGATTTAGAAGGGCTTTACTTTACAGAGCTTCCGTGGATGCTTAATGCGACAGTTAAACAACATAATTTACGCAACCAATACAACACGCTGTGGCCTGAAAATGCCGATATAAGCCAACGCCTATTTGCTATGGCTTACGATGCCGTGTCGGTGCTAAGCGACATTAGGCAATTGAGTGTAATGCCCGGTAATAAGTTTACAGGTTTAAGTGGGAAGCTTTCGGTAAATACAAGCGGACACATAGAGCGTACGCTTGATTGGGCACAATACACAAATAGACGCATAAAAGCCGTACAGCTAGAAACAAAGCAGCCCGTGCCTTTATTTATGCAATCAGCCAACGAAAGCACTACGCTTACGTTTGATTAATCTGGAGCGGCTATGTCGTGGTTTAAAGAGCTGTGGCAAAATAGCCGAGAAAAAGGCCAGTACTATGAACGCCAAGCAGAAAAATACTTAACCCGTGAAGGGCTTACGCCTATTGAGCGTAATTATTATTGCCCCTTTGGTGAGCTTGATGTAATTATGAAACACGGCGATACGCTTGTATTTGTAGAAGTTAAGTTTCGTAAAAACAATGCTAGAGGCGGTGCAAATTATGCCCTTGGCGCACAAAAACAAGCACGACTAAAACGCACTATTTATCACTACTTGGCAGCAAAAAACTTAACTAATCAGCCTATAAGAGTCGACTACGTTGCCATTACAGGTGAAGGCTCTGGCAATATAAATTGGATCAAAAGCGTACTTTAACACCACGCAAACAGATTAGTAAAACGCCCAGCAACAAACAAAAATGACGAATAAATTATTGGTAGTCTATGCAAGATACAATTAAAGAAATTTTTACAGAAAGCATTCAAGTACAAATAGCAGCAGGCGAAGTACTGCCAAGCGCACTAGAGTCTGCGGCATTTACCATTGCACAAAGTTTAATTAATGGTAACAAACTCCTTTGCTGTGGCACGGCAAACTGCCATATGCTAGCGCAGCACATGGCCGGCGTATTAGTTAATCACTACGAAACAGAACGCCCCTGTTTACCTGCTATTGCGCTATCTCAAGAAAACATCAATTTAGGGCAAAGTAGCCAAGTAGATGAGCATGATACCTTTGCTCGCCAAGTACGTGCCTTTGCACAACAAGGCGACTTACTGCTTGCGTTAGCAATTAATGGCAACGAAAAACATATTATTTCTGCTGTAGAAGCTGCACTTACTAAAGATATGAAGGTCATAGTGATGGTAGGTGACGATGGTGGAGAACTCGTTGGCTTATTAGGCCCTAATGATGTAGAAATTCGTACGCCTTCTAAGCGCCCTAGCCGCATTATTGAATCTCACTTAGTTAACTTACATTGCTTAAGTGAACTGGTTGATTTAACTCTTTTCCCGCAGGATGAAAATTATGTTTAAACGCTCTCTTATTGTTTTAGGTACTGTTGTTTTACTGCAAGGCTGTGCAGCCGCAGTGGTTGCAGGAACAGCTGGTGCAGTAACAGCAGCAAATGATCGCCGCACCATTGGCTCGCAAATAGACGACAATAATATAGAAATTAAAGCCAGTATTGCGCTTAGTGAAGTTGAACGACTAGAAAAATTCGCCAATGTAGACGCTATAAGCGTTAATGGCATTGTTTTACTGGTAGGTCAGGTTGCCAATCAAGAAATGAAAAACCAAGCTCAGCAGAGCATTGAGGGGCTCTCAGGTATACGTAAAATACATAACCAAATTAGAATTGGGTCAAATATTGGTATTACCACACAAACGCACGACTCGTGGCTAACCTCTAAAGTAAAAGCACAGCTTTTAACAGCTAAAGATATACCGAGCAATAATATTAAAGTAGTGACCGAAAACGCTGAAGTATTTTTAATGGGATTAGTATCTGAATCTGAGTCTAACCAAGCGGTTAACATTGCACGCAATGTATCGGGTGTAGAGCGCGTTATTAAAGTGTTCGAATATTTATAAAATACATAAAAAGCCGTTGATAAGGCACATAAAAAAACCGCTTAATTAGCGGTTTTTTTTGTATTTAAGCGTTACTTGATAACGCGTAAATGTGAGCCTTTTTTCTTTTCTGGCTTTTCTGGCGGGGTTTCATCAATAATTTCATCTGATGTTTCCACACTTTCAAGGTCAGGTGCAAGATCGTCTTCGTCCTCTAAAAACTCATCTGCAGTAAAGACTGTTCCTTCGCCATTTTCACGCGCATAAATAGCAAGCACCGCACCTAAAGGCACATATACTTGCATTGGCTGTCCGCCAAAGCGCGCATTAAAGCTTAGTTGTTCCATATCTAACGAAAACCCAGTAACGGCAGAAGGGCTAATATTAAGCACTATTTGGCCATCTTGTACAAACTGCGTAGGCACTTGTACTGCTGGGTACTGCGCATCAACCACTAAATGTGGTGTGCAGTCGTTATCTACGATCCAATCAAAAAAAGCACGTAGTAAATAAGGACGATTAGGCGTCATTATAAACGGATCTCACGCTCTGCTTCAGTTAAAGAAGCTTGGAATGACTCACGCTCAAATAAGCGGATCATGTACTCTTTTAGCTCTTTAGCGCCAGAGCCATTAAGCTCAATACCAAACTCTGGTAAACGCCATAATAGTGGTGCTAAATAACAATCCACTAAGCTAAACTCTTCACTCATAAAGTATGGAGCTTCGTTAAAGATTGGTGCAATTGCAAGTAACGCTTCAGTTAACTCTTTACGAGCTTGTGCAGCATCTGCTGTATTGTTAATGATTTTTTCAGCAAGGCTGTACCAATCAGTATCAATACGGTGCATCATTAAACGGCTACGACCACGCATTACCGGATACACAGGCATTAGTGGAGGATGAGGGAAACGTTCATCAAGGTATTCCATGATGATGTTTGCCTGATATAAGCCAAGCTCACGGTCAATCAGTGTGGGTACTGTACCGTAAGGGTTAATTTCGTGAAGTGCCTCTGGCAAGTTATCCTTTTCAGCCAAATGAATATCTACACTTACACCTTTCTCTGCAAGTACAATACGTACTTGGTGGCTATACATACAGTTAGCACCAGAAAAAAGGGTCATTACAGGGCGCTTATTGGCAGCTACGGCCATGCCTATACCTCCATTAAATAACTAAAACAGCAATAGGGGCTTAAGCCCCTATTGCAAAATTACCTTGTAAAATGCTCAAATTAATGAACATCTCTCCAGTATTCTTTCTTAAGCATAAATGCCAAGATAAACAGGATAACTAAAAATCCAATTACCTTAATACCTAACGCTTCTGACTCAAGGCGTGTAGGTTCACCTACATACTCTAAGAAATTCGTTAAATCACGAACCGCTTGATCGTACTCATCAACGCTTAATTCGCCCTTACCATCTGTTTCAGTACCAACAACTTTAGTCACTGTTTGACCATGTTGTTCAACTTCTTCAATGATAGGTGTTGGTAAACCTTGTAGTTCTTGAAGAACATGTGGCATACCCACCGATGGGAATAACGTATTATTTACGCCAAACGGACGAGATTCATCTTTATAAAACGATTTTAAGTAAGTGTAAATCCAATCACTGCCACGCACACGCGCCACATTGGTTAAATCCGGCGGAGCCGCACCAAACCATTTAGCAGCATCTTCTTTTGCGATAGCGTTAAGAATATGGCCACCTACTTTTGAACCATCAAAAATCAATTGCTCTTTGCCAAGCTCGGTTGGAATACCAATATCACGGAAAGTACGTTCATAACGTTGATACTGCATTTGGTGACAACCAAGACAGTAGTTCATGAACAACTTTGCGCCGCGCTGCAAAGAAGGCTGATCAGATATATCGTTACCCGCTTCCATAAGAGGAACCGAAGGACCCGCAGCCATAACCATGTTAGGCAGCAAGTTTACTGATAAAGCAAATACACCAATAAGTAGCTTTTTCATCATTTCGTTAACCTCTCAGGCAATGGCTTAGTTTTTTCATTCTTACTGTATATAAATAACAGTACGAAGAACATAAAGTAAGTCACAGTACAGATTTGAGAAATTATCGTTTTCATATCAGTTTGTGGCGTTGCACCCACCCAACCTAAAAGAACGAAAGTTACAACGAAACCTGCAATGTTCCATTTGTGGAAACCACAACGGTAACGAACCGATTTAACACGACCACGGTCAATCCACGGTAACAATGCGAGTACCACAATTGACGCACCCATTGCCGCAACACCGATAAGCTTATCAGGGATTGCACGTAAGATTGCATAGAATGGCGTAAAGTACCAAACTGGGAAAATGTGCTCTGGTGTTTTAAGTGGGTTTGCTGCTTCAAAGTTTGGCGCTTCTAGGAAGAAACCATTCATCGCAGGCATAAAGAATACAACCCAACAGAACAAGATTAAGAAACCAACCACGCCCACAATATCTTTTACTGTGTAGTACGGGTGGAACGGTATCGCATCAACAATGTCTTTTTTGTCGGTGTAATACTCATGGAATTTAAATTTAGACTTATCTTCTTCAGCCACAGTGCCTTTTTTGCGTTTTATTTCAACACCGTCAGGGTTGTTAGAGCCCACTTCGTGTAGCGCAACAATGTGTAAGAACACTAAAATTACAATAACCAATGGTAGTGCAATAACGTGTAATGCAAAGAAGCGGTTAAGCGTTGCACCCGATATTACGTAGTCACCACGGATCCAAAGTGTTAAGTCATCACCAATTACCGGAATAGCCCCGAATAACGAAATGATTACCTGCGCACCCCAGAACGACATTTGACCCCATGGTAGTAAGTAACCCATGAAGGCTTCAGCCATTAATGCTAAGAAAATAAACATACCGAACAACCACAGTAATTCACGTGGTTTTTGGTAAGAGCCGTAGATCATGCCACGGAACATATGCATATAAACAACGATGAAAAACGCAGATGCACCCGTTGAGTGTAAATAACGTAATAACCAACCGTATTCAACATCACGCATGATGTACTCTACTGATGCGAAAGCGCCTTCAGAAGAGGGAACAAAGTTCATCGTTAACCAAATACCAGTAAGTATTTGGTTTACTAGTACTAACATGGCTAGTGAGCCAAAAAAGTACCAGAAGTTAAAGTTTTTAGGTGCTGGATACTGTGCAATGTGCATGTTCCAAACACGTGTCATTGGGATACGGTCGTCAATCCAACTAACAATTTTACCAAACATTAGGCTACCCCTTTTTCTTCGCCCACTAAAATAGTGGTTTCATCAAGAAAAGTATAAGGTGGTACTTCTAAGTTCAATGGTGCAGGAACTGATTGAAATACTCGCCCAGCCATATCAAATTTAGAACCGTGACATGGACAGTAAAAACCATCATCTGTCCCTTCAACTTTTTCACTAAAGTTACCTTGGAAAAAGCCTGGAGAACACCCTAAATGCGTACAAATACCAACAGCGACAAAAATCTCTGGGCGTAATGAACGGTAATCATTTGTTGATGATTCTAGTTGTTGTGGCTCTTGCGATTGCGGATCACGAAGTTGACCTTCATGTTCTTTCATCTGCTCAAGCATTTTAGGGGTACGTGATACAACCCATACAGGTTTACCACGCCACTCGACACGTATTAATTGTCCTGGCTCAAGTTTGCTGATATCTACTTCTACAGGCGCACCCGCAGATTTAGCTCGCTCACTTGGATTCCAAGACGCAATAAAAGGAACAGCAGCCCCAGCCGCACCAACACCACCTACAACAGAGGTAGCTATGGTTAAAAAGCGACGTCGGCCATTGTCTACAGGCGCATTGCTCATCCACTTATCTCCACTATGATTCCCAACACTTGCTATATTGAGAACATCAGTTACAGCAGGTTAATTTTTCGAAATTTTTAAAATAGAAGCGATCATAATTAAAACCCTTGATTAAAACAAGGTTATTCACAGCCTCACGCTCGAATAACCCGACTTGATCAATAGTTTGATAAAGTAAGCTCGAGAATAAAGCCGAATGACTATAATAGCGCTTCTGTAAAAACAATATACTGACCAAGATCAACCCCACTACGAGGAAACAGATAAACTGTACATGGTGATGTTGAACTTGCTCATACTACTTGCCAGCCAATTGTAGCAAAAAATTCCACCAATTAACTGATGGATTTACACTAATTGCGATAATTATTTAACTTTTTTGCAGCGAAATGGGTATTTTAAAGCTTTCGTACATTAAATACGCAGTATTTATAAAATATGATCAGCGCCTAGCCTTAAAAAAGCGGGCTTGAGGTAGGTAAGTACTTAAATTTTAATGCCAAAAACAAAAAACCCAGCATAAGCTGGGTTTTTGAATTCTTGATAACGTAAAAATTAACGTTTTGAGAACTGTGGACGCTTACGCGCTTTCTTAAGACCCACTTTCTTACGTTCAACTTTACGTGCATCACGTGTAACAAAACCTGCTTTACGAAGTTGTGGACGTAATGACTCGTCAAACTCCATAAGTGCACGAGTGATACCGTGACGGATAGCACCAGCTTGACCAGTTGTACCACCACCGGCAACGGTGATGTGAAGGTCAAATTTTTCAGTCATGTCAACAAGCTCAAGAGCTTGACGAACAACCATGCGTGCTGTTTCGCGACCAAAGTACTCTTCTAAAGAGCGCTTGTTGATTACGATGTTACCAGTGCCTGGGCGTAAGAATACGCGAGCACTTGAACTTTTACGACGACCTGTACCGTAGTATTGATTTGCCATGATAGTGCTCCTTAAATGTCTAGAACCTGAGGCTGTTGTGCAGCATGGTTGTGCTCAGTACCTGCGTAAACTTTAAGTTTACGGTACATAGCGCGGCCTAAAGGACCACGTGGCAACATGCCTTTAACAGCTTTTTCGATGATCATTTCAGGCTTTGCAGCTTGAAGTTTATCAAAAGTAGTAGACTTAAGACCACCTGGGAAACCAGTATGAGCGTAGTACACTTTATCTTTGAATTTGTTACCAGTTACAGTAACTTTCTCAGCGTTGATAACGATGATGTAATCACCAGTATCTACGTGTGGAGTGTATTCAGCTTTGTGCTTACCGCGTAGGCGATGAGCGATTTCAGTAGCGATGCGACCTAAAGTTTTACCTTCAGCGTCAACTACGTACCAGTCACGTTTTACTGTTTCTGGTTTAGCAACAAACGTTTTCATTTATAAAAATCCAATGTTTTTCAATTAAAACCACAGGCAGTTATTATTAACTACCGCTCTAAGTATGCTATAACCCCTTCGAGTTTTAGACTTTAGCGCCGCTCACAAGTGGCTAAACTATATGAGGACATAGAACGCAACGTGGCAGACGCGGGAGTATACCAGCACTTAAAACACATTGCTACCGAGCGGTTGTTTTTTCCACAAGAAAATTACAAAAATTTATGCATTTATATAAAAACAACAATAAGGGCACTTTAAAGAGTCGCTACGGTCGTATTAGCGCTATGCTAAATGCTCTTTTGCTAAATACTCTAAAGACTGCATTTCTTGCAGGCGGCTAATGCAGCGCTTAAATTCAAAGTTAAGATTGCCTTGGGTATAAAGCTGCGTGATCGGTTTTTCAGCCGAAATAATTAATGTTACATGTCGCTCGTAAAACTCATCCACTAAAGCGATAAAGCGCCTAGCTGCATCATCATTATTTTGTCCAAGCTGTTTAACATTAGAAATAATAACAGTGTTATATAAGCGGCTAATTTCCATGTAGTCGACTTGGCTACGTGCGGTTTCGCACAATTCGCTAAATTCAAACATCACTACACACTTAGCCACTTTGCGTGTGTTGATTAAGCGCCCTTCTATTTCTATGGGTTGATCAAGCTCCCCCGCCTCTGGCGATAGCTTATC
This sequence comes from Pseudoalteromonas sp. Angola-7, assembly GCF_028599255.1. NCBI lineage: Bacteria > Pseudomonadati > Pseudomonadota > Gammaproteobacteria > Alteromonadales > Pseudoalteromonadaceae > Pseudoalteromonas > Pseudoalteromonas sp. Angola-7. The sequence continues at coordinate 408,411 of NZ_JAQREL010000003.1, forward strand.
AAAATATTCAAATAAGTTTTTATCGGCTTGCTCATCTAACGGGCTGTGAAATATTTCGGCTTGCTCAAGTGTACGCAAGCGATAATCAATACCAGAGTCTACATTTACTATTTCTGTGTTCGCTTTTACCAGTTCAATGGCCGGAATAAAACGCGCACGCTGTAAGCCGTTTTTATATAAATCATCAGGTACTATATTAGAGGTAGCGACTAATACTATATTGCGAGCAAATAATGCTTGCATTAAGCCGCCGAGTAACATGGCATCTGTAATATCTTGAACAAAGAATTCATCAAAGCAGATGATATCGGTTTCGGCTTTAAATATGTCGGCAACAATTTCCAGTGGATTGCTTTTATTATTTAGCTTTTTTAGTTCATCGTGAACTCGGTGCATAAAGCGATGAAAATGCACACGCATTTTACGCTCACCTGGCAGCGCTTCGTAAAAGGTATCTACTAAATAGGTTTTACCACGCCCTACACCCCCCCAAAAATAAAGCCCTTTAATTGGCTCAGGTTCGCTTTTATTAAACAACTTTGCAAAAAAGCCTTGTTGCTGTGGTTTTTTATTTGTGAGGTCATCGTATAAACGTTGTAAATGGCGCACTGCATTTTCTTGTGCTTGGTCATGTACAAAGTCATCGCGCTTAAGATCTTGCTGGTAAGTTTGCCAAGGAGTCATATCTAATTACATTTTAAACACAGTTTAATTTGCACAACATATTAACACGCATCTTAACTCGGGGTATATTACCCACAGGATGATTTATATTTGAATCAGGCATTATTAGATATTTTTCCCAAAGGGGTGAAGTTATGGGCACAGTTACGTGGGTAGGTTTAATTATTATTACTGCTGTAGTGGCATTTTTTGTTGGTGCATTCGTTACTAAAAAGCAATTTAAGCAAGATGAATTAAAAGAACAAGCCGAGCAAGCACAAAACGCGCTTGAGCAGTATCGCCAAGATGTGGCCGATCATTTAGCAAGCACAGGTAAGCTTGTGAATAAAATGAAAGAAAACTACGACCAACTACTCAGCCATGTTGAAGAAACCAATCAACTCTTACTTGATGATAAAAACAAAGCGCCTAGCGAGCCGTTTTTCTCTAAAGAAACAACAGAGCAATTACAAGCGTCTTTAAAAGAGCGCGAGATTGACCGTTCATCGGCACAAGCACAACCTGCCGATTACGTCTCGGGTGAGTCTGGTTTATTTGCAGGGCAAAATGGCGATACAAAACCTGCAAAAGCCTCTTAACACACTGAGCACGCTAAAATGTTAGTGCTATCTTGAGGAACTTTTTTTTGACCCCATAGTCTTTAAATGTAACAGCTTTATATTTAAATTCGAAAAGGCTGCTTATGCAGCCTTTTTGCTTTTCCTGTGATGTGGAGTACACCCTGACTATGAAAATGAAATTATCACTTATTAGTGCTGCAATCTTATCTACAAGCTTATTACTAAGCCCAATGGCCTCTTATGCAAAACTGCCTATTGCAGTTAACGGCCAACAATTACCCACACTTGCGCCTATGCTTGAGCAAATTACCCCTGGCGTTGTGAGCATTCAGGTTTCTGGCTCAAAAGAAGTGCGCCGTCGTGCAGACCCGCTTGAATACTTTTTTGGTAACCCTCAACCACGTAGTCAAAAGCGCCAATTTAGCGGTTTAGGCTCAGGGGTTATTATTGATGCCGACGAAGGCTATGTAGTAACAAATAACCACGTAATTCAAGATGCCGAAAAAATGGTGGTAACGCTAGAAGACGGCCGTGAATTTGAAGCCACCAAAATTGGTACCGATAAAGAGTCTGATATTGCGCTATTACAAATAGATGCAGATGACTTAACCGAAGTTAAACTGGCAAATTCAGATAAATTGCGTGTCGGCGACTTTGCAGTAGCAATTGGTAATCCATTTGGTTTAAGCCATACAGTAACCTCGGGCATTGTAAGTGCATTAGGGCGTAGTGGTTTAAATATTGAAGGCTACGAAGACTTTATTCAAACCGATGCAGCTATTAACCAAGGTAACTCAGGAGGCGCTTTAGTTAACCTAAATGGTGAACTCATTGGTATTAATACTGCTATTTTAGGTGCCTCGGGTGGAAATGTTGGTATTGGCTTTGCCATTCCATCAAATATGATGAAAAACTTAGTCGACCAAATTATTGAACATGGCGAAGTACGCCGTGGCTCACTGGGTATTTCTGGCCGCCCACTTGATGCAGGCCTTGCAAAAGCACAGCAACTTGACGTTAAACAAGGTGCTTACGTTATGCAAGTAATGGATGATACCGCAGCAAGCAAAGCAGGTATTAAAGCTGGCGATGTTATTATTAGTATTAATGGCAGCGATATTAGTGGCTTCCACGAGCTGCGCAGTAAAATAGCAACGTTAGGTGAAGGACGCGAAGTTAAATTAGGTATTTACCGCGATGGCAAAGTAAAAACCATTAAAGTAACGCTTGATGGTGCATCGGGTGTAACCGCCGCAGGCGATGAACTGCATCCTGCATTCCAAGGTGCAACGCTTGAAAACGTGCAAAAAAATGGCACTAAAGGTATTGAAGTCGCCACAGTAGATCCGCGCTCTCCTTCTGCACGTGTTGGTCTTGAAGAAGGTGATGTGATTGTTCAAGTTAACCGCCAACGTGTAGAAAATATTCGTCAAATGAACAAAATTATCGAAGATACCCAAGGTAATATTGTACTTGGCGTTAAACGTGGCAGAGAGTCTATCTTTGTACTTATCCAATAAGTAACACGTTATAAATAAGCAATAAAAATAACAGCAGCACTTGCCGCTGTTATTTTTTTTGTGCCATCATAAAGAATTGCTCACTAACAATAAGAATCTCGTGCTGAAATTACTAAAATTTGTACTTCCCCCTTTGTTTGTCGGTTTAGGTATCGCTTTTTTAGTGGTTTTTTTCAGCCCTAATATGCGCGCCTCTTTACTCCCTAATGTTCCCTTGCCCAGTGCTATGAGCTCGAATCACCTTAGTTTTGCTGACGCGGTTAAACGTGCTGCACCGTCGGTAGTAACTATTTTTTCAGAAAGCATTTCTAAAGAGCCTCGATATAAGCAACAAAACACCGTTCAAGAGCTTGGCTCTGGCGTAATTATGGCGCAAGACGGCTACATATTAACTAACTACCACGTTATAAATAATGCAGATCAAATCTTGGTTATATTAACCGATGGCCGACGCTTTTTTGATGTGCAGTTAATTGGCTTTGACACCATTACCGATTTAGCCTTATTGAAAATTAACGCCGACCACCTGCCGGTGATCCCCGTAAACGATAATTACACCACCAGTGTAGGTGATGTAGTGCTGGCCATTGGTAACCCACTCAATTTAGGGCAAACCATCACCCAAGGTATAATTAGTGCCACCGGTAAACAAAAAATTACCGATAGCCCTTATAACAACTTACTGCAAATGGATGCAGCTATAAATGTAGGTAACTCTGGCGGTGCTTTGGTTAATTCAAATGGTGATTTAGTGGGGATCACGTCTGCGCAGTTTAAAACCCGTGAAAATCTTAATATCCAAGGAATATTTTTTGCTGTTCCCTATTCACTCGCTAAAGAAGTAATGGCAAAGCTAATACGCCATGGCCGTGTAGTACGTGGCTATTTAGGCTTTGAAGGCACTGCGGTTGATAGCACGGGCAAAGAGGTAAACGACAGCCTTACTGAGGTTGCAGGTATGCGCATCACCAATTTAGACCCATTAGGTCCTGCATGGCAAGCTGGCATTGAAGAGCAAGACATCGTTATTAAAATTGCAGGGTTAAGTGTGGCCAACCCGCAAAAAGTACTCGAAAAAATAGGCAATACACAGCCCGGTAAAGAAATAGAATTTGAGCTGTACCGTAACGGTAAAGTAGAAAAAATAATGGTTAGAGTTGCAGAGCTCGAAACTAAACTCTAACCAAAATGGCAATAAAAAGGTCGGATAGCAATACGCGTATCCGACCTTTTTTATGTCTACAGTAAACTGTGTTTAACTCAGCGCACTTAATTTAGGAGCAAGTGTGCTCTCACCTCAAAACAAATAAATATTATTGCGAATGGGTATTAGCTACTTCTGCGCTTAATATTGGCACCTAAGCCACTGAGTTTATCTTCAATGCGTTGATAGCCTCGGTCTACGTGGTAAATACGATCGACTACCGTTTCACCTTGCGCCACAATACCGGTTAAAATTAAGCTTGCAGAGGCGCGTAAATCGGTTGCCATTACTTGTGCGCCACTTAAACTTTGCGTTTCACCACAAATAGCGGTGTGCCCTTCTAAACGAATATTAGCGCCCATGCGTTGTAACTCTGGTACATGCATAAAGCGGTTTTCAAAAATGGTTTCGGTAATTGTTGCACTACCATTAGCCACTACATTTAACGCGGTGAACTGCGCTTGCATGTCGGTTGGAAAACCAGGGTGTGGCATGGTTTTAATATTAACGGCTTTGAGCTCACGATTACGCATATCTAAATAAATGCTGTCATCGTTTACTTCAACTAATGCATTCGCGGCACGTAATTTTTCAATAACAGGCTCAAGTGAATGAAAATCTGTTTTTTTACAAAGTACTTCGCCTGCAGCCATCGCTGCTGCAACTAAAAAAGTGCCCGTTTCAATGCGGTCAGGTAAAATGCTGTGTTCACAGCCGCCTAAACGCTCTACGCCATCAATTTCTATACGGCTTGTACCTGCACCAGTAATTTTTGCACCCATAGCAATTAGGCAATTGGCCAGGTCAATAATTTCGGGCTCGCGTGCTGCGTTTTCAAGCACCGTTTTACCATCAGCAAGTGCTGCGGCCATTAGTAAGTTTTCGGTTGCGCCAACACTAACCATTTCCATGAAAATTTCAGCACCTTTAAGGCGGCCTTCTACCTTTGCATTGATATAACCATTTTCAACGTTTATTTGTGCGCCCATGCGCTCTAAACCTTGAATATGTATATCAACCGGACGTGCGCCTATAGCACAGCCACCAGGTAGCGATACCTGCGCCTCACCAAAACGCGCCACTAAAGGCCCAAGCGCCAAAACAGAGGCACGCATTTGCTTAACTAAATCATAAGGAGCAAGCGTTTTATTAACGGTTGCGCCATCAATATACAGTGTATCGCCTTGCCAATTTACAGTTGCGCCTAAAGTGCTTAAAAGCGCCTCAGTGGTCACAATATCGCGAAGGCGAGGAACATTCGTAAATGTACTTTTACCATCGGCAAGCAGTGCGGCAAACAAAATTGGTAATGCGGCATTTTTAGCGCCAGAAATAGTTACTTCACCCGCAAGTGAAGTGCCACCTTGAATTACAAACTGATCCATTAAGAGGCCTTAACTATTGAGGTAAAATAAATTTTTGTTCACGCTTCCACTCAGTTGGCGTAAATGCACGAATTGATACAGCGTGAATTGTACCGTCTGAAATAGTATTCATTAATGGGCCATAAACTAGCTGTTGCTTTTTAACGCGGCTTAAACCGTCAAAGCACTCACCTACTGCAATTACTTCATAATGGCTACCATTGGCTTTTACTTTTACTTCAGATAATTGAAGTTCGTCGCGTAATAATGTTTCGACTTGGCTAGTTTCCATAACTCTCACTCAAATAAAGTTGTTACCTGACCCAACTGCATTAAATTTTGCAATTGCTCAGGTGGATTTTGCAATTCAAGGCGTGTGCCCTGTTGCTTAAATTCAGCAAAAGAGTGAATTAACCAAGCTAAGCCCGCTGTGTCAACCCTCATTACCTCACAAAGGTCAAAATAGATGGTTTTATGCTTACTTAGTGACTTGGCGTTCAGAAGCTGTTCATTGCCAATTGAGCTGCGGGTAAGTTCACCACTTACCCTATAGTGCTGCTCATCTACTTGGCTAATTGCCAATTTAGTCATTGCTGTTGTTGCCTCTAAATTGCACAGGTAACTGGCTCTTTTGCTCTAGTAATTTGCTTACGTGTGCAATACCTTGCTGGCGTAAAATACCTTGTAGCTCACTTTGTTTTGCATCGAGTAAGCTAATTCCTTCTGCAATCATATCGTATGCGCGCCACTCGCCACTGCGATCTTCACGCACTTTAAAATCAATTTTTATGTCAGGTTTGCCGTCTTCTGTAATTTTAGTTTTTACTACAACTACATCTTTGCCTTTAAATGGCTGCTCTGCGCCAAATTCTACATGTTGGTCAGTGTATTGAGTAAATACCCCCGCGTAAGTAGCAACTAAATAGCCTCTAAACGCGCCAATAAATTCTTGGATATCTTTAATTGCTTTGGCTTTTTCGGCTTCATCGGTAATTGCACGTACTTTAGACACTTCACTACCCAACACACGAAGTGCTGCATATTTGTAGTCTATGTAAGGCATCAGCTCTTCTTCTACAATAACACGAAGGTGCTCTTTATCTTTAGTGATAAGCGGTTGATCTTTTTTAATGCGCTCAAATGTATGCTCTGCTACCTGACGCACCATTTTGTTAGGATCTGTCAGTTTAACTTCGGCTGCGCTAACACTTTGCACAGCTAGGGTTGCACCAAGTGCAATAACGGCTAAAAACTGTTTCAACATAATAATTACTCACTACCTTGGTTGAATAAAAACTGCCCAATTAACTCTTCTAAAACAAGTGCAGACTTAGTATCTGTGATTGAATCACCATCACCTAACGCTTTGCTCTCTACGCCAAATAACTCATCGATTGCTTGATCTTGTGCGTTTTCGGTTACTGTTTCACCTAAACAGCGCTGCTCTGCTGCATTAGGAGAAATAACAGGGTGAATACCTAAGTACTGCTCCCCTAAAATACCCGATGTTAAAATTGAGATTGAGCTAGTGTCTGAAAAACGACATAAATACTGTGCATCTATCGTCATATTTACCACAGGCAAAAACTCCTGTGGGTGTACATAAATAGATTCAACACGGCCAATCACTACACCGCCTACTTTTACCGGTGCACGCGCTTTAAGTGAGCCGATATTTTCAAACTTTGCATTTAGCGTGTAGGTTTCGCCCGACCCGCTAATACCCGAATTAGCCACTTTAAGTGCTAACATTGCAAACGCTAAAATGCCTAATGCGACAAAAAAGCCAACTAAAATCTCTAATTTCCGTGAATTCATTATCTATACCCTATTAGCTGGTAAACATTACCGCTGTCAAAATAAAGTCAAACCCTAATACTGCCAGTGATGAGTGTACGACTGTTTCTGTTGTTGCTTTACTGATCCCTTCTGAGGTTGGGATACAGTCGTAGCCCTTATAAAGCGCAATCCAGGTCACTACCATGGCAAATACAAAACTTTTTATCATGCCGTTTAATACATCTTCTTGAAACGATACTTGCGATTGCATTATCGACCAAAAGCTGCCGGTATCTACGCCTAACCAATCAACCCCAACTAAATGAGCACCGATAATGGCAACCGCAGAAAAAATAAGTGCAAGCAATGGCATACTAATAAAACCTGCCCAAAAGCGCGGTGCAATAATGCGCTTGAGAGGGTCAATGGCCATCATTTCTAGTGAAGAGAGTTGCTCGGTGGCTTTCATTAAGCCTATTTCTGCCGTTAGCGCACTTCCAGCGCGCCCTGCAAATAATAGCGCTGTAACCACAGGGCCTAGTTCACGTAATAAACTAAGCGCAACTAATGGGCCTAGGCTGTCTTCGGCGCCATAGCCAACCAATACAGTGTAACCTTGCAGCGCAAGCACCATACCAATAAACAAACCCGACACCATAATAATTAATAATGATTGCGAACCAACCATATAAAGTTGGCGCACTAACAGCGGTGTGCCTTTTTTAAAGTTAGGTACATTCCACAATGCATTAAAAAGCATGTTGGCAGAGCGCCCTAATGCAGCAAAACGCCCCAGCGTTTTATGACCTAACTTTTGAAATAAATCCAACATTAAGCGTTTTCTCCTAACAGCTCATCAGCATACGTTTGTGCAGGATAATGAAATGGCACAGGCCCATCCGATAACCCTTTTAAAAACTGCTGTACTAATGGAGATTCATGATTACGCATTTCATCCGGTGTCCCAGCCCCTATTACGCCTTGATCGGCAATAATAATAACGTGATCGGCAATACTCATTACCTCCGTCACATCGTGGGTTACAATAAGGGATGATAAACCTAGCACTTCATTTAACGACTTAATAAGCTTTACCAATACGCCCATAGATATTGGGTCTTGGCCGGCAAAAGGCTCATCATACATAATAAGTTCTGGGTCCAGTGCAATAGCACGTGCAAGTGCTGCTCGTCTAGCCATACCACCAGAAAGCTCAGAAGGCATTAAATCTTTAGCACCGCGTAAACCCACCGCTTGCAGTTTCATTAATACGACTAGTTTAATTAACGCTTCACTTAACTTGGTGTGCTCTCGCAGAGGAAATGCAATGTTGTCAAATACCGACATATCAGTAAATAACGCACCGCTTTGAAACAGCATGCTCATTTTGGTTCGTGCCGCATATAACTCTTTGCGCGACATACTAGGAATACTGCCACCTTCGAATAAAATATCGCCGGCGTCAGGCTTAAGCTGCCCACCAATTAAGCGTAGCATTGTGGTTTTGCCAATTCCGCTTGGCCCCATAATCGCTGTTATCTTACCTTTAGGAACACTAAAACTCATATTTTTATATATGGTTCTATCGCCTCGCGAAAAGCTAACATCCTTGACTTCTACTATTGATTGCGACAAGTCGCTCTCCGTAACAATGTTCACTCGTGCTCCTATTTTAAGGGTTTTTTAGCCAAGATGGAAAAAACAATTCGTAAGATTTTGTAATACGCCTACAAAAAGCGCTCTAAGGCTGAAGTAAATTGCCTTAACCTTTGCTTAAGCGCATAAAATTCACGCACTGCAATAGTAGACCCTGCTCTTTTGCTTATACTTTCATGTTGGCTTTTGTTACTATTCGCGCCATCTGTATTTTGAACATCTGGCTTAACATAATGGTTACCTCGTTTGTTATTTTAATTCTTGGTTTTGCTGCACTTGTGTGGAGCGCCGACCGATTTGTATACGGTGCGGCAGCGCTTGCTAAAAACTTTGGAGTCCCTACTTTAATTGTTGGCTTAACGGTTGTTGCTATGGGTTCTTCGGCCCCTGAAATGATGGTATCGGCCTCGGCTGCTTTGGCAAATAAAACCGACACAGCGGTCGGTAACGCGGTAGGTTCAAATATAACAAACATATTACTTGTGTTAGGTATTACTGCGCTGCTACGCCCTTTGAGTGTGTCATCAAGCACTTTAAAACGCGAAATGCCGCTTGTTATGCTGGTATCCTTGGCTACGTGGTATGTATTTTCAGACAACTACTTCTCACTCACCGAAGGGGTGGCATTGCTAGTTACATTTGCTGTGTTTATTGGCGGCTTGATTGTGGTTTCTTTGCGCGCAAAAAATCAAGATGATCCTTTTGTTTCAGAAGCCTGCGATGAGGTTCCTAACGATGTACCAACTAAAAAAGCCGTTTTATGGCTAATTGTCGGCATGGTTTTATTACCTGTTAGCTCACACTTTTTAGTTGGTTCAGCAGTCGATATTGCTAAATACTTTGGTTTAAGCGACTTAGTTATTGGCTTAACCATTATCGCCATTGGCACAAGCTTGCCTGAACTTGCAGCTTCTGTAGCGGGTGTACTTAAAAACGAAGATGATTTAGCCCTAGGTAATATTGTGGGCTCAAATATATTTAATATTTTAGCGGTATTACCGCTTGCAGGTATTATTAACCCGTCAGTGGTTGACCCGTCACTTGCAAACCGCGACATACTTATTATGTTAGGTGCTACGCTTGCGCTTATTATTATGTCATTGAACTTTAGAGGTTCTCAGCGTATCAATAGAGTAGAAGGTGGCCTATTACTCATCGCATTTTTGGCGTACCAAGGTTATATTTTTAGTCAAGTAGGGTAACAATGGCACAACTAAATTTTATAGAGCAAGGTTTACGCGTATTAAACATTGAACGCCAAGCGCTTGCTGATATTACACAATACGTTGACGAAAACTTTCATAGTGCGTGTCAGCTCATGTTTGATTGCCAAGGCCGGATTATTGTTATTGGCATGGGTAAATCAGGCCATATTGGTAATAAAATTGCTGCTACCCTTGCAAGTACAGGCAGCCCTGCTTTTTTTGTTCACCCAGGCGAAGCAAGCCATGGTGATTTAGGCATGATAACCAAAAATGACGTGGTTATGCTTATATCAAACTCGGGCGAAACCAGCGAAGTACTTAATATTATTCCGGTGCTTAAACGCCTTGGCGCAAAAATAATATCGATGACAGGCAACCCGCTCTCTACTATGGCAACCCTTGCCGATGTGCACGTATGCATAAAAGTAGAACAAGAAGCCTGTTTATTAGGTTTAGCGCCTACTGCAAGCACCACTGCCACTTTAGCAATGGGTGATGCAATGGCGGTTGCGCTTTTAGAAGCACGCGGCTTTACCGCCGATGACTTTGCACTCTCTCACCCTGGCGGCAGTTTAGGTAAGCGATTGTTGCTCACTTTAAAAGATGTAATGCACAGCGGCACAAACACCCCTATTATAGGTGTAACGCAAACAATTAAAGACGCGTTAATAGAAATGTCAGCCAAAGGGCTGGGCATGACCGCTATTGTAGATAACAATCAACAGCTTGCCGGCCTTTTTACCGACGGTGACTTACGCCGTATTTTAGAGCAAAGAGTTGATATACATAGCACCGCTATTAGCCAAGTTATGACCAAATTATGCACAACTGCCACGGCCGATATACTTGCAGCTGAGGCCCTAAACATAATGGAAAATAAACGTATTAATGGTTTAATTGTGGTCAATGATAAAAACCAGCCAATAGGCGCCTTAAATATGCAAGACCTCTTAAAAGCAGGAGTATTATAAATGCAATTTGAAGATCTCTATCAACCGCTAAGCGATGATGCCAAAGCACGCGCCAAAAAAGTAAAACTACTCATATGCGATATTGATGGTGTATTTTCTGATGGCCGAATTTACCTCGGTAACCAAGGCGAAGAATTAAAAGCATTTAATACAAAAGATGGTTTTGGCATTAAAGCGCTGATCAATAGCGGTTTTGAAGTTGCGGTTATTACGGGGCGTCACTCAGAAATAGTGCAAACTCGCATGAGCAGCTTAACCGTGCAGCACATTTATCAAGGCCAAGAAGACAAGCTTATTGCTTATCAAGAACTCAAAAACACTTTAAAGTTAACTGATGAACAAATAGCCTATATTGGCGACGATGGTCCTGACATGCCTGTTATGGAGCGCGTTGGCTTTGCCGTTGCAGTTAACGATGCGCACCCGCTAATTAAGCGCTTATCGCATTACACTACGCAAATGCCTGGCGGCTTTGGCGCCGTTAGAGAGCTCACAGACTTACTTATGCTAGAGAATGGCATAGCGCTTACAACACAAGGCACCAGTTCATGAATGCAGCACGCGTTATACTCAGTGCGTTATTCATCGGCTGTATGGTTTGGCTTTGGTACCCTTATTTTACCCAAACAAATGTAGCGCCAGAGCAAGAACCTGAAGTAATTGCAAAGCCCGATTACACCGCTATAGAGCTTAAGCAAACAGCCTATGACGAGCAAGGCAAAATAAGCCATAAAGTCACCGCGGCTAAAATGGAGCTATACCAACAGCTTGGTTTTACATTTTTTGAAAAACCTATTTTCACCTTGTATAACGAAAAACAAACATGGCGAATAAATGCAGACGAAGCAACGCTTTACGAAGATAAACAACTTATTTTAGAAGGCAATGTGGTTGCTAAAAATTTAGTTGATAATGCCATGATAGATAACATCAATGCCGATAACATCGAAGTCGACATTAAAGCGCTAACAATGCGCTCTGAGCAGCCAGTGGTTGTCACTGGGCCTAATTTAAAAATTGTCGGTAAAGGCCTTGAAGCCGATTTAAAAACCGAAGTAATAAAACTAATTAACCATACGCGAACAATATATTATGACCAATAAACTCACTAAAATACTTATTATCCCATCGCTAATGCTTGCATTTAGCGCCTCTGCTGCTGAGCCTGCTGCTCAACCGCCAGCAAATCAAATTTCTATTAGTGCAGACCGTCAAGAAGGCCAACTTAAAGAAAACGTAGGTATTTTTGAAAAGAACGTCGAAATTGTGCATGGTAATCGCAAAATTACAGCCGACCGACTCGAAGTACATAAACGTGAAGACTTAGGGGATAACAAACAACTCCTTATTGCCACTGGCAGCCCAGCCTACTTCGAAGAAAAGCAAGACGATGGGACCGTAATGAGTGCCAGTGCAAACGAAGTACGTTACGACGTAGCAAAGCGCTTTTTAACACTTGTTGGCGATGCTGAAGTCGCACAAGCCGGTCAAAAAATTAATGCTAAAAGTATTACCTACGATATGCAGCAGCAGCTTATTAGCGCAGAAAAAGACGAAAACTCTACGGATCGTGTCCACACAATTTTAGTGCCTGTTGAAGCAAAAATTAAAGAAAAAACAGGTAACGAAGGTCAACCATGAGCACCTTAAAAGCAGAACTATTAGCAAAAAGCTATAAAGGCCGCCAAGTTGTAAAAAATGTAGGCCTTGAGGTAGAAGCCGGCAGCATTGTTGGCTTATTGGGCCCTAATGGCGCAGGTAAAACCACCACCTTTTACATGATTGTAGGGTTAGTACCTAGCGACAAAGGTAAAATTTCTATTGATGATAACGACATTACGTTATTGCCTATGCACAGCCGCGCACGCTTAGGCATTGGCTATTTGCCGCAAGAGTCATCAATATTTAGAAAGCTGACAGTTTATCAAAACTTAATGGCTATTTTAGAAACGCGTAAAGAGCTCAATAAAGCCGCACGTGAAGAAACGCTTAACAACTTACTTGATGAATTTAGTATCCAGCATATTCGCGATAGCCAAGGTATGGCGCTTTCTGGTGGTGAACGCCGCCGTGTAGAAATTGCCAGAGCACTGGCAGCAAACCCTAAATTTATTTTATTGGATGAGCCTTTTGCTGGTGTTGATCCGATTTCAGTGTTAGATATAAAGAAAATAATAGAACATCTTAAAAACCGTGGCATTGGCGTATTAATTACCGATCACAATGTAAGAGAAACCCTTGATGTTTGTGAAAAAGCCTACATTGTTTCTCATGGGGAGCTAATTGCATCTGGCACCCCAGAACACGTATTAAATGACAAAACTGTACGCGATGTTTATTTAGGCGAGCAATTTAGGCTGTAACATTTAAGCCACACCTACAAGCATCTGCTAATATTAATTATAACAACACAAAAGGATTGTTAGAGATACATGAGGCAATCATTACAGCTGCGCATGGGCCAGCAACTTACAATGACTCCACAATTGCAACAAGCGATTCGCTTGCTGCAGCTCAGTACATTGGATCTCCAGCAAGAAATACAAGAAGCACTTGATAGCAACCCGCTATTAGAAGTAGAAGAGCAAGATTACACGGAAGAGTCGGCTGGAAAAAATGAACAAAAAGCAGATACGGATGATGTAACCGTAAGCGCATCGGCTGACGATACAACCAGCGAGTACGAGCAAGACAGTGGCGAAGCTTTAAATAAAGACACCGTTAGCGATGATATGGCAATGGATGTAACTTGGGATGAGTACATGAGCGCAGCCCCTGCTGCATCCTCAGGCCCAATGCCGGAAGATGAGTCTATTTATCAAGGTGCCTCTACTGAAACGCTACATGAGTATCTAATGTGGCAGCTTCAGCTTACTCCCTTTAGCCCCACTGACGAAGCCATTGCTATTGCCATTGTAGAAGCTGTAGATGACTCGGGTATTTTAACGCTAAGTTGCGAAGAGATTTTAGAGAGCTTTAACCAAGAAAACGATGACGAAGTTGAAGTTGAACTTGATGAAATAGAAGCCGTTTTAAAGCGTATTCAGTTATTTGACCCTGTAGGTATAGCCGCGCGCAGTTTACAAGAGTGCTTGTGTATTCAGCTAAACCAGTTTGATAAAGACACCCCTTTTATAGAACAAACTAAAATGATCTTAACCGATCACATTGATCTATTAGCGGCACGCGACTATCGTACATTAATGAAAAAGACTAAGCTTAAAGAAGACGAGCTTAAAGAGGTCATGACCCTAATACATACCCTCAACCCAAAACCTGCAGATACAATAGTAAGGGAAGAGTCGGAGTATGTAATACCGGATGTGTCGGTTAAAAAAATAAAAGGCCGCTGGGTGGTAGAGCTAAACCCAGATAGCATGCCAAAAATACGCGTAAATAGTCAGTACGCGGCTATGTCACGTACCGTAAAATCAAGTGGTGATAGCCAATTTATTCGCTCTCACTTACAAGAAGCTAAATGGTTTATAAAAAGCCTTGAAAGCAGAAACGACACGCTGCTCAAAGTAACAAACTGTATTGTAAAACAGCAACAGGCATTTTTTGAACATGGCCCCGAAGCCATGAAGCCAATGGTTTTAAACGATGTTGCTGAAATGGTAGAAATGCATGAATCGACAATTTCGCGTGTTACCACGCAAAAATATATGCATACGCCACGTGGTATTTTTGAGCTTAAGTATTTTTTCTCAAGCCACGTAAGCACTGAAAACGGCGGAGAGTGTTCATCAACCGCAATACGTGCCCTAATTAAAAAGCTAATTGCCGCGGAAAACTCAGCTAAACCATTGAGTGATAGTAAAATTGCGGATATATTGGCAGAGCAAGGAATTAAAGTAGCTAGACGCACAATAGCAAAATACCGTGAATCGCTAGCTATTCCACCGTCAAATCAGAGAAAGAGTTTGATATAAGACGTAAAAAACAAAGAGGAAATGCTTATGCAACTAAACCTAACTGGTCGTCACGTAGAAGTAACTGATTCACTTAGAGACTATGTAAATAATAAATTTGCAAAGCTAGAAAGGCACTCAGATCATATTAGCAATGTGCATGTCATTCTCGATGTAGAAAAACTCAACCAAAAAGCAGAAGCGACTATTCATGTAAGTGGCGCAGATTTATTTGCCTCAACAGAGCACCAAGATATGTATGCCGCTATAGACTCGTTGATTGACAAGCTCGATCGTCAAGTCATAAAACATAAAGAGAAGCTTGCTAGACACTAATATTATGAAATTAAGTACATTAGTATGCCAGGACTGCAGCAAAGCTGCGGTCCTTTTTAGTAGTAAAAAAAGAATTTTAGAGTTTATCAGTGAGCTAGCTCATGAAAAGCTCCCCTACTTACCACAACAAGATATTCTTAATGCGCTGGCAAGCAGAGAAAAGCTAGGCAGTACTGGTATTGGCCGAGGTATCGCCATTCCTCATGGCAGAATGGGTGGCGTAGAAGAGCCGCTGGCTTTAGTACTTGTTAGCGACACCCCTGTTAACTTTGATGCTATTGATAACTGCCCTGTTGATATTTTTGTTGCACTCATCGTACCAGATGGCGATAACCAACAGCACCTAAAGACTCTGGCAACCATAGCTGATAAACTGAGCAACAAAGAATTTTGTAAACAGCTGCGTAGTGCTAAAACCGATGCAGAGCTGTATCAAGTAATTGTTGATCAATCGTAGTAAATACTAAGGGCTATAAATGGAGTTAATTATCATAAGCGGCCGTTCTGGTTCAGGTAAGTCGGTTGCTTTACGCGTGGTTGAAGATTTAGGCTATTATTGCGTAGATAATATTCCGGTCAACTTACTGCCCTCTTTAGTGCGAAGTGTTTCAGATAACTATGACAAAATAGCCGTTAGTATAGATGTTCGTAATATCCCCAAAGAACAAGACGAATTTAACGATATTCTCGAGTACCTTCCTGACTTTGCTAAACCCACACTGTTTTATTTAGATAGTGATGATCAAACACTGATCAAACGTTTTTCAGAAACACGCAGATTACACCCTTTATCCATCGATTCGCTGCCGCTTGATTTAGCAATAAAAAAAGAAAAAGAGCTGCTTGATGTACTCGTAACGCGCGCTGACTTTATGCTTGATACTACCGATTTAAGTGTGCACCAATTAGCAGAGTCAATTCGCGAAAAAATACTGGGTAAAAAAGATAAGCAACTTATTGTAACGTTTGAATCGTTTGGCTTTAAACACGGCATACCTAAAGAAGCTGATTATGTTTTTGATGCTCGCTTTTTGCCAAACCCCCACTGGGAGCCTGAACTTAAACCGCTTACGGGCCTTGATCAACCAGTAAAAGATTTTTTGGCAAATCACAGCATAGTGCAAAAATTCACTTGGCAAATTCAAACCTTTGTACAAACTTGGTTGCCACACTTAGAGCGTAATAACCGTAGTTACCTCACTATTGCAATAGGCTGCACTGGTGGTCAACACCGCTCGGTTTATTTAGCGCAAGCCATTGGTGAGAGCTTTGCTATGACGCATCCGAATGTCAAAATTCGTCATCGTGAGCAAGAAAAGTAACCTTAAAATAATAACCTGTTCAGTTTAGGTATAGTAATTTATGCGCTGTGAAGACACATTTTTAATAAAAAATAAATTAGGCTTACACGCCAGAGCGGCAACGGTCCTTGCGCAATTAGCTGTGCAGTTTGATGCTAAAATCACCTTACACCAAGATGATAAAGAAGCCGCAGGCGACAGCGTATTAGCTTTAATGCTACTTGAAAGCAGTAAAGGTAAAGAAGTTAAAGTAGTCTGTGAAGGCCCTGATTCAGAGCAAGCTTTGCATGCGGTTGGGCAATTAATTGCACAACGATTTAACGAGCAAGAATAATTTAAAGCACCATAGCCTTATAAGTTAAAGTCTTATCAGGCTGAACTATAAAGATTTAGTAAGTTAGGGTATTCCGACTCGCCTAATTTAGTGCTTTAATTTAAGGTAATAAAGCCATGCCCCTGCTAAATTTGGTTACTTAATTTTAAACACTAATTTAGCCCCAGCATTGGGTTTAACACAAAAAATAAAGAAAATAACAGTGGGCAACACCACTTACTAAACACCTTTCCATTACACAAAAATATTTAGGATGCCAATGCCAGAAGCGTTTGAACAAGACTATCCACTACAGCAACTAAAACAAGTGACTAAATCACTTAATAGTGGGCAATTTGTTCAAGTAAGACGCATGCTAGCAAAAACAGCACCTTGTGATACAGCACTGCTGCTTGAATCCTCTCCGCATAAAATTAGACGCATGCTTTGGCAACTGGTTGATCCAGATGTGCAAGGGGATGTGCTAGAAGAGCTCTCTGAAGATGTACGCTTAGGTATCATTGCACAAATGGAACCTGAGCATATTGCCGCGGCCACTGAAGATATGGGCCACGATGATTTAGGTGAAGTCCTACGTAGCCTACCTGATACCGTGTACAAAGATGTGGTTAGCGCTATGGATACGCAAGACCGCGAACGCGCTACACAGGCTTTATCTTACCAAGAGCGCTCTGCAGGCGCGCTAATGAACACCGATACGGTGACCATTCGCCCAGACGTTACACTTGATGTTGTGTTGCGTTATATTAGGCTACGCGGTGAGCTGCCAGAGGGTACCGATGATTTATACGTTGTTGATAAACATAACTGCTTTTTAGGCGCATTATCACTTAGTACACTGTTAACTAATCCGCCTGAAAAAATTGTTCAAGATTTAATGGATGAAGACTGTGAGTCTATCCCTATTTCGATGGATGAAAGTGAAGTTGCTCAGCTATTTGAGCGCCACAACTGGATATCGGCCCCTGTAGTCGATGATAACGCCCACTTGCTTGGACGTGTCACCATTGATGATATTGTTGATGTTATTCGTGAAGATGCAGAGCACAGCTTATTGAGCCTTGCCGGTCTTGATGATGAAGAAGATACCTTTGCACCTGTTTTAAAAAGCTCAAAAAAACGCTCAGTATGGCTTGGCGTTAACTTACTCACAGCCTTAGCTGCCGCCTTTGTGGCCAGTTTTTTTGAAAGCACCTTAGATATATTACCTATTTTAGCTGTACTCAATGGCATCGTGCCCTCAATGGGTGGTGTAGCAGGTAGCCAATCTTTAACTCTGGTTATTCGCGGTATTGCCGTGGGCCATATTAACCAAACTAACCAACGATTTTTAATGGCTAAAGAGCTGGCGATAGGCGCATTAAACGGGGTTATTTGGTCAATACTTATAGCCAGTGTAATTGCACTTTGGCAATGGGATTTTATGCTTGGCGGCGTGCTCGCATTTGCAATGTTTATGAACCTTGTAGTGGCTGGTGTTGCTGGCGCATGTATTCCTATTTTATTGAAAAAAATGAATATAGACCCTGCACTTGCCGGTAGTGTTGTACTTACAACGGTGACTGATATTGTCGGTATTTTTGCCTTTTTAGGCACCGCAACGTGGCTACTTATTTAGCAACCTGAGCTCAAATTAAGTAGCCACTACACACTAAAACATATAATTAAATTGGTGAGCCCGGTGGCATTGGTAAACCACTGAAGTTTTCAGGCCACTTACCTACTTTTAAAAACTGTTTTATTTGCTCTGCTAAATACTGTTTAAACGCGCTTTCTCCTACACTGGTATTACTTAACATTGAGTTTTGACTGTACTCTTTACTTAATTTTACCAAGTAGAAACGTAACTGCGCCTGCACCTCTGGGCTTACCTTGTCGCTAGTGACTAAATCAGCCATATTTTTTGCAGTTAAAAATTGCACCCGCTGGGTGATTTTTCCTTTCATTGTATTAGGTGATGACACATTAAACACCTGGCTGTAAAGCTGCTCTAGCAACTCATCTAAGCTGTAAAAATTAGAATTACGTACTTGTTGTTGAGCTAAACGATTTAAACGTTGTGGGTTTAATAATAACGATAAACTATGCTGCGCAGCTACTTCTGGCAAGGCCATCGCATCAAGTGTTACACCCGTACGCCCTGTTATGCTTTCACGCGATTTAGACTCGCCATACGCTTTTGGCGGAATAAGCGCTAATACCGACTCAGGCAAAATTAAATTAGCCGGTTTTAATGTTGTTAAAATAGCACTGAACGCCGCTTGCTGCTGCGCTTTTGCAACCACTTGCGCGCCCTTAGCAGGTGAGTTGTTACGTGTTTCGTATTCGTAGTTAACCCCCGCAATTAGCTTAACTGCAGCCTCTACTTGATAGCGATGAAATAAATAAAGCGGCACGAGTTTTTCTTCTAACTGCGAGAGTGCATCGCCCGTTTTAATGTTGTTAATACCAAATTGCGAAAGCGCTTTTTTACGTACATCAAGCACTCTAAGTAACTCTTGCGCTGGGTTAGTACCGTTATCCCATAAGTGCGCTGTAGGGTGTGCACCGCCCTTTGCGCGTGCGTCGCTATCAGATATAAACTCAAGGCCCTTCGTTTTGTTCTCTTTTAATATTGTTGCAAGCTCAGCACTTTCATCTTGATTAGTGAAGTCGCTGTAACCATATTTAATAACTTGGGTATCCCATACGCCCATACCGCTTGCATAGCCGCGGGTTACATCAAGCTCGCCTTGCTCGTTAAAGCTAAGTAGTGGGTGCGGGTAATCCATAACTGACGCTCTATCCCCCACCGAGGCTGCAAAGTTATGTGCAATGCCCAGCGTATGGCCAATTTCGTGTGCACTTAACTGGCGAATCCTATCAAGTGCCATTGCCTGTAAGTTTTTAGCCACCTCGTTACCTTTTAAATAAGGCGCACCAAGGGCTTCTGCAATTAAAATATCTTGGCGTACACGCAATGAGCCAAGTGTTACATGCCCTTTAAGTATTTCGCCGGTACGGGGGTCTATAACAGAGCTTCCGTAAGACCATCCGCGTGTAGCACGATGCACCCACTGAATAACGTTATAGCGAATATCCATAGGATCAGCATTGCTCGGCAATACTTTGACTATAAATGCGTTTTTATAGCCTGCTGCGCTAAAGGCATCATTCCACCACTTACCGCCTTCAAGTAACGCACTTTTAACCGGCTCAGGCACACCTGGGTCTAGGTAATAAGTAATGGGCTCAACGGGCTCACTAATCGGTAAACTTGGATCTTTTTTAGCTAAGCGATGGCGCGGTATATAGCGCACAAACATAGATTCACCAAGGGGGGCTGCATAGTCTTTATGCTCAATGCTCCAATACCCTGATTGCGGGTCAAATTTGCGCGGCGTGTATTTATCATCAGGTAATTTAATAAGTGAGTGGTGCATATGTACAGTAAGTGCGTATGCATCGGCGCTTACTTGGCGCACAAATTTACCTGGTTTAGTGCCCTTAAACGTTAATACTGCTTCAAGCTCGGTATTTTTTACAAACGCTTTTGAGCGATTCATATACACAGCGCTGCGTGATTCATCAAGGCTAAAGCTGCCTTGCTTGCGCGCTGCAAGCGTACGGCTTACCCCGTGTACATCACTTAGTAAATAAGGTGTGTAATCAATCAGGAGCGTTTTTTCGCTTTGCGCTACCACTTTAAAGCCCGCTAAAATACTGGATGCAAAGGCCTCTTTAATACTTTGCTGCTCAGCTTTGTTAGTGGTATTAGCGCGATAATATGTATTTAGCGCGCGCAACATTACTTTATCGCCAAAACGCTCAAACTGAACTAAATGCGTGTTACCAAGTTGGCCTCTATCTAAGCCTATATCGTTAGAGCCAACACCATAGGGTAAGCTTTGCTGAAGCAAAAATTGCTGCTCTAATTTATCTACTTTTAAAAATACTTTGCCGTTTTGAGTATCGTAATAAAACGAAAAGTACCCAGGAAAGTGATTCATTTGCGCAGTAAATTCATCTATAGGCTTAATTGCTGCGTGCGCTTGGGTTATCATAGAGCACAGCACAGTAAAGAATATGTAACTTATTAGTGGTATTTTTTTCATAATCTTATCTTTGTTATTGGCGTTTTAAGTACGATTAGGTGGCACCATTATTACAGTGCTATTTAAACAATACAGGTATTTAAGACGAAATTCAGCGCACTAAGTTAATCTCTCTCACATTTAGATTAGCTAGTACACGTTATCAGGAAAATAGAATGCGTAGACTCCCACCAGTATTACTAGAAGACGGTTGTCCTAGAGAACTTCTATCGTTAATTAGAACCATTTTAGCAGCATGTAAAGAAATTTCGTTTCGTGTTGGCCAAGGTGCGCTTTCTGGCGTATTAGGCTCAACGCTTGATGAAAACATTCAAGGCGAAACCCAAAAAAAGCTCGATGTATTATCTAATCAGCTTTTAAAAGATATTTTACTGGAGTCTGGGTCAGTTAAAGCCATCGCCTCAGAAGAGGAAGACTACACAGTAGCTGGCAACCAAGACGCTAAATATATTGTGGCGTTTGACCCGCTTGATGGCTCATCAAATACCGATATTAACTCGCTAGTGGGTACTATATTTTCAATTATGGAAGCCCCAGAAGGCTCAGATGCCGCCGATCAAAGTATTTTTATGCAGCCAGGCCACAAACAAGTTGCTGCAGGTTACGTGCTTTATGGCCCATCAACTATGCTTGCACTTACTACAGGTAAAGGCACGCGCATGTTTACGCTAGATAAAACCCAAGGTAGCTTTTTACTAACACAAGACTTTGCCACTATCCCTGCTGATACAAACGAATTTGCCATTAATGCGTCAAACCAGCGTCATTGGCAGCCAGCAATGCAAAACTATATTAATGACTTACTCGCTGGCGATACTGGCCCGCGTGCTAAAAACTTTAACATGCGCTGGATTGCCGCTATGGTTGGCGATGTGCACCGTGTACTTAGCCGTGGTGGTTTATTTACCTACCCAACCGACACCAAAGATGCAAATAAACCTAATAAGCTACGTTTACTGTACGAAGCCAACCCCATGGCTATGCTAGTTGAGCAAGCAGGTGGTATCGCCTCTACGGGTACTGAGCGTATTATGGATATTCAACCCGATGCAATCCACCAGCGTGTGGCGGTAATATTAGGCTCTAAAAACGAAGTAGAAACGTGCTTGGGATATCATAAGTAAATTAGTTGTCTGTTGTAAAAAAAAACTAAGCCGCATTTAATTTAAATACGGCTTTTTTATTTATTCGTTACATATAACCGCAGTAAGTTGGCATCTAAAATAAGAGTCAGCCTAAATATCTAGCCCTTCAATAATGCCAGTAATTGTTCAAGCTTTTGGCTATCAAGCTCTCCCATTTGCTCACTATTACTGAGCGCAAAAATAACCCCTTCGTGTTCGGCGCAATTTATATCATCTCGCGATTCAACCACATTTGCCCATAACTCTAAATCATCTATCTCTATTTCGTGGTTTACACAACGTGTTAGCACGTCAATCAATACCGGCTTTGTGAGTGTATAACCGGGAGCACCTTCCTCTGCTGGGGTAGAAATAATCACGCTAATAGCATCATCTCTTTGCTCACCAAAGGTAATAAATTCGGCCAATGCTTTTTGTATATTCATAATATTTGTTATTCTTGCTGCTCTACTGCTGATAAGACTTAAAATGACGAGATTAAACTGCTCACAATGCCACACTGCGCTTAGTTGTAATGTAAACGATATAAACGCATGTTGGTGTAACCAATTACCTGCTATTTTACCGCTTGAAGAGTCAGCAACAAGCTGTTTATGCCCGCAATGTACGCTTAATAAAATAAACACTTATTTAGCACATATTTATACTCAGCCAATCAAAGCACAAATTGAGTTTGCTAAAAAATTTAGAGGTAATGACAATTTAATTGAAGGGCTAGACTACACCATGCAAAATGGCTACATGGTATTTAGTAAATGGTTTTTTTTAAAGCGAGGAACATGCTGTAAAAATGGCTGTAAAAATTGTCCTTACAGCTAAATCACAACATGTTGATATACAATACGCGGTTAAATAAGTTCGTTGGGCACACTTTTGCTATATTGTGCAAATTTATCCGCCCCTTTAAAACGTAACTCAATTGCTTTGATATGCTCTTCTTCGGCGTGTTTCCAAACGCCCGGCACACTATACACATGCTTTAAATAGCAAAAAAACTTATCGCGTAGCTGCGGATTAAACTGCCATCCTTGAGCTACATCTGCTACTTGGGCAGCTAAACCCTCACGAGTATCAGCATGCTTAACTAAGCCTTCTATATTATAACAAGCCTGCCCTACAGTAATTACGCGCTTATTTAGTAACAGCGCTTCTAAACCTACCGTAGAGTTGATAGTGATCACCGCTTCTGCGCATTCAATAAGTTCACAGGTTTTATTGCCGTTTGCAAAAAGTGCAATTGGGTCTTTATCGTATAAATGGGTGTAATGCTTGTGCCACGACGGGTGTTCTTTAAAAACGACCTTTAAACTAGGATCGTTCAATGCTTTCACTGCGCTAACAACTTCATCGTATAGCATTTCCATTGAGTCAATCCATGGCGAAAAGCTCGCTAATTGCGTATCGTGAGGCACTTGAAAAGGCACAAATATGTAGCGTTCAGGTATATTTTCAGCTGCAAAATCACAGCGTTTTTTATGGTTTTCTCGTGGGACAAGCGCCGGTGCATCAAAGTTTAAGGCATTATTTGCATTAAAATTTAAATAAAAATCAGGATCTCGACTTAGCGACGCATTAAAGTTAATCCCTTGAGGGTCTAAACTGGTGGTACCCGGAAGCAAACCATTTTCATAATAAAATTGCTTAATACCCAGTGCCTTGGCAGCCATAGCAACGGTAGTATTAGGCAGTTTATTACCATTCCATATCACCAGTACATCAGGGTTAACTTCAGTTAATAAAGCTAAATATTTTGCGTAACGCAAACGCTCAAAAAAGCGCAGCCCCACTTTGTAAACCGCCGATACTAAAGCATTGTTCCAAAGGTTATTACGGGCGCGCTTACGTTTTAGTTGTGCATTAATAACATCGTTAAAATCAACTTTAAACGCTTTACTTAAATAGTGTATAGCTGAAAGCTTTGGCGCCCCCATAACATGCAGTTGGCAATCCATACTCAGCTTTTTGATTATTTTTTTATAGTACTTTGCGTGTACATTTTTGCGGGATATAAATAGGTAAGACATACAAGCTGTGCGCGCCAATTATTGTTTATAGGAAATAATACTAAGTGGACACTATTACAAAAGTAAGGTTCACTGCTACGAGTAAATAATTTACAGATGTTACCTAAATACTTATTATTTTACTACGCAGCGGTGCCATCCTAGATAGGATCTCATTTTGTATGCTATGGCTAATATTTTGCTCTTCCATCGCATTTACAAGTAAGTCCACCACATGGTTAAAATCTTTCTCAGTTATGTGCATCCCAGTATGAATATCTACCATAGAGTCACCTTTGTACTTGCATGGGCCATCAACTAGCATACACATATGCATAATAAAGCCTTCTCTAAAGTGGCTTATGTCGCTGTGTTCAAAATAATGCAGTACTTGTTCATCATTACCTATTTGGTAAATAAAACTGTCTACAATACGCGTAAGCCCCGCACGGCCATCAAGCTGTTGATAAAGCGATAAATTTGTTGAGCTTGCACACCCGACCAAGGCACTTAAACACAACCATAAAATGACAACGTTTTTCATTACCAATACCCTGTTACCGATAAGTACCACCCTGTTTGATCGCTCGCACCTGCAATGCTACCTAAATCTAAGTATGCAGCGGTGACACTCACGTGTTTATTTGGCATCCAAGCAACAAATAAATCTTTCCAGTCTTGTTCACCCAAATTAAGGTTATTAGACTTTTGCCTATACTCTATACCTACGGCAACACTTCGGCTCAAAAACACAGCGGTGCTGCCTTCAAATAAAATTTTTGCATCATCATTTGCCCCACCATAACCAAGCAAACCGAGTTGATTAGCCTCACTGTAGCGAGTTGTGACGTTCCAAAACCAGTTAAGCCCCCCTACAGCGCCTAAGTGGAGTTTACTAGCTGCGAGGTAGTAATCAGTGCCACTAGTATCTTGTGCACCTACTAGGGTCGCAACAGCGCCATCATCAAGGGATTTATGCTGTATACCCACACTCAATTGCGGCCAGTCACTGTAAACTATGTCGCCGTATAAACGAATTTTAGCGCCCGTGATAGATTGCTCTATTTCGGTATCAAGTGCAGCCACGTCAAAACGTTGTTGAGCGTAGCTAAGTTCCACACGATTAAATAGGTTAACTTGTGCTCCACATACATCTAAAGTGTAGTCTGTTACATCTGCACGGCTACAAAAGCCATTCACAGAGAACTCGTCTTCGCTGGCGTAACCTGCAAGTTGTGCCCAAGGCACAATACCGCCGCCCCCACTGCCTTCTATTTGCGAAACCCCGGGGGTCGCTAATAATTTACCATCGCTTGCTAAACCAGAAAAGCTCGAGCTAAGTAATAACCCAAGTAATAAACACTTAACTTTTTTCATAATATTCCTTTAGCCACTGTTCTAATAATTCTGCTTTTAAAGGCCTACTTAGGTAGTAACCCTGAGCATGGTCACAATGCATAAGTTTAAGTAAGTCTAAAGAATCTCTGTTTTCAACGCCCTCTGCAACAACGCTAAAGCCTAGTTGATGCCCTAAGGTAATAGACGACTGCACAATGTGTTGATCCTTGCGCGACTCATCTAACTTTAAAATAAAGCACTTATCTAACTTTAGCTCATCAATAGGCAGCATTTTTAATCTCCCCAGTGATGTTTGCCCTACGCCATAATCATCCAATGAAATTTTTACACCGATGGCTTTTAAGTTTTGTAATGCTTTTATGCCTTTTTCTTCATTTTCAATCATGTCGCGCTCAGTTAATTCAACAGTAATGAGGGTTGGATCAACATTGTATTTTTTTAGAGTACGCACTAACGCTGAATGAAAACTCGGTGAGGCAATATCTTGTGCTGATACATTAATTGCTGCCTGCATTTCAATCCCTTTAGCCTGCCAATCAGCCACCTGAGAAACCACAGTGTTAACAACCCATGATGTAAGCTCAACAATAAGCCCCGATTGCTCGGCTAAATCAATAAACAACTCTGGGTTTACCCAGCTGCCATCTTTACGTTGCCAGCGGATCAGTGATTCGACTTTATTTATTTTTTGTGTGTGTAAATGCAGTTTAGGCTGATAGGTCATAAATAATTGCCCATCATCATCGCTAATGGCTTGTTTAAGCTCATCTAACATTTTAAGACGATCTAAATGCGCTTCGTCTTCACCATTTTGGTAATAATGAATACTGTCTTGGCTATCTGTTGCATTGTCTACGGCAATAAGTACGCGTCGCATTAAATCATCGCTGGCAAGGCCTTGCATAGGATACTCGACAACCCCAGCGCTAAAGCGTAAGTTAATTTTTAACGTTTTAATGGTATAACACGCTAATAGCTGTGCCATTAAACCAACTATACCGCTTTTTTTCTCTCTGGCAGCGGCGCTTGGAAACACAGTTAAAAACTCATCGCCACCAATACGCGCATGAAAGCCGCCAAGTTCGTCCGAAAAGCCACTAATTCGATTGGCAACCGCTTTTAAACATTCATCGCCTACGCGTGGGCCTAGCTTATCGTTTATATGCCGTAAACCTTTTATATCAATAGCAACTAGGGTGTATTGTGTAGAGGGAGTCAGCTCATCATCGAGCACTTCAAGCATAGCCGAGCGGTTATAAAAGCCTGTAAGCGAATCATGGCGTGCCTGAAAACTAATTTTTTGTTCACGCTCGTTAATATCGTTACCCATGTTATCAAAGGCGTTAGCAAGGGTTGCTATTTCGGTACTTTGTTTAGATGCATTAAATTCAAATGCGTAATTACCTTGTGCAAATTGCCTGGCAATAACTGCAAGCTGTGAGAGTGGGGTTGTTAAGTTATTTGCCAGTAAACTACTGGTAATAACCCCCACCAGCATCGTTAAAATGGCCATAATAATTAGCGTAAACAATAAGTTTTCAAAATCGTTATAGCTTTGCGTTAAATCAGCACTGAGCAAAATTGTTACCGCATCCCCTTGTAGGGAGGGCAACATAATATCTTGGTTTTTATATACAGGATAATCACCAAACAAACGCGTTGTTGTGGTGGTGTTAAAGTAGTTTTTAGGTGAAAAAAACTCTGGGCGATTAAGCAACGAGCTTCTTACGAGGTTGTCCTGCTCAGCAATAAAGCTGACATCCATTCCTGTTAGGTTTTTAAGTTCTAGGGCGACTTCGTCATCAATTTTAAAACCCACTAAGCTGTATGCGACCGTTCTAGGCGCCCTTACAGGTAGTAAAATAACTTGATATAACTGATTATTAAGAACAACAAAGCTCGATTGCTCTGGCGAAGTTAATAACTCATCCAGTAACGGCTTTAAATTTTGAGGGTACAAATCTGCATTAGTATTGGCTGAAATTAATTTACCTGATAAATCAATCAGTAGCATAAGCTCTGCATCAATACGCTGGCTGTGATTAAACAACACACTACTTATAGTGCCTGCATCGCGAGTGGCAACCGCTTGCTTAAAGCCAAAGTCGGCAGTGAGTACTTTAGCAGCAGTAAGCAGTAGGCTTTCTTTTGCGCTCAGATATTGCTTATATACATTTTGCGCTACGCTAATATCTTGATTTACTTTTTCTTCTTGAAATTTACTTGTAGACCACCAAAAGCTAACAATGCTCACCATAGTGGTCAGTAACACTAAGCCTACACATAAAGCAATAATGCGGTTTTTTAAACTGTTAGTCATTACCGCCCTTAAACTTACTACCAAAAGTATTTCGCGGTGCTGGGGTGGAGGTATTAACCTTAATTAGTAACTCATTGTTATTGTTTATTGTTATCATTTTTTTATTTTCCAACGGTGCAGTTTGTAGCGCATGCCACACACTCAGCGTAGTCGGTAACGGCGTTATGTCTAAAGTTAACTTACCCGTATTATTCGTTTTATAAACGTGTTCACTATTGGCTACATAAATATAGCCAACCATAGAGTCATGAATATTACAGCCTAGTACAACAACACCTTGTTGATCAAAAATTACAGGCTCTTTAGGTTGGCCTGAATAGAGTTTTAGCTGAAAGGGCTTAGCCTGAGAAAAAGAGTAAACATGATGGCGAATATTATCGCTGTTAGGAAAGTTAACCTGCTGGCCTTTTTGCACCACTAGTAAATCAGGTAAAAACGCTTTATGTACTTGGTCCATTACCGCAACGGGTAATGTAGTGCGCTCTGACTTTGTCGCCTTATAAAGCTCAACGATTGCGTCTTTTAGTGGCTGACCATGCTGGTCTTGAATTACTAAATCAATATTTTCACCCAGTACGCCTTGGCTAAAAAATAAAGTAGCGGCGAGTAAATAACCTCTTTTATTAAAAACTTGCTGCACTTGCCTAAACATATCAATACCTAAAAGTTAATCTTAGGTTAAGTTAATTAGAGACCAGCACTAATTGCAAGGAATATAGCCCAGTAACTAAAAATAAAGACTGGGCTTTGTTTATTTTAATACTTTAGTTGCACTATTTTACAATAAGGTCGTAATCAGTATCTAAAATATTAATTACTTCTTGGCGAGGATCTTCTGGAATTACAATCTCTTTACCAATGATTTTACTGGCAATGCCTACATAAGTGTTAGACACCTCAAGCATGACCGATTCTGGTAAAATAAAGTCTTTAGCAAGCTGCTCACGCTCATCCATGCGGTCTTTATTTAACAGCACGTCACTTTCTGGCACAGTAGAAATTAATAACTGGCGGAACCCTTCTTTAGAGTTTTCGATTATTTTACCATCGCGGTAAGCCGCGCCATCCCATATGCGCGAAGAATCTGGGGTGCCTACTTCATCAATATAAATAAGCTGTTGGTTTCCGTCTAAATCCTCTACATAACCAAACTCAAATTTTGTATCTACAAATATTTGATCAAGCTTTGCCAGCTCTTCACTAATTAGCTTAAAGCCCTCAACCAATAGCTTTTCGTATTTAGTCACATCCTCTGCCGATTTAAAATTAAATACGTCTAAATTATCAGTGATATTAGCGCGCGTAATATTCACATCATCAACAGGTGGTATATCAGCCACGCCTTCGATAATACCTTTTGTAGAAGGTGTTATTAGTACGTTTTCAAGCTTTTGGTTTGCTCTTAAGCCCTCAGGTAAATCTATGCCACAAAAGTTGCGAACCCCTTTACTGTAATCACGCCACATGCTGCCGGTTATATATTGGCGCGCAATCGCTTCTACTTTTACGGTACTTGCTTTGCGTACAATCCATACATAAGGATGTGGAATATCAACAATGTGGTTACCCGCAAGGCCAGCTTTATCAAATAACTTAAACCAATGAGATGCAACAGAGTTAAGCGCAATACCTTTTCCCGGCACGCCGTTTAAGCCATTTTCGCCTTGCCAAATACAATCAAAAGCAGAAATACGGTCTGAAATAACCATAATTGCCAGCTCAGTTCCTTGCGGAACTTTATAGTTTTTTTCTTTAATGAGGCGTGCGCTGTCTTCATCTGTTAGCCAATAAACCGAACGAACTTTACCGCTGTGTACGCCACCTTTAGTGCGAATGGGTAAGTCATCGTTTACGTCTAAAACTTTATAGCTAGTCATGCTATCTCCGGGGTTAGGGATGCTCATAGAGCAAAGTATGGTATGGGGTTATAAGCGCTATATAATAAATCAGCCTACCCTAAAGCTCAATCAGCACTGAAAACTAAATAACCTGAATCTGGTTAAGTGACTTACTAGGGCGTGTTGTAATATGCTGATATTTAAATTTATTTTCTCTAGCCAAAGATTTTCAATGAAAGCAAGGCGAATTTACGCGTCAATAGCTGGCCTATTGCAAGTAAACTCAACGCAGTTAGCGCTGAAAATAGCTGCTAGAAATAGGTTTATTACCCAGAGCTCAGTTTAAATAACCACGCAATATTTATATGGCTGTAATAATGCGGTAAACTTAGCGTGCTAACTAGAGGAGTAACGCTTGGACTACCTAACTGCGACCGCAAATAAAAAATACCTAATGTATATTTCGCAAAATTATTCATACGCTATTTTAAGGCCGCTTCAGGCGCAAATTTTAGCCCATGGTGGAGAAGTTCGGTGGTTTTTAGCAGGTAATGAAGTAAACCCCGACTTTTTAGATGATGATGAGCAGCGCTTGCATACAATATCTGATGTGAGAAGCTGGCACCCTGATATAGCTTATATTCCAGGCAATATTGTTCCAAGTTTTATTCCTGGTAAAAAAGTTGCTGTTTTTCATGGTTTTAATTCTGAGAAGCGCAGCTCAGAGGGCAATCATGGCCACTTTGCAATACGAGGCTGCTACGACCTGTATTGTACGCAGGGCCCCAATACTACCACCCGATTTAAAGAGTTGGCGCAACAACATGGTTTTTTTAAAGTAGTAGAAACCGGCTGGCCAACGCTCGACCCCCTATTTACCGATACACAAACTAACCCATACGAAAGCGACGACCCACGTCCAACACTGCTTATTTGCTCTACTTTTTCAAAAAAATTATCACTTGCTCCCAAATTATATGAGCAAATAAAGCATTTTAGCCTACAAGGGAAGTGGCGTATTTTAATGCAGTTTCATCCTAAAATGCCCCAAGAATGGGTTGAGAAATATAAAGCATTAAATAATGAAAACTTAACCTTTATAGAAACCGACAACGTACTCCCTTTGCTTAAAGCTGCAGATGTAATGCTGTGTGATACATCCTCGGTATTATTGATGTTTTTATTACTTAGAAAGCCAGTTGTTACGTTTTGCAATCAAAAACCACTCCCTCACTTACTTGATGTAACTGAAGCCGATAAAGTAGAAGCAGCAATAGAACATGCGTTAACTAAACCTAATAAATTAATGCAAAGTATTGAAGACTATTGCCTAGAGCTCCACCCATATACTGATGGTAAATCTAGCCAACGCGTGCTTAATGCTGCAAATGAATTTTTGCACAAAAAAGAAAAGCTAAAACCTAAACCGCTTAACCTATTTAGAAATCTTAAAATGCGTAAAGAATTCAACTTTTGGGGTTGGTAACACCACACTGTATGATTGAGCTTGATAATGTAACCTTTAAATGGCATAAAAATGATGCCAAGCCTACGCTAAATATCCCAACCCTTAGGATTGATAAAGGCGAGCATATTTTTTTACATGGTCCCAGCGGCGTCGGTAAATCAACCCTGCTTGCGCTATTGGCAGGTATAAACACACCAAGTAGTGGCAACATACGTATTTTAAATCGTGATTTAAACACACTTAGCAATACGCAAAGAGATGTATTTAGAGCGGAGAATATTGGCTATATTTTTCAAAACTTTAATTTATTACCGTATTTAACACCCATTGAGAATGTCACGCTTGGCTGTGAATTTTCAAAAAGCAGAAAACAAAAAGCCTTACAGCAAACAACAGAGCCCAAGCCAAGCTTACAAAAAGAAGCGATACGCTTATTAACAGCATTAGGCTTAAGTGAGTCTTACCATAGTAAAGATGTTGCCTCGCTCAGCGTTGGTCAGCAACAGCGGGTTGCCGCCGCTCGCGCATTTATTGGCAGCCCAGAGCTTATAATTGCTGATGAGCCTACCTCGGCACTCGATACCGCAAATAGAGAAAGCTTTATAAAGCTGTTATTCGAACAGGCTAAGCGCGCCAACAGTACGTTAGTTTTTGTAAGCCATGACGAAACATTAAAACTGCTATTTAATCGTGCAATTAGCCTAGTTAGCTTGCAGGAGAAGTTATGATCCTGACTAAGTTAGCTTATAAAAGTTTGCTAAATCGCCGAGCAAGTGTACTGCTCACATTGTTTACCATTGCTATTAGCGTAATGCTTTTACTAAGTATTGAGCGAATTCGCATGGATGCAAAAACCAGTTTTAGTAATACCATATCTGGGACAGACCTAATTGTAGGCGCCCGCACTGGCGATATTCAATTACTGCTTTCCTCTGTATTTCGAATAGGTTACGCCAATAACGGGGTGAGCTGGCAAAGTTATCAGTACATCGCAGCTCAACGTGGTGTTAAATGGAGCATTCCTATTAGTTTAGGCGACAGCCACAAAGGCCAAGCTGTACTAGGTACAAGCCGCGATTACTTTACCCACTATCGCTTTGGTAAAAAACAAACGTTAAGTTTTCAACAAGGACACGCGTTTGAGCATTTAAACCAAGTGGTACTTGGCAGCGATGTAGCGAGCCGTTTAGGGTATACACTAGGTGATAAAATAGTAATCTCACACGGCATGGGTAATACGAGCTTTCATCATCATAAAGACAACCCGTTTACTGTTATCGGTATTTTAAACGCCACTGGCACGCCAGTAGATAAAACCTTACACATACCTCTAGCAGCTATTGATTTAATACATGGTGGTTCACACTCTGCGAATGATGAGCACAATGAGCACAATGAGCACGATGAGCACGATGAGCACGATGAGCACGATGAGAATAACAACCTAATCGGTGAGCCAAGTCAAATTACTGCGTTTTTAATGGGCTTCGACTCGCCTTTATACACATTGCAAATTAGGCGTAATATCAACCAATACAAAAAAGAGCCACTTCTGGCCATTATGCCCACAGTGACCCTAAAAGAGCTGTGGCAAATGCTCGCCATTGTCGAAAAAGTACTCTTACTGTTTTCAGGCGTTGTTATATTAGTCAGTTTATTGGGTATGTTGACCACGCTACTGGCCAATTTAAATCAACGCCGAAGAGAGCTTGCTATATTGCGCTCAGTCGGCGCACGGCCATGGCAGCTATTTACACTAATAAGCATGGAATCGTTATTTACAACATTATTAGGCTGCCTAGTTGGCTGTGGTTTGTATTATGGCGTTATGCTTATCAGTAGCAGCTATTTGCAAAGCCATGCAGGCATAAGCGTTAATATTGCCATGCTCTCTTACTATGAACTCACTTTAATAGGCGTTATTATGGCCGCTGGGTTTATAATTGGCTTAATACCAGCTACCCGCGCTTACTTTTATTCGCTTAGCGATGGTATGAGTATAAAAACTTAACTTTAGGAATTTCATGATACTTTTTAAATCCGCGCTTTATTACTGCACGCTAGTAAGCTGCCTACTTATTAGCTTTGTCAGTAGTGCAAACCCGCCGAAAGAAATTTTTTGGGAAGACTTAATCCCACAAGGGCATGTACAAATAGATACCCAAGCACAGGCTAACCACGAAGGCAGTGAACAAAACTGGGTGCAACCAGAGCTAGATGCTCCTGTGGTTGAAGCATTAAATGGCCAATCAGTGAGCTTACCGGGGTTTGTTGTCCCACTTGAGGGCGACAGTGAAGTCATTACTGAGTTTTTGCTTGTGCCATACTTTGGCGCGTGTATTCACGTACCGCCCCCGCCGCCAAATCAAATCGTTCATGTAACAGTAAAAGGCGGCGTACCCATAGAGAGCCTGTATGATGCGATTGTTGTTACCGGCGTTATCAGTACCGAAACCTGGTCTGGTGAAATAGCCCAAGTGGGCTATAAAATGAAAGCCGTCGGCGTGGCGCCATTTGAGCTATAACACGGCTATTTTTGGCAGTGCTTACAAAACACCGTACTGCGCTGCCCTAGTCTAATTTCTTCAAGTGGCGTTTTACACGTTACGCACGCCTCTCCTTTTCGCCCGTACACTAACAACTGCTGTGCAAAATAACCTGGTTTGCCATCACTTTGGGCAAAGTCTTTAAGGGTTGTACCGCCTTGTGTTATTGCCGCTGCTAGAGTGTCTTTAATAATAGGGATCAGGGTTTGATATCGCTTTAACGATACTTTGCCTGCTTCGCGTTTTGGGTGTATCCCCGCCTTAAATAACGACTCATTGGCATAAATATTACCTACGCCCACCACCACCGCGTTATCCATAATAAATTGCTTCACGGGGACTTTTTTATTTCGCGATTGCTCGTATACACGCTTTGCAAAAAAATCATCCGTAAGCGGCTCAGGGCCAAGTTTTGAGAGTAACTTATGAACATCCCCTGGTGCTTGCCATAAACAGCAACCAAACCGGCGAGGGTCGTTTAATCGCAGCGCCTTGTCATTACTAAGAACAAACTCAACATGATCATGCTTTTTAAGCGGCTCGCGTTTATCCACAACGCGCAAATTACCCGACATTCCCAAATGTAAAATAGCACTCCCTAATTCGCAGTGCAGCAATAAATACTTTGCACGGCGCTCAATTCGCTCTACCTTCAACCCTTCTAACTGATAAACATCATCGGGCACAGGCCATCGCATGCTGGCATTATAAATATTTACCTTCGTCACCACATGGTTTTCTACATGCGGGGTGATCCCCAGTCTACTTACTTCTACCTCTGGTAATTCAGGCATTAATGCAACTCACTTTTTGAAAAATCAACACTTGGAAATAACTGCTTTGCAGTCGCTAAATCAAGCCCCATCACGCGCTGGCTATTTTTTTCCAACAAATAATACTTACCGTTACCTTTGTACAGTAAATAAACCCAAGGTAAGCGCTCACCAGCCAACTCAAAGGTGGCCACATACAATGGTGAGGTTGGATTAAATACAACAGACTCATTTACCTGCATCAACGCAGCCGTTTGCCAATGGTTAATTAGCTCAGCTAATTGCTGCTGTGATGCATCCCACCTCACGGGCGTATTTTCTTTTAATGCGGTTGTACGCCAACTTGTACCAATACGTTCAATTTTCTGATCAACAAAGCTCAGTGTTAACACAAAACTTTGCAATGGCAGTACCGGTTGTAATGTAGGCTCGTCTTCGCCCCCTAAAAACTGCTTATGCCAGCCATTTAAAAAGAAGATCATAATCAACATCGAAAAAATAATAACGTTGTTCCAACCTTTGCGGCCCAGTCGCATATTTATACACCCAGTAAATTCAAGATTTTAAAGTGTAACTAAAACTTAATTGCACTGTCTATATGTTAAAGGCCACAGACTTTGGTAGAATATCGGCAAATTTAAAGGAGTTCCGTCAATGTCTATGTATGTAGTGGGCCATAAAATCCCAGATTCAGATTCTATTTGTGGTGCAATTGCACTTGCTTATTTAAAAAACCAAATCGATGAGCCAGCAATTCCAACACGCCTTGGTGAAGTGTCACCAGAAACTCAATTTATCCTAGATAAATTTGGCTTCGAAGCACCTGAGCTTAAATTAAGCTACGCTGGCGAAGATGTATATATTGTTGACCACACAGAAAAAACACAAGCACCAGATGATATCGACCAAGCACGTGTTGTTGGCGTAGTCGATCACCATAAACTAGGCGATTTAACGTCATCTACACCGCTTGAGTGTTGGATCCGTCCGGTAGGCTGTTCAAACACCATTATTAAAATGATGTATGACTTCTACAACGTAGAAATCCCTAAAGATATTGCTGGCATCATGCTATGTGCAATTTTAAGCGATACCGTTATTTTTAAATCGCCGACCTGTACAACGGCTGATATTAAATGTGTAGAAGCACTAGCAGAAATTGCCGGCATTGAAGACTTTAAAGAACTAGGCATGGACATGTTCCGTGTTAAGTCAGCTGTTGAAGACACCCCTGTGCGTGACTTAGTAATGCGTGACTTCAAAGACTTCAACATGAACGGTCACCTAGTGGGCATTGGCCAGCTAGAGGTTATTGACCTTGCAGTGTTTGACGAAATTAAAGCAGACTTAGAAGCCGATATTGCTAAGCTAAAAATTGAAGGCAACCGCCACTCAGTATTTTTACTGCTTACCGACATCATGAAAGAAGGCTCACAAATGCTGATCGCTTCAGATGATGCAAACCTTGTAGAGCAAGCTTACGGTGAAAAGCCGAGCGAAGATAAAGTATGGCTAGATGGCGTACTAAGCCGTAAAAAGCAAGTAGTGCCACCACTACAAGACGTGTTTGCCAAGCTGTAAGCTGTAAGCTGTAAAAATAATGACCTTGTGGGTTTTACCTGCAAGGTTTTTTTATGCCTAAATTATATCTGTTGATTTAATAAAATATTTTAGGGGCTGTTTAATATTGATAAGTGCTAAAAACAAAAAACCCAGCATAAGCTGGGTTTTTACAATTCTGAAAGAAAACTAAATTACTTGATTTTAGCTTCTTTGAAAATCACATGTTTACGAGCCTTAGGATCGAACTTTTTGATTTCCATCTTTTCAGGCATGTTACGCTTGTTTTTGTCGGTAGTGTAGAAAAAACCAGTACCAGCAGTTGAAACTAAACGGATTTTATCGCGCATGATTCAGTTCCTTAAACTTTTTCGCCGCGAGCACGGATATCTGTAAGTACCGCGTCGATGCCTTTTTTATCGATAATACGCATACCTT
The DNA here is from genome assembly GCF_028599255.1 of Pseudoalteromonas sp. Angola-7. NCBI lineage: Bacteria > Pseudomonadati > Pseudomonadota > Gammaproteobacteria > Alteromonadales > Pseudoalteromonadaceae > Pseudoalteromonas > Pseudoalteromonas sp. Angola-7. The sequence goes on from NZ_JAQREL010000003.1 coordinate 444,780, forward strand.
TAGTAGTAGTGCGTAGTGTTACAAAACGTTTTTCACTTTCAACCCAAAAACGGTGTGTTTGTAGGTTAGGTAGGAAACGACGTCTAGTCGCGTTTCTCGCGTGTGAACGGTGATTACCAACCGTTGGACGCTTACCTGTAACTTGACATACTTTAGACATGTCTATATATCTCCAATAACTTCGCTCGAGCTTAATTTAACCTAAGGCCATGTATTTGTGCCCTAGATAAATCGAAGGGCGCTCTTTATACAGCTTTTACAGGCAAAGATCAAATACTGATCTATCCAACCAGCTCATATGTAAATTTGATAGCGGCTAATTATAAAGATCGAATGCCCTTAGGGAAAGTAAAAACTGCATTTAAATTAAACTAATTTGCTAAAACCGTCCAAACCGCTCATTTTTAACACACTTATTCATCAAGCAACCTTAAATCAAGCCTCGCTGTGCAAAAGAAACACACGTTTCTCCTCCTACAATGATGTGATCAAGCACATTTATGTCTACTAATTGCAGTGCTTGTTGTAATTTATTAGTGATAAGTTTGTCTGCTTGGCTTGGTTCGGCAATCCCGCTTGGGTGATTGTGTGCCAAAATAATGGCCGCAGCATTATTTTTTAAGGCCGCTTTTAGAACTTCTCTGGGGTAAACGCTGGCTGAGTTTATCGTGCCATAAAACAAAATTTCGTCTTTTACTAAACGGTTTTGGCTATCAAGATAAAGCACCATAAACACTTCTTGCTGTAGCCCGCGCATTTGCAGCGTTAAATATTCATATACCGCATTTGGTGAATTAAACACCGCATCGCGCTGGCAACGCTCCTGCATGTAACGCTGACTCAGCTCAAGCACCGCTTGCAATTGCACATATTTTGCCATCCCTAACCCTTTTTGTGCGCAAAACTCATCTTGGCTGGCATTAAATAAATTATGCAATGTTTTGTTTTCGTTAAGCAGGTGCTGTGCAAGCTCAATCACATTCATACCGGGTAAGCCCGTACGCAAAAATATCGCTAATAACTCAGCATCGGACAATGCTTTAGGGCCTTTTGCAATGAGTTTTTCGCGTGGGCGAAGTGAGTTAGGTAACGATGTTAATTGCATTATTCATCCTTGATGATTAAAAAACAGTCTTATAACTGTAATGCAATTTTTAAAATTAGCCTGATTATTTAATCCTAAAAACTTAGCTCAAAGCACAAAGATTTGTTATTTTAGCCTGCATATACACTCAAGCAAAAAACACTCATGACTAACTTAACAAACAAAAAAATCGTACTTGGCATCACCGGCGGCATTGCGGCCTATAAATGTGCCGAGCTCGTTAGGCGCTTAAAAGAGGCAGGTTGCGAAGTAAAAGTAGTTATGAGCGAGTCAGCTAAACATTTTATAACCCCATTAACCATGCAAGCGGTGAGTGGTGAAATGGTGTCTGATTCATTACTTGACCCCTCAGCAGAGGCTGCAATGGGCCACATAGAATTTGCCAAATGGGCTGATTTAATTTTAGTCGCGCCTGCAACGAGTAATACCATTGCCAAAATGGCCGCCGGCATAGCCGATGATTTACTTACCACACTATTACTGGCAACCCCTGCTAAAGTGGCAATAGCCCCAGCAATGAACCAGCAAATGTATGCACACCCTGCAACACAAGCAAATTTAGCCACTTTAAAAGCACGTGACGTACTTATTTGGGGCCCAGGCAAAGGCGAGCAAGCCTGTGGCGATGTAGGAGCTGGGCGCATGCTAGAGCCGCATGAGCTTGTGGCTTTGTGCACTGCTACAGATCAGCCGCAATTATTAGCAGGTAAAACCATTACAATTACGGCTGGGCCAACCCGCGAGCCACTTGACCCTGTACGTTTTATCTCTAATCACAGCTCTGGAAAAATGGGCTTTGCCCTGGCGGAGGCCGCTTTAAAGCTTGGTGCTCATGTCAATTTAATTTCAGGGCCTGTCACTATCAAAGCCCCTGTTGGCGTTAATTTAATAAACATTGAAAGCGCTGAGCAGCTATTAAATGAGTCATTAACCTATGCCCCACTCTCTGATGCTTTTATTGGCTGTGCAGCCGTAGCCGATTATAGAGCGGCGAATGTAGCGACTCAAAAAATGAAAAAACAAGGCGATGAGCTTACCCTCACCCTTGTTAAAAACCCCGATGTAATAGCCGCCGTGGCAAACTTAACGCAAAACCGCCCTTACACTGTGGGTTTTGCTGCTGAAACGCAAAATGTAGAGAGCTATGCAAAGGGTAAACTTAAAAATAAAAATCTCGATATGATCTGCGCTAACGATGTATCGCAAAGTGGTTTAGGGTTTAATTCCGATCACAATGCTTTAACACTTTACTGGCAAAATGAGCAGTTAGCACTTGCGGTAAATAGTAAAACACGCATTGCTCTTGAGGTAATTAAACAACTTGCCAAGCAACTATAAAGTGCTGGAAACAAACTGAATAAAACATTAACATAAGCCACTCATTTGAACAAAAAATGATTAGCAGCTAAAAATAACAAATAAAAAAGGAAGGTTCATGCCTGCGACAAAAAGAAGTAATCGCAAAGAGCAAATACTGCAAGCCCTCGCGCAAATGTTAGAAACCAGCCCAGGACAACGGATTACAACTGCAAAGCTTGCTGCTGAAGTGGGTGTGTCTGAAGCTGCGCTTTACCGTCACTTTCCAAGTAAAGCACGTATGTTTGAAGGCCTAATAGAGTTTATCGAAGACACGCTTTTATCGCGCATTAACCTTATTTTAGAAAACGAAAAAGAAAGCCAAACACGCGTTTATAATATTTTGTTGTTGCTACTAACGTTTGCAGAAAAAAACCCAGGTATTACACGCATACTTACCGGCGACGCCCTACAAGGCGAGCAAGAGCGTTTACGCGAACGTGTACAAGGGCTGTTCGAAAAGCTAGAAACGCAATTTAAACAAGTACTGCGCGAGCGAAAACTTCGTGAAGGTAAAACCTTTCAAAGTGACGAACTCACCCTTGCTAACTTTTTACTAGCTTATGTTGAAGGTAAAATGAACCAGTTTGTGCGCAGCGACTTTAAAGTAAAACCAAGTTCGCAATTTGAAAAACAATGGCCAGAACTACAAAAAATTTGGTTATAACCTTACTTTATTATTTTACCGTTAGCGCTAGTTAATCGCGCTAACGTTTACCCTTTCATCCCTTTTCTTATACCGCTTATCTGATCCGCTCGAAATATAAACCAAACTCGCTACAATACTTATTACATTAAAAGTACTGTGAAAAACGAGAATCAATAATGAAAACAACGCTCACCTTTTTAAGCTCAGCACTGCTTGCAAGCTTAGCAAGCCCAGCTGCTTGGGCTCAAAAGCCGTTAGAATTTAAAGACGTATTCGATTTTAAGTACGCAAAAAACACTCAACTTTCAGATGATGGTAAAATCCTCAGCTTTAGCGCTAAGCCTTACCGTGGCAATGCAAATGGGCAAGTTTATGACTTAACAACAAACACCCTTATTAGCACCGTGGAGCGCGGCACCAAGCCCGTTATTAACAAAGCGGCTAATTGGGTGGCATTTACACAAGTACCCACCCTGCTTGAGCAAGAGACCAGCGAGAAAAAGTCATCACTTAAAAACAACCTCATTTTAGTCAATACCCAAACCGGCGAAAAACAGCAATTTGCTGACGTTAAAGACTATGTTTTAGGTAACAATGGCCAGTGGCTTGCTTATCGAGTTGATAAAAAAGCAGAAAAAGACACACCTGCTGAAGATAACAGCGAAGAAAAAAGCGCAATTACACCAGATAAAAAAGATAAAAGCTTTGAGCTAGTAATAATAAACTTAAAAAACAGCACCACCCACAGCTTAAATAATGTATTTAGTTATGCGCTAAGCCCAAGTGGCGCTCAGCTACTTGCCAGCCAAAGCTTTAGCGATGGCAACAACAATCAGCTTGTACTGCTTGAGCTTAATAATAACTTTGCGCAAAGCGTATTAATTGATGAGCCAGGCGTGGTTGCACAATCAATTAGTTGGCACCCTGATAAAGAAATAGCCGCATTTAACCTCGGTAACTACGTAAACGATGATGAGCGTCGCAGACAATACTCTCTAAAGCTTTGGCAAAATAACACCCTTAGCACCATCGACTCCCCTAATAAAGAGTGGGTAATAGGTAAAACAGCATCGATTAGCTGGTCTGAAAATGGCGAGCGCTTATATTTTGAAAACCACCCCAAGCTGGCCGCTAAAATAAAAGCAAAAGAGTACACCGACGAAGCATCACTGTATGACTTTGACACGATTCGTGAACATAAAGCGCTAAACGTGTGGCACAACAACGATGCCCAAATAAAACCACGAGAAGAACAACAGTGGAACAAGGTTAATAAAAACCGCCATTACAGCGCTGTTTTTCATTTAAAAAGCCAAAAAGCAGTACAACTAAGCAATGAAAAAGTCAGCGATTTAGCGCTTAACACTAATCGTAGCCAAAGTGTATTAGGCTACTCTAACCAAGCCCACCTAGAAAAAATTATGTACGGTGGCTTTTTTGCCGACTACTACAGCATAAACATTAATACCGGTGAGCAAACTCCCATTATTAAAAACTCACCGTTTACACCAAGCCTTGCGCCTAATGGGCGCTACGCTGCCTACTTTGCACAAAGCCAAGTACAACTTAAAGATTTAAAAACCAACAAAGTTACCGCCCTTAGCAAAGCTATTAATGCCACGTTTGCCGATGACAAACACGACTACCCATCACAGCAACCTGGTTATGGGTTTGCCGGTTGGTTAAATAACAGCAGCCAAGTATTGGTTTATAGCAAATACGATATTTGGGCGTTTGATGTCAACACTCAACGCGCTAAACGTTTAACTAATGGTAAACCAAGCAATACGCAATATCGCGTTATTAAACTTGATAAAAACCACGTAGGCTTTGCTCAAAACGATACATTACTTGTATCAGCCATTAACTTACAATCAAAGCAACGTGAAGTAGCCAAGCTTGATTTAGCCTCACAAACGGTTACTAACGTACTGAGTGGCAAAAAGCGTATTGATGTAGTTAAAAAGGCAAAACATGCCGATAAATACCTCTTTACCGAGCAAACCTATCATCAGTTTCCTGATTACTACCAAAGCGACTTTAGCTTTACAGCGCCTAAAAAAGTCACCAACTTAAACCCACAAATGGCGGATTTTTCCTGGGGCGAAAAGCCTGAGCTAATTAGCTACAAAGGCTTTGATGGCGAAGACCTACAAGGGGTATTAATTAAACCTGCAGGTTACAAAAAAGGCGATAAAGTGCCCGTTGTTGTGTATTTTTACCGCTACATGAGCCAGCGCATGTATGATTTTCCTAAAATGGAGCTAAATCATCGTCCTAACTTCCCTATGTTTACCTCAAATGGTTATGCAATCTTTTTACCTGATATTCGCTTTGAAATAGGCCACCCAGGTAAATCGTCAACGCAAACCATGATCAACGCCACGCAAAAGCTTATAGACCTAGGCATTGCCGACCCAGATAAAATAGGCCTACAAGGGCATTCATGGGCAGGTTATCAAAGTGCGTTTATGATCACCCAAACAGATATGTTTAAAGCGGTTGTATCGGGTGCGCCGGTATCAAACATGACCAGCGCATACAGCGGCATACGTTTAAAGTCGGGCCTTGCGCGTCAATTTCAGTACGAAACAGGGCAAAGCCGCATAGGTAAAAATTTATTTGAAGCACCCGAGCTATACATCGAAAACTCACCAGTGTTTTTTGCCGATAAAGTAAATACCCCTATTTTAATTATGTTTGGGGATAAAGACGACGCAGTGCCTTGGCACGAAGGCGTGCAATATTACTTAGCCCTGCGCCGTGCGGGTAAAGACGCCACCTTTTTACAATACGAAGGTGAACCACATCATTTGAAAAAGTTTCCTAATCAGGTCGATTTTTCAGTGCGTATGATGCAGTACTTTGACCATTACTTAAAAGGCAAGCCAGCCGCAAAGTGGATGACAGAAGGTGAACCGTTCGTTGAAGAGTAAAACCTATTCACAATAACACTTAGTTAAGAGTTTGGTTTAAATACTAAAAAGCCGATATTGTATAAATCAATATCGGCTTTTTGTTTTAACGTTTCTATTATTAAGCTACAAACACAGCTCTCTAAATGGCAAAGTGGCTGCACCAATCGAGACCGGAAAGTTATTAATGTTTGAGACCACCAGCTTAGGCATTGGGCGCTTAGCACCGCGTCTAAATTGTGCGTAAACCTCAGTACGCGCTATTACTTTTTCAGCCAGCTCTTTAGGTATATGGCCGCCAATAATAATCGCTTCTGCATCTAATAGCGCCGAGCAACAGGTTGCTACTAAATCAAACGAGTCTTGAACTTTAAATAGCCACTCTTCAACGCCTGGCCATTCGGGGTCAAAGTTATCGTGCAGGTCGTAAATTGAATCAACCGCTACACCATTTTTTTTCAAAATACGCTTTAGTAACTCTAAATTGGGATGAGCGTATAACTTGGGCGGTAACATATCGCCAAGCTCGCCAGCATTACCGTAAGTACCACGCAATACATCGCCGTTATTTACGATTCCGCCTCCAAATGCGGCCGAGACAAACATATAAACAAAGTTTTTATACTCGCGGCCTATACCTGCAACCCCTTCGCCAGCGGCGGCGCCTGTAGCGTCATTCACCACCCACGTAGGGAGTTGAAAGTGCTTAGAGACAATATCGATAATATCAACCTGCGACCACTCCTCTAGCATATGGTGGGTATTCATTTTCCCGTCCATAGAACTAAAAAAGCCCGATATACCCACGCCCATACCCAGCACTTTTTCGCTTGCAATGTTATGCTCTGCGCTTATATCGTCCACCAGCTTTTGCGCACTTTTAAGTACGTTATTAATACTCATGTCTGACATAAGCTGCATATGGGTGTAAATAACTTTGCCGGTAAAATCCATGACCGCTACAGAAATAGCATCAAGCAAAATAGCTAAACCAAAGGTAAAGCCGTATTCGGGGTTAAGCGCAATACCAAACCCAGGCTTACCCTTTTTATTAGGGATAAGCGTATCGGTTTGCATTATTACGCCATGCTGAGTTAACGATTTAAGTAAACGCGAGACAGTTTGCTGCGGAATTCGGGTGGCGCTCACAATATGGCTTTGTGTTACGCACTGCTCCCAAAACACCACCTTAATAATATCACGTTCAATGTCTTGAAAAAGTTTATCGCCTTTTCCAAGCTCAAATCCTGAGCGTAATAAGTTACTGTTATTTAGCGAAAACATAGCTATTAACCCTAATAAAATTGGAGCACAAGGTTACGTTAAACCACTTTAAAGAACAAGTAGGCGAGCGCGCCTACTCAATCACTATCACTCTAAAATCGTTAACGTTAGTATTTGTTGGCCCAGTAATAATTAAATCATCAATGGCTTTAAAAAACTGATGGCTATTATGGCCTTCTAACTGAGCGTGTAAGTTTTCGCCAGCATCAAGTGCGCGCGCAATCGTGCTGCTATTTATATACGCACCGGCAACATCTTTACTGCCATCTACACCATCGGTATCACAGGCTATGGCATAAATGCCCGCCTCGGCGTTAAGTGCCTCTGCCAATGCCATTAAGTATTCTTGATTAGGGCCACCATCGCCATAAACATCGGCTACCGTTACTGTAAGCTCACCGCCAGAGAACAACATAACGCGCTTACCTTGCGCTTTTTGCTCAAGGGCTATTTTAGCATGTGCGCGGGCAACCTCTTTTGCCTCACCTTGAATGTCGTACCCAAGTACTTGCGTATCCCAGCCTTGGTGCTGCGCTACATCAATAGCACTGTCAATCGCGTGCTGGGCATTAGCCACAATAAAGTGTTTGCCTTGGGTATCAGCCGCGCGTGGTTGCTCAGGCTTTAATAAATGCGCTTCAATTTCGTTAATAACCGGCCAGTTGTACTTTTGTAAAATAGCCAGCGCATCGGCTTTAGTGCTGTTATCGCTAATTGTGGGGCCTGATGCAATGTCACTTGGCTTATCCCCTACTACATCCGAAATAATCAGCGTGACATAATCCGATTTAGCCGCTTGCGCTAACTTACCGCCTTTAACGAGCGAGAGCTGTTTGCGCACAACGTTAATTTCATCAACGCTTGCACCGCTTTTAAGTAAAAACTGATTAAGTGCCTGCTTTTGCTCAAACGGCACATCATCTACCGGCAAACACATAAGCGACGAGCCGCCGCCTGATATAATAAACAAAATAGGAATATCGGTCGGATTATTTTTTACAAGCGCCAATAACTCTTTACCTGCTGCTAAGCTGTTATCATCTGGCGTTGGGTGATTAGCACTAAGCACTTTAATGCGCCCAGTATCGCCGGCACTTTCGTAGCCGTAACGTGTCACTACCGCACCAAAGCATTTATCACCATAAAAACGGTTAACCTCTGCGGCCATTTCGGCGGCGGCCTTACCGGCGCCCACCACACATAAACCATTACTGGCATCTATATTTTCCAAGTACTTACTCATGCACGCACTCGGTTTACAGGCATTTACCGCCGTGGTAAATAAATCGATTAAAAATGACTTTTTAGAATCCATGGGTTAACGCTCACGAAAAAATTGATGGAATAGCAAGGCAAATTAATACCATCACAACAAACATGCTAAGCAGCATAACGATATCTTTACCGGTTAAAATTGAGTTTGAGATAGTCTCAGCGTTTTGCGCTTTAGCAACCTCGTTTACTTCGCGTGGAATCGCAACGCTTGTCGTAAGGGTAATCACCGCAGTGGCCACAAAGCCAATAAAGTTCCACCAAAACCAAAATACGTCTGGCGCAAATACCGACACCAACAAGTTAATTAACACACCACTAATTAAGCCTATGTTTGCATGCAGCGCAGCACTGCGCTTACTAACTACGGCTATTAAAAATACCGCTAGTATTGGGCCATAAAATAACGAGCCTACTTTGTTAATGGCTTCAATAATAGTAGGTGCGATATCACCGGCATAAAGCGATAAAATTAACGTAATTGCCCCCCAAATAAGCCCTAAGTATTTAGCCAATTTTAAGTAGGTTGGTTGGTCTAGCTCTTTATTTGAAATACGGCTGTAGTCTTCAATACTTACCGCCGAAAGCGAGTTAATAGCAGAGCTAAGTGATGACATAGCCGCCGATAAAATAGCCACCACTAATAAACCAATTAAGCCATGTGGTAAGTAATCTAAAATAAAGATTGGCATCATCCAATCTGGGTTATCGGCTGGAATTTTGGCTAAAAACTCAGGATTGCTCATAGCCAGTGTGCCTACAATTAAGCCCGACACACAATATAAAATAGTAATAGGAAAACGTACTACGCCGTTGGCTAAAATCATGTAGCGTAAGTTTTTAGGATCTTTTGCACTAAGTGCACGTTGCGCTTGTGTTTGGTCACACCCATAGTAAGAGGCGTAAAGCACCACACCACCAAAAATCATAGGTAAAAAGCCAAAACCATCGCCACTAAATCCAAACGAATCAAATTTTATGGCTTCTAATCGGCTCGAATCAACATTAGCAATAAAGGTATCAACCCCACCTAAGTGATAAAGTCCAAAGCCAATACAAGCAATAGTACCTAGTACAATGATGATCATTTGAATTGCATCACCATACACCACGGCTTTCATACCGCCTTGCAGTGAATATAACACCGTGATCACGCCGGTAAGCACAATGGCTTGCCATGCTTCTATACCCATAGTGCCTTGGAGAATAAGCGATACCGCATAAATCATAATACCGGTGGCAAATGCGCGGCTAAACTGAAACACCACACTAATAAGCACACGGGTAGAACGACCAAAACGCATTTCTAAGTAGTCATAAATACTTACAATGCCGCTTTTATAAAGCTTAGGTAAAATAGTCGCTAAAATTAAAATCATCGCCAGCGGCACACCTAACTCATACGAGAGCCATTGCATACCACCGCCTTCACGCAAACCAACAAATGCAGGAGCCGAAATAAAGCTAATAGCCGAAAGCTGAGTGGCCATTACCGACAAAGCTAAAGGTTTCCACCCTAAGCTTTTGCCTCCTAAAAAGTAATCACTTTTATTGGTTTGTTCGCGTAGCATAAACCCCATTACCAATAAGGCACCAAGGTAAAGAGCAACTATTGAAAAATCTAATATATTCATAATTATTTCGCGTATTCACATTAAGAAAACACAGCGCCTCCTCAAAAATAAAAAACTAAACAGCTATATGCTTACTTCTAAAACAGTCCCTAAAAACAAGTCTATCGCTAACTTAGCTGAAAAATGCATCACAATGCAAAAAGCCTATTAACCCCAAAACAGGTTAATAGGCGTAAAGCATTTATTTAAAAGTCGTATTTGACTCTAAATGTAACGCGTCGTGGGAGAATTGGACGGCCTACAAAGTAAGGATTGTCTGACGTTTGGCTATTACCTAAACGCGGCGAGCCTTCGGTAACACCATCAGAGTCAAACAAATTAAATACCCCTACGCTTAAACGTAAGGTTTGCTCTGGGGCGATTTGCCAGTTATAACCCGCATCAAATCTAAACAAGTGGAATGAATCAAGCTCTACAGAGTTTGCATCGTTAGCAAAGTTTTTACCTGTAAAGTTATGATACAAAGCAGCATCCCAATTATCTGCGGTGTAGCTTATAGAAGAGTTAAATAATACTTTTGGTTTACGACGTAACTCGTTACCAATAATAGAAGGGTCTGAGTCAAACTCAGTAAATTCGTGGTCAGTGTAGGTCATGTTGGCATCAACCGCCCACTCGTCGGTAATATCGTAGCGACCAGTAAGCTCCACACCCGTTGCTTTGGTTGATTGCATAACAGGCAGCTCTAATACCCCACCGTTGCCATCGTTAACAAAGTCTACGCTGCGTCTGTCTTTTAAGTCGGTTCTAAATAACGCGATGCTACCGCTAAAGTCGTTATCAAAAAACTTAATACCAAGCTCGCCTTGTTCAACAATTTCGGCTTCGTAGCTCGCAGGCTCACCTAAATCGTTAAACTGAATCCCTCTAATTTCTGGGAAGAAAAACCCGCGAGATGCATTCGCATATACGTTTAAGTTATCGGTTAAGCGGTATAATGCCGCACCCGATACCGCAAATTCAGAGGTGTCTACTTCGCCGTAGGTCATTACACCACTGCCCGTGGTGTTTACCTGTAAATTAGGCGCAAGTGATGGATCATCAAAAATTTGTACAACTTGGCTGCCTTCACGGCTAATTTTGCCGTCAATTTCTTCATAACGTACACCAAAGTCGATAATCCAGTCATCGCTTTCCATTTGGTCCGCTATATAAAGCGCACGGCGGGTAGCGCTTATTGTTTGGTTGGTGTAAGAAATACCTGGGCCACTAATACCATTTTGTGTGTACTGAACAACATCACCATCGGCATTGGTATACGTTAAATCAACCAGCTCAGGGTTATTGTTAAATTCCCCCAAGTAGGTCGTAATAACGTTATCGTCATCGGCTTCACTGTGAGAGAAAAACGTACCTACGGTAATATCGTGGCTAAAATCGCCAACAAAAATACTTTTAACAATATTAAATTCGGCAGAAAAATCCTCTGCTGGGCGGTCTCTATCTAAAATACGATTAGCAAATAATAAGTCATCGCTTGCCAGTGCCTGCCCCGATGCAGTGTAAGTAAACGCTGCATCGCTTACATCACCTAAACCACGGTTAGCTAAAAACTCTTCCTGGCTCTCAGGTACATTAATAATACCGTCGCCATCTAAAAATAGATTAAATTCGTGTTGGTACTTTGCGTATTTACTGCGCATGTTAATAGCAAAATCGTTAGCGAGCTCTTTTTCAAATACGACCGAGATTGAGCCACCTTTAGTTACCACACCATCACTAATTGGCGATTCATAACGACCATTGGCAGTATCGTAAGACAGGTTAGACACATTAGCAGTTTGTAATGACTCCACCTCGCGTCCATCGTTACCAGTTAAGCGTTCGCGGCTGTCGCCATCAAGCGGAATAGGCAGGTAAAACTGCGCTTGGTCGTCAATGTATTGGCCATACACCGTAAATGAGCCAGAGCCGTCATCAAATTCTTTACGAATATTACCGCGCAGCTGAGTGCCTTTAGTCTCAAGCCCCGTATCTAACGGGCCCTCATCGTAACGGTAAAAGCCCGACAGCGCATAATAAAGGCCATCTTCGTTTAGCGGCCCGCTTGTAGCAAAATCTAAACGGGTACGACCCTGATCAGAAAGCTCCATTTGCACAGTACTTTGCGGATCATCGCTGCCCGTTTTAGAAATATAGTTAATAATACCCGCTACAGAGCCTTGGCCAAATAAGTTAGACACACCGCCACGCACAAATTCTACACGCTCAATACCTAAGTCGTTTCGGTAGTACACATCAAACGCCGATGAGTTTAAGCCAAAAACACTCAAACTAGGTGAACCGTCGTACGACAGTGGCGTAAACTGAAACTGACCCGATGAAGGTAAGCCTCTTACTTGTAGGTTTGTTCCAACCTCACCACCGCCCCCTTCTACTTTAATACCTGGGATATAACGTAATACATCTGCTTGGCTGCTTGATGAAAGCTTTATTAATTCATCTTCGCTAATAGAGGTTACTGACTGTGGGGTATCTGAAATAACGCGTCCTTTGCTGGTACCAGAGACGATAATACGTTCAACGTTATTTTCTTTTTTTGCTGTATCTGGCGCAGTCTCTTCTGCGGCAAACGCGCCTTGTGTGAGGCATAAAGATACAATAGAGGCGATCGTAGTTTTATTCACGGGTATTCTCCAATTGTGCTAGTTGTCTGTGTGTAATTACTCAGAGTGTGGCTAAGTAAGTGCGAAATAATCAAGTATACATGTTAGTTTTTTGTTACTTCGAACAGGATTTAAGCACAGAAAAAAAACATTTACAACCCATAATGAGTGCTTTAATATTATCCAAATTGAAAATAACACACAAAGAGCACCCAATATGACTACTACGATCAACGGTAAACCTGATGCAGCCACAGCGGCATCGCTTACAGAACTTGCTACTAAAACACTTATAGCAAACGATTTAGGTGGCTATACCGTCCCTACGCATGGCCTTTACCCGTTTCAGTGGAACTGGGATTCAGCGATTACAGCCCTAGGGTGGATGAAGTCTGACGAGAGCCGTGCGTGGCAAGAAATTGATGTGTTATTTTCAGGCCAGTGGGATGATGGCATGGTGCCACATATCTTATTTCATAAAGATTCAACTACCTACTTCCCTGGTCCAGATGTGTGGGGCTCTAATAAAAAAATTAAAAGTACGTCTATTTCGCAGCCACCGGTTGTGGCAACAGTAATGAAAGAAATGCTTGCCAGCGCACAAGATAAACCCCTTGCAGAGCAAAAAGTTAAAGCATTATTTTCTCAAGTTGTTGATTACCATTTATGGTGGTACAACGACCGCGATCCTGAAAACACAGGCTTAGTGGTCACTTATCACCCGTGGGAAACGGGTATGGATAACAGCCCATCGTGGGATGATGCCCTTGAAGCTGTACCTGGTGTTGATTGGGAATACACCCGCCGCGACACCAGCCATGTTGATTCGTCGCAGCGCCCGCATAAAAGCGAGTACGACCGTTTCTTATACCTAGTAGACTTTTTTAAACGTAACAATTTTGATAGCAAAGTAATTTACGAAACCTGCCCGTACAAAATGAACGACCTAGGTATTATTGCTATTTTGCACCGTGCGACAAAAGATTTACTCAAAATGGGTGAACAACTCGGTTTAAACGATGCACGTACCGATTATTTAGCACAGCGTCTAGAACTTACTCAAACAGCAATTAACACGTTATGGTGTGAGCAAAGCGAATACTTTTACTGTAAAAACGTGTTAACCAACAGCCTAGCTAAAGTTAAAACATCGGCGGCACTACTAACCGTTTATGCTGGTTTAACAACTGACGAGCAAACGCGTATTATTAATACCGCGACAGAAGATTTTATTGAGTCTAGTCAATTTAGTGTGGCATCTACCCACCCTAAAGAAGAAAAATACGAGCCACAGCGTTACTGGCGCGGCCCTATTTGGTTACACATTAACTGGATGATAGCCATCGGCCTTAAAGAAGCAGGGTTTGTGACCACGGCAGATAAAATTCAGGACGACACGCGCGATTTAGTGCTTAAATCGGGTTACTACGAATATTTTAACCCAGAAACAGGCGCTGGCTGTGGTGGTAAAGATTTCTCATGGACAGCCGCTATTGCGCTGCATTGGCTACTTGATTAATAACTAAGGCAGCATTATGAAACACACAATATGTTTTGGTGAAGTATTGGTTGATTTACTCTCTGATAAATTAAGCCAAAATAACAGCGAGCACGAAGCGTTTACTAAGTTTGCAGGCGGTGCGCCTGCAAACGTAAGCGTAGCTATTGCAAAGCTAGGTGGTAACGCCTACTTTGCTGGCATGCTAAGCACCGACAGCTTTGGTGATTTTTTACATAACGCCTTAAAAGAGCAAGGCGTAAAAACCGACTTTATGCGCTTTACCGACCAAGCAAAAACCGCCCTTGCGTTTGTATCACTTGATAAGGACGGCGACCGTACGTTTGAGTTTTACCGTGATAACACCGCCGATCTGCACTTTACTAATAGTGACTTTAGCAGTGAATGGTTTGAGCAATGCGATATTTTTCATATTTGCTCAAACACCTTAACCGACGAGCGCATACGTAAAACCACCGCGTATGGGGTTGAATTTGCCAAGCAAAATAACTCAATTGTCAGTTTTGATATTAACTTACGCCTCAACTTATGGCCTAGTAATGCTAACCCGCGTGAACACATTTTACCCTTGCTAAAACACTGCTCTATTATTAAAGCCTCTAAAGAAGAGCTTGAATACTTAGCGGGTGAGCAAACGGGTGAAGAATTTATAGCCGACACTCTCAATAATGGCTGTGAGTTATTTGTGGTTACCGATGCAGGCAACCCCATGCATTGGTATACCAAAAATGCCAAGCAAACGCTTCACCCTAAAAAGGTTACTATGGTTGATGCCACCGCCGCAGGAGATGCGTTTGTAGGTGGATTGCTGTATCAACTAGGCTTACAAAACCTCACACCTAGCTCTTTTAGTAAGCTTTGCAATAACCCCGAAACACTAACAACTATTTTTGAATTTGCTTCGTTATGTGGTGCTCATGCAGCATCTTACAAAGGGGCATTTACGTCTCTTCCTAACGAAAAATCGCTTAATGATTTTAGGAGCGCACTATGAGCCACACACCTGATAACTTTAAAAGCCGCGAATTTTTAACACAACATATTGCCGATACGCTGGCGTTTTACGAGCCAAACATAGACGACGAACACGGCGGTTTTTACCAAAACTTTTCGGATAATGGTGAGGTATTTGATAAGCAAACTCGCCACCTAGTAAGCTCTACTCGGTTTGTATTTAACTATGCACGTGCGTACCAAACCTTTAATGATGAAAAGTACCTAAACCGTGTTAAATCGGGTATTGAGTTTATTCGTAAGCACCACTTTGTTGAGCAAACAGGCGGTTACAATTGGTTATTAAGTGTTGAGCAAGGTAACGCCACTGTACTTGATGATACCAACCACTGCTATGGCTTTGCGTTCGTGATTTTAGCCTACAGCTGGGCATACCGTGTAGGTGTTACAGAGGCACGCGAATACCTAAACGATACATTTCAAACAATGGAAACGCATTTTTGGGATGCAAAAGCGGGTTTATATAAAGATCAGCACAACAATGATTTTACTAAGTGCGATCCGTATCGCGGGCAAAACGCCAATATGCATACGTGCGAAGCTCTTATTGCCGCTTATGAAGCCACTCAAGATAAGCTATTTTTAAATCGCGCGCTCACACTGGCTGATAACATGGTTAATCGCCAAGCTAATTTAATGGGTGGGCTTATTTGGGAGCACTACGATATAAATTGGCAGGTTGATTTAGAGTATAACAAAGACGATCCTAAAAATTTGTTTCGCCCATGGGGTTTTCAGCCAGGTCACCAAACTGAGTGGTCAAAACTATTAATGTTTTTAAATAAGCATAAGCCACAAACTTGGCTTGTTGAGCGCGCTCAAGCGTTATTTGATAATTCAATAGACGTTGCGTGGGATAAACAACACGGCGGTATTTGTTACGGATTTGCGCCAGATAAAAGCATATGCGATGACGACAAGTACTTTTGGGTGCAAGCCGAAACACTGTGTTGTGCGGCCTACCTTTATGAAACCACAGGGGATGAAAAATACCAGCAGTGGTATGACAAAATTTGGCAGTACTCGTGGCAGCACTTAGTTGATCATCAATGCGGTGCGTGGTTTAGAATTTTAACCGTAGATAACAAAAAAATAGATACTATGAAAAGCCCAATTGGTAAAACGGATTACCATACTATGGGTGCCTGCTTTGATGTGTTGGCGTTATTAAAATAACCCAATAAGGTAAAACATTTAATTGTGTTGTGTAGACCTTTAAACCGCCTTTTTGGCGGTTTTTTTTGCCTAAATGATTGCGCCTTTAACACCCTAAAAATAATCACCACAAAATATAATTTTGTGCGCCCCCTACTTTTTAAACCTCATATTTTGAATAAACACCTAATAATAAAAAATTTTGCACGCCAGCGGCGTATAGTAATATAAAAGATAATAAAAAAGAGAAACAGGCAATGCCAAACGGGAACGACCCCCACACTATTAATAGCAACGAACTTGTTGCCTGGCCGCGCATTGCAGCCATAGCCGCTATGCTCAGCTTTTCGCTGCCCACTTTTATCACCGGCCTAGAAATACATCAAAGTTCAAGTGTGAGTAATACACTGTGGGCGTTAGTTATTGGCTCACTTATATTAACCCTTATTGGTGGGGCTATGGGCACCATAGGTGTAAAAAGCCGCTTAAGCTCTTATTTATTGGTAAAAATAGCGTTTGGTAATGCTGGCGCGGGCATTGTTAATATTGCCTTTGCTTTATCGTTAATTGGCTGGTTTGGCGTAAATATTGATTTGTTTTCTAATGCCGTGGTGCGCTTACTCAGTGCAGAATTTAATATTATTATGCCCGAATGGCCCATCGATATAGTCGCAGGTTGCGCCATGCTCATAACCACATTGTATGGGTTTAAAGCCATTAATGTGCTGGCCTCTATCATGATCCCTATTTTGGCTGCGGTCACCGCTATGATGCTTTTTGGCGCACTCGATAGTATGCCACTGGTTGATTTTATTAATTTAGAAAAATCAGCAGCGCTTTCTCTTGAAGATGGTGTCGCTGCCATTGTTGGCGGCGTTATTATTGGCGCAATAATATTGCCCGACATAACCCGTTTTTCTAAGCAAAAACGTGGCGGCGTGTACACCTCATTTATTGCGTATATGGTTATTGAGCTTTTGGTTATTTTTGTGGCTGTGTTTGCCGCAGCCGCCATGCAAGAAACCGAAATATTAAGCTTAATGCTTGCGCTTAATTTGGGGTTTTCGGCGTTTTTTATTGTGATAGCTGGCAGCTGGATTTTAAATTCGTTAAACCTGTACAGTACCGCACTTAGCGTAGAGGCTACCTTCCCGCATTGGCATAAAAAGTGGGTTATTATGTTATTAGGTTTGGTGGGAATTGGCGCAGCCTTTATAAATATTTTAGATATGTTTATAAGCTTTTTAGCGTTTTTGTCTGATATTTTTGTACCGGTGGCAGGCGTAATTATTGTTGATGCACTTTTTATTAAACCCCATGCTTATAACGCAGCGGCTTTGGCAAATAACGCTAACTTTTCTCTCCCCGCGTTTAGCGCATGGTTTGTAGGCGCGGCATATGCGGTGTGTAATGGCACTTTATTTAACGTATCAATGAGCGGTATTACCGTGATTGACGCCATTATATTAACGGCCGTCATTTATACCCTGTTTGCAAAAGCCATTGCGCCCAAACCGGTTGTTCAGCAATAACTTTAAACAATAAAAAGGCGCATAAAGCGCCTTTTTATTACTCTAAATTAGGGGGCTACTCTTCATCGTCTACTTTCATTTCGTCTCGCCATTTAAGTTTTTCCAGCGGGTAGCCTAAAAAGAACTTAGCGCGCTCAAGCACTATGCGTGTAGTCAGCTTTTTAATTGCATACTGTGAGCTGCCGGTTAGCCTGTCGCACATTGCATTAAGCGCTTGAATATCGGCAAAGCAACAAAAAGAAATATAATCAATATCGCCACTTAATTGCATGCAATCCATTATTTCGGGAATGTTGTGTATGTCAGCTAAAAACTTACGCCGCGCTGCTAGGTTATTGTCCTCTAGGGTAAATTCCATATAGGCAAACACGTGCTCACAAATTTGCTCTAAATTTATATCAGCATGAAAGGTTCTAAAATATCCCGCCTCTTTTAATGCTTTTACTCGCTGAAAACATGCACTGGGCGACAAGTTAACTTGCTCGGCCAATTCAACGTTTGTTAAATCGGCAGTTAGGTGCAGAATTGCCAGTATTTTTTGATTATACCTGTCTATTTTTATCGTTTTTTTCATAACCGGTTTCACATTTAATAATAATTAATTTTGTAAATTTAAGGTCAACATATACATAAAATTACGCGCTTAAGCGTTATTTTCAGCAATTTGTGTGTGCTGTATTAAGGGTTTACAAAATATTATTTTGTCTGAAAAAGCGACAATGTTTATCACTAAGTAACATCACCATGATAGTCACATTAGGACATAGAACATGAGCAGATACAACAAAATACGCTTTCGTAAAACACTATTAGCATCGGCAGTTACCCTGTCGTGCATAAACTATGTGCATGCGCAAGAACAACAACAAACAGTAACTGACACTATAGAAAAAATTTCGGTGATATCGCGCGGGCGTGTTGAGTCGATACAAAACGTGCCCGACTCTGTTACCGCATTTAGCGCCGAGACAATCGAAAAATCACGTATTACTAACTTTCGTGATGTTGCTAATTTAACTCCCAACTTATCGCAGCTCGATAATTTTAGGCCCGGCCTTGCCCGTATTACTATTCGTGGCTTAATTACACCGCAGGTGGGCGATCCGCCATTAGCGTTTGTAGTTGATGGTGTTACCGCCCCCGATTTAGAGTTTATAAACCAAGATCTAGTTGATATTGAACGTATTGAAGTTATGCGTGGCGCACAAGGGGCACTGTATGGCCGCGGTGCCATTGGTGGTGCGGTTATTGTGACAACTAAAAAACCTATTGAAGACTTTGAAGGTAAAATTAAAGGCTCAATAGGTAATGGCAACACGTATAATTTGAATGCGGTTGTATCGGGTTCGCTTAACGATGAAAACACCGCTTATTTTAGAGCCGGTGGTTACATTAAAGATACCGATGGGCTGATTAAAAATACCTACACAGGCGATTACGCCGACCCGTTAAAAGAGCAATCGGTTTTTTCACAGTTAGAGTTTGAGCTAAGCGAAGACACCTCAATAAATCTTAAAGGTAAATACACCTCAAGCGAAGCTGGGTTTGCTTACTACCAAGGGGTGAGCGATGACACCATTGAAGACTTTTCAATTAATACCTCACAAAATATTATTAACCAAGATGAGCGTGATGTGTATGAGCTAAGCGCCAAGCTAACCCAATATTACGATTTAGGTAAATTTGAGTTTGTAACCGCGTACAGCAATTCAGAAAACGAGCACTTTTACGATGGCGACTACTCTGCCGATGCCACCTTTATTGACGAAGATGGCTTTTTTAGAGCCCCATTTGGTACTGAAGGGTTATACGATATTGAATCGTTAACGCTAGAGTCGCGGTTTATATCCCAGTCGGATCAGGCTTTTAGATGGTCGGTGTCGGCGTTTTATCAACAGCGCGACCGCGATACTGCGGTATTATTTTACGATGATTTTACCGATGCCGAAATTTTAACGCGTGCAGATTTTGCTAATGACGAGCCCTACCTTTCAATTATCGATAACAACAGCAGCGATGCATGGGCTCTTGCTGGGCAATTTAACTACGATATAAACGAGCAGTTAGAGCTCACCGGTGCGATGCGTTACGATCACGATACTCGCGAGTCGTTCGACCCAACCAATAAAGACGCCACTTACGCTAAAAAATCGTTTAGCCAATTACAGCCTAAAGTTACCTTAGCGTACCAAATGAATGACGACCTACTGCTTTACACCGGCTACTCGCGTGGTTTTAGAAGTGGGGGCTTTAACGAGCCAGCCGACGGTATTAGCCGCACCTTTGATAAAGAAATTTCTGACAGCTACGAAATGGGCTTTAAAACCGCTTTGTTTAATAACAAAGTTACCCTTAATGGCGCCGCGTTTATTATTGAGCAAGGCGATGCGCAATTTACCCAATTTAATATAGATACCTTCACCCTTGAAAACCTCTCTATTGACGAAGTACAAACCAAAGGCTTAGAGCTAGAAGCCGCCTTTGCTGCCACCAGCAATTTAAGTATTAACCTCAGTGCAGGTATTGTTGATTCAGAAATTAAACGCTTTGCACTGCGCCCCGAACTGGCTGGCAGGCCACAATTTTGGGTGCCTGAGTATAACTACGGGCTGTCGGCAAATCATAACTTAGCACTAAACGGTGAGTGGTCATTGTTCTCGCGCGCTGAGCTATTAATTGAAGGCCCTAAAACATTCAGTATTGATATTCCTGATGTTGAGTCGTCGCGTTATACCTACCTAAATGCCGGTGTAGGGCTCAAATCAGAGCAGTGGAGCGTTCAAGTTTACGTAGACAACCTTACGGATGAGCGCGCTATTGAAGATATTTTTCTACTGGCCGATGGGGTTACAGACTTAGTGCGCCAACCTAATAAGCCTCGTAGTTACGGTATAGAACTCAGTTACCAATTTTAATTTTTTCACCTTTACAGCAGGTATTTTTTTAATGCCTGCTGTTTTATACCAATCCGCTTAATTAAGTGATCTGTTTTGGGGATGGGTATGAGTTAACCAATAGCGATACACACATGCAAATTCTTAATCGTGACCAACTTATTGATATTTTATACGGCTGCGCCATTTTAGGCACTGGCGGCGGCGGTGAGTTAAGTGAAGGCATTGCCTATATTGACGAAGCACTCGCACAGGGTAAAACCTTTAAACTAATTAGTGCCGATGAAGTCCCCGCGGGTGAGCTTGTTTGTACGCCTTACATGTTAGGGGCAATATCTGCTTTAAGTGAACAAGAAGAACGCGCGTATGCAAACCTGCCCCGCAGCACTAAGCACGCTATTTTAGCCGCTTACCAGCGCACCCTTGAATACACAGGTAACGATGCTATTTATGGCACTATTTGTTGTGAGCTTGGCGGCTCAAACACCGCAGTATCGTTTTACTTAGCTGCAATGTTTGACGGCTACATTATTGATGCCGATCCCGCTGGGCGCGCAGTACCGGAGATCACCCATTCAACCTATTATTTAAATAACTTACCCGCAGCGCCCATTATTACCGCGAATGAATTTGGTGAGTGCTTTATTTGCGAAAATGTAATGGACGACTTACGCGCCGAAACAGTCGTGCGAGCACTGGCTAAAATTAGCCGTAACGACATAGCAGCCATTGATCATATTTTACCTATTGAGCAAATGAAAAACGCGGTTATTCATGGCACCATTAGTAAAGCCCTTAAACTCGGTAAAGCAATGCGTGAGGCCAACGAGCAGCACGCTAACACCGCACACATAATTGCCGAGCACGGCGGCGGCTTTGTTGCCTTTGAAGGCGAGGTAAGCACATTTGAATTTAACACCGTAGAAGGCTTTACCTTGGGCGAAGTAACACTTAAAGGGTTAAGCGAGTTTGTAAATAACAGTTACAAAATAACGGTTAAAAACGAAAACATGGCCGCGTTTTTAAATGACGAAGTACACGTAACCATTCCTGATTTAATATGCTGTATTAACAGCCAAACAGGCACACCCATTACTAATCCTAATTACGAGGTAGGCATGAAAGTAGCCGTTGTAATTTTACCAGCGCCAAAGGAATTTACAGGCCCTAAAGGTTTAGAAATATTTGGCCCGCGTTACGCAGGCGTTAACACCCCATATAAAGCAGCGATTGCAAATTAATTATTGCTAAGGGCGTGCTGCAGCTTGCTATACAATGCAGCATGGCCTTTACCAAACTCGGTGGCGTTTCTATCAATGCGACTAAGCCATTCTTTCGCTTGTACCTTTTTACCTATTTGTAAATATACCTGCGCTAAACGTAGGCTATAAATAGCATGGTAAATGCTTGAGGGCTCAGTAAATTTGAATGCGGTTTTATAATAATTTATAGCTTCTAAATACTCTTTATTTTGCTGATAACTGTACGCTAAGTTACCGCTAGCAAGCACTATTTTAGCAGCGTGGTTGGTGTTTTTTATGGCGTTATAGGCCATTAAATTACTTTTTACTGCGTGCTCGTATTGCTGCCACTTTAAGTAAATATGCGCTTTGTTAATGTGCAGCTCTAAATGAAAAATAGGATCGTTATTTTTTGCAAAGCGCTGCTCGGCATCTCTTAGTAATCGCATCGCTGCTTTTTTACTACCAAACACATAGTGTAGGTTAGCCAACTCCACTAATCTTAAAGGGTCACCAAAAGCATTATATATCCCGTCTAACTGGGTAAACGCTTTAGCGGCATACGTTTTAGCTTCTGCTTTTTTGCCAATATAGTTAAGTGCTTTCGCGTAATAAAAATACATTTGTAGCTTAAATACATCGGGCAGCTTATCTTGCTCTAAAAAAGGAGTAATAGCGTTGAGTAAGTTTTCGAACTGTTGGTAGTCGTAGTAGTAATCAAATTGGTAGGTTTTTATTTTGTACCACTGTGCAGGGTTATCTTTGACTTCATTAAGGCGCGTTTCAATATAAGTTAAACAGTGCGTTTTGGGCTGTTGCAAGCAAAACGCTTCATGATCGCTGTAGTTTTCTGATGCTAATGCATTAAAACTTGTAGCGACAATACTTAACAGCAAAAATATACGCACCAATATTACACTCTTTAAAATCACCTTAATTAAGAGTGTAATATTTTTATCTCATCTATCACAATACGCTGAAATACTTATGCATATTGCCCACATGCAAACCCACAACTCCACGCATATTGGAAGTTGTAGCCCCCAAGCCAACCCGTTACATCGGTTACTTCGCCTATAAAATATAAGCCTTTGGCTTTTTTAGCTTCAAAGGTTTTAGAGCTCAGCTCATCGGTATCAACGCCGCCCAAAGTTACCTCGGCGGTACGATAGCCCTCTGTGCCATTAGGTTTTATTTGCCATGCGTGAATATAGCTTGCTAACTCATCTATTTGAGCATGGGTAAGCTGATTAATATTACAATCTGGAATCGCTTTGCTGTCGTGCAGTATGTCTATAAAGCGTTTGGGTAAAATAGTCGCAAGGCTGTTTTTTAATGATTTTTGGGCTTGTGTTTCTCGCCAATCAGCCAGTTGCTGTTTTAAATCGAGATCAGGGAGCAAGTTTATGCTTACTGCCTGCCCTGCTCGCCAAAATGAGCTTATTTGCAATATCGCAGGCCCCGATAAACCTCGGTGAGTAAACAAAATATTCTCTTTAAATACAGTGCCGTCTTCGCTAGACACTTCGCACGGTATACTAATTCCTGAAAGCCCTTCAAAGCGTTCTTTATCGTGTTGATGCAAAGTAAATGGCACAAGCGCCGCCATGGTAGGTAGTACGTTTAAGCCAAACTGCTCTGCAATTTTATAGCCTATAGGAGTGGCGCCAAGCTTGGGCATTGTTAAACCGCCCGATGCGATAACTAGCGATTCACAAGTAAGTGTTTCTTGCTCAGTGGTAACACGGTAGCCAATGTCGGTTTTAGCCACATTTAACACTTCGCTGCGCAATTTAATATTAACACCAGCCCACTCGCATTCGGTAAGTAGTATATCGACTATATCCTGCGCGCTGTTATCGCAAAACAGCTGGCCTAAGGTTTTATGATGGTATGCCAAGCCGTGGCGGTCCACCAGCTCAATAAAATCGTGTTGTGTATAGCGGCTTAAGCACGACTTAACAAAGTGAGGGTTACTGCATAAGTAGTTTTCTGGACTGGCATTTTCATTGGTAAAATTACAACGCCCACCACCACTTATTAAAATTTTTCGACCAGGCTTTTTGCCCATATCAAGCACTGTAACGCTACGCCCGCGATAACCTGCTTGTGCTGCACTCATTAATCCGGCTGCACCTGCGCCAATCACAATTACATCTACTTGATTCATTACTTCGCCCTACTCAAAAATTTGCCCGATTATAGCAAAGTTTGTTTAAACACTCTGAATAGAATTTATTATTAAATTTATAGCAACAAATGTAACCGAGACTAGTTATGGCTTTTCTAAACAGCTTAAAAATAACAATCCTTTATGCTTATTTTTGTTTTATATGATAAATACTAAACAACGACAAAGGCACCGTACACCTAGGTTATAACTAAAAGAAATAGGTACATAAGCAATTATTATTTTAAAGAAATTAACAGATCATTTACCTTTGTTTCTGTTTCGTAATTTAATATTACGAACTAACTAATAACAACTAGGGATAATTATGACAACAAGTAAATCATTTAAGCGTTGCGCTATCGCGCTCACTATTAGTACGGTATTTGCAGCATCTGCAAGTGTTGCTCAAGATGTGTCTACCTCTATGGCAGAAACCACAGCCAAACTACAAAGCCAATCGGGTTTTGAAACTCAGTTTATTATTAAGTACAAAAATAGCGCGAACGATATGCTAAGCATCTCGTCTGCTGACGCAAGCCCTGCAAATATGAAAAAGCGTGCTCAACGCTTTGTAAAAAATTTCGCTTCTAAAAAAGGGAAAGTAAAAGCGAAGTACATCCGTGCAATGGCGCTTAATAACCACCACGTTATGCGCGCAGATAAAAAACTGAGCGCTGCAGAAGCACAAGAATTTATGCAAGAAATGGTTGATTCTGGCAATGTTGAATACATTGAAGTGGATCAAATGTTAAAACCATTTGCAACGCCTAACGACCCTCGTTACGGCGACCAATGGCACTACTACGAGCAAGCGGGAGGCCTAAACTTACCAACCGCATGGGATACTGCAACAGGCAGTGGCGTAGTGGTTGCGGTACTTGATACTGGCTACCGCCCTCATGTTGATTTAAATGCTAACATTTTACCGGGTTACGATATGATCTCTAACCTATCGGTAGCAAACGATGGCGGCGGTCGCGACAGTGACGCACGCGATCCGGGCGATGCTGTAGCTGCTGGCGAATGTGGAAATAACGGCGCACAAGGCTCAAGCTGGCACGGTACGCACGTAGCAGGTACGGTTGCGGCTGTTACTAATAACGGTGAAGGTGTTGCCGGTGTGGCTTATGGCGCTAAAGTTGTGCCTGTACGTGTTCTTGGTAAGTGTGGTGGTTTAACGTCAGACATTGCTGATGGCATTATTTGGGCATCTGGCGGAAGTGTATCGGGCATTCCTGCCAACTCAAACCCTGCTGATGTAATTAACATGAGCTTAGGTGGCAGCGGCTCGTGTAGCTCTACCACACAAAACGCAATTAACACGGCACGCAGCAACGGTGCAGTCGTGGTTATTGCTGCCGGTAATGATAACGATAACTCAGCAAACTATAACCCAGGTAACTGTAGTGGCGTTGTTAATGTTGCCTCTGTTGGACGTAACGGCGGACGAGCATATTATTCAAACTATGGTAGCAATATTGATGTTGCAGCGCCGGGCGGCGCACAAAGCTTTGCAAACGACTCTGAAGGCGTTTTATCAACCTATAATTCAGGCTCGTCTACACCTTCAAGCGATAACTATGCGTTCTCTCAAGGTACATCAATGGCGGCGCCTCATGTTGCCGGTGTTGCAGCCCTGATAAAGCAAGCTAAACCAAATGCTACCCCAGATGAAATAGAAAGCATTTTAAAATCGACCACCCGCTCATTCCCAGCAACGTGTACAAGTTGTGGTACAGGTATTGTTGATGCAGCAGCCGCTGTAGCCGCAGCAAGTGGCGGTACAACACCTCCTACCGGTGGCGATAGCGAACTGACAGATGGCGAAGCTAAAACAGGCTTAAGCGGCGCTGCAAGTTCACAAGCGTATTACACGATGACTGTGCCAAGTGGTGCAACGAATGTTACATTCACAATGAGTGGCGGTAGCGGCGATGCAGATTTATACGTACGCGCAGGCAGCCAACCAACTACCTCAAGCTACGATTGTCGTCCGTACAAAGGCGGTAATAGCGAGGAGTGTTCTATTGATAACCCAACAGCTGGTACATACCATGTAATGCTTCGTGGCTACTCGGCTTATTCTGGCGTTAGTTTAGTGGGTAATATTACAGGTGGTTCTACAGGTGGCGGTTCAACTACACCAGAAGCCGGTGGCGGCACGGTGAGCGATGTAACGGCTACAACAGGTAACTGGAAGCACTACACTTTAGATGTGCCAGCAGGAATGAGCACATTTACAGTCACCACCTCAGGTGGTACTGGTGATGCTGACTTATTTGTTAAGTTTGGCAGCCAACCTACCGCATCTAGCTACGATTGTCGTCCTTATAAAAACGGCAACGCAGAAACATGTACGTTTAGCAATCCGCAAGCGGGTACGTGGCATTTAAGCGTTAACGCTTACAGAACCTTTTCGGGTTTAACATTAAGTGGCCAATACCAGCCATAATTAAAAAGGCCCTAAGTGCATACACTTAGGGCTTTAATAAAGCGGTTATAGTTTTTCTAACACAGACTCAGCACGGCTTAATGAAAACTCTTTGTCTTTTTCAACAAACAGTCCTGTTACTACATTATCGTCGACTACCATTGCATAGCGCGTAGAGCGTGTTCCACCAAAACTGCCGGTGTCTTTATCAAGCCCTAATGCTTTAGTAAAACTGCCATCGCCATCTGCTAACATATCGATTTGTTGGGCATTTTGAGATTCTCCCCACGCTTTCATTACAAAAGCATCGTTAACCGATACACAGTAAATTGCCGCAATACCTTTTGCTTTAATTTTATCACTAAGGGTTATAAATTCAGGTAAATGCGCATTTGAACAGGTAGGCGTAAATGCACCCGGTACAGCAAAAAGCACAACCTTTTTACCATTAAAAAGCTCAGCGTTAGTGTGAGTTTGCATGCCTTCGTCTGTTAGCTGCGTTAATGTAACTGCGGGTAACGTTTGACCTTGTTCAATCATGATAAATCCTTAAAGCATTTGATTAATGAGCCTACAGTATAACGCTAATTACCTTTGTGTTAGCAGGTATTTAC
Source organism: Pseudoalteromonas sp. Angola-7 (assembly GCF_028599255.1). Lineage (NCBI taxonomy): Bacteria > Pseudomonadati > Pseudomonadota > Gammaproteobacteria > Alteromonadales > Pseudoalteromonadaceae > Pseudoalteromonas > Pseudoalteromonas sp. Angola-7. The sequence continues at coordinate 472,174 of NZ_JAQREL010000003.1, forward strand.
AAGCCAAGGTTTACTTTTATGGTTTGCATTTGCTGTTGTAACTGGCTATGAATATCGTCAACAAGTAAGCTTGATTCGCTTACTTGGCCTTTCATACTTTGCATTGACTGGCTAAAGTTATCTAGCAAATTACTTTGCTGTTTAGCCAGCTCCATGGCCTCAAATGCCACTTTGTTAGCTTGCTGAGCGTTATCGGCCACGCCCTCTGAGTTTACTTTTAGCTCTTGCGCGTTTTGTGTTTGCGACTGCGCGCCATCTGCTAGGGCCGCAATTTGTGTAGATACTGTGCCCGACTTTTCGCTCAGTAGTGTGAGCTGCTCATTAATATCGCTCAATGAGCCTTGAGTTTGGCGGGCAAGCTGGCGTACTTCATCAGCTACAACAGCAAAGCCTCGGCCATGCTCGCCAGCACGTGCTGATTCAATTGCTGCATTTAACGCTAGTAGGTTTGTTTGATCGGCAATATTGCGGATCACTTCAATAATTTGCCCAACGCCTTCAACCCCCGCGAGCAGCTCTTGTAGGTTTTGCATACTTTGCTCAACCCGTGTTTGCGTATCTGAACTGGCACTTAGCATGCTTTGTGCAAAGCCTAAACTTTGCTCCATTGCACTAAAAGTGTGTTGGGCGTTATCAGCCACTTGGGCATTAATATTATTTACCTGCTCGCCAATTTGCTGAATATCAGCAAGCAAATGTTGGTTTTGCTCCACTTGCCCATGACTTGTAGACGCTTTTTGACTAATAGTTTGCAAATGATCACTCATTTGCTGCATAAAATCATTTACCACTTTTAGCATTTGGGCACGCTCTTGTGCCTCTTTGCGCTGTCGCTCAATTAATAAATTAAAGTAACTGGCTATTTCGCCAACCTCTGTTTTTGGGTTCTTACTTTCAATATTTTTAAGCTCGTTACTTTCAATTAAAAAGGCAAACCCGTCTCTGAGTTGCCTTAATGGGTTGAGCACTTGGTTACGCTGCACAATATAAACCCCTGCGGCTAGCATCACCAAAGCGCCAATAGCAAAGCAAAATACCCAAAATACGTTTTCTTTAAGCGCCCCTTGTGCGTGTTTTAGTTGCTGCTCTGCATTAATAACGGTTTTAGAGAGCAAGCTAATTTGCTCACGCAATTCATTGGTGCCGGCTTCACGTTGCTGAGCTTGCGCTAATGTACTGGCTAAATCGCGAGGGTAGCGGTTAGGCCAGCTGGTAATTTCAGATTTTATTTCATCGGCCAAATCTTCAGCTTCTTCGTCAAAAAATAGAGCATCTTCGTCAACCTCGCTCATAACACCTAAATTAGGGAGTTGCTCTATTTTGGCTGCTAACGCATTTAAATTAGCAATACTTTGCTGCAAGCTTTGTTCAGTATTGCTGTCGTAACTTACGATTAGTTGATAAGTAAATAAGGCGAGGTTGGTCACCTCGTTATAGTAATCAGCGCCAAGTGTGTAATAAGCTTGCGCATCACTATTTTGATTAGGGGATTTTTTTGCATAACCAATCAGTGACGAGGCTGAGCCGGCCATTTGGCGAATTGCATTATCAAGTAACGCCGTTTCGTTGCCCGATAACTTACCCAGCGCTCTGTACTTACCTTTAATATCGGTATCTAACGTGCTGAGCTGATCATTTAATTGCTCGGCAAGTACCGAGGGGAGTACTGTGAGTTGCTGTGTTTTTACTTGTTCAATTAGGGCTGATGATTGATTTAAGTATTGGCTATCACCTTGTTCTAGATAACTGCCTAAGTCACCGGCTAAATTGACTAAAATCGTGTTTTTTAATTTACTGTATGCGCTGTCTTGTTGCTCAAGCTTAAGTAAAGTTTGGCTTGCCCAAAATAGTGTGATTGCCAATAAAATACTTGCCAATGTTAACAGTATGGCTAACAGCCGAGTAAAAGATGATACGCGCATAAATAACAACCCCTATTGTTTAAGCGCGTAGACTATTAACTATTTATGACAATTTTATGTAACTCAGGGAAAACACGTATATTTGCGGCAAATATACGAGTAAAGGCTTAGCGAATACAGCGCCTTTATTAAACCAAGCAACTCAATTTATATGCTATTAAAGATAAGAAACGCAGGTTAATTACAAGGTGAGAGTTTCATCACTTGGGTGTGCAAATTATAAGAGGCTTAATACAGCTATCACCATCACTAAAGCGCTGCGTATTAGCTAACGCCAGGCACAAAAAAACCGCGACCAGCGCGGTTTTTATTTTATTGTGTTAATTAAAGGCCAGCACGGTCTTTAATTACAGCAATTAACGGTGAGCCACCGTGGCCATTGCCTTCAGCCCATGCTATATCAGCGCCATCAGACAGTGCGCTTTTTGATAAGTTTTTAACTATGTACTCGCCCGAGTCAACAGCGTTACTAACTACAGCATGGCGAAGTAAATTATTACCATTACATTGAATAGCATCGTAAATATTGCGAATTTTTACACGTGAGCTTTTTAGTTTACTACGTAAACGGTTTTTATCATCAGCTGCGATATATTCACAAATAGATACTGCTAATTGATCATTGGCTTTAGCAGGCACGGTATACATTAACGAACCAGCAGCAACGGCTGTAATAACAATTAGCTTTGACAATTTAAACATGAAACACCCTTTATGGTACTTTTTACCTATGTTGATTGTCTAATATTGTACCAACCTGCTGTAAGTTTCGCAATAATGTTAATCTTTTTTATATAAAGTTACGAATTTATAACTATATTGATTCTTTTCGTCGGGTTTATTTGCCTGTTCGTCGACGTTTTCCCACGTTGCTACCGCTTGGTAATCTGGAAACTGCGTATCCCCTTCAACCTCTAAATCTATAAAGGTTAAATATAAACGATCGGCACTTGGTAAAAACTGCTGATAAATATTACCACCGCCAATTATCATCACCTCTTCTTCGGCTTTAACCAGCTCTAGCGCAGCCTCTGGGGTGGTGACCGTCTCAATACCTTGAGCGCTATACTGGCTATTACGGGTAATAATTATGTTGCGACGCCCAGGTAAAGGACGACCTATCGATTCAAATGTTTTACGCCCCATAACGACAGGTTTGCCTGTTGTTACCTTTTTAAAATGCTGTAGATCGGCGGGTAAATGCCACGGCATTTTATTATCAAGACCAATTACACGGTTGTTTGCCATTGCGGCGATCATTGAAATTATCACATCAAATACCTAGTACTTTATTCTTAAAAAATAAAAAAGGAGCTTATGCTCCTTTTTAAAATATGTTTTTTATTAACGCTCGTAGACGACTTCTACATCGTAGTCGTCTTCATCCCAGTCGTCCCAATCATCATCATCGCCTTTGGTTGCTTTTTGATGGTAGGTATCCCACTTGAACTCAACTTCTTCGTCTTCAATCTCAACGAACTTCTCTTTAGGCATGCTATCAAGTAATGCCATAATATCGTGAATTAATGGCTGAGTATTAAGCTTATTGACTGCTGAAATACGGTAAACGTTTTCTTCTTCACCTAGCTCTTGCGCAATTTGCTCACACAAAGCTTGCGCTTCATCTTCTGGTAATAGGTCTATTTTATTAAACACTAACCAGCGTGGCTTTTCAGCAAGCTTAGGGCTGTATTGGTGTAACTCGTTAATAATGGCAAACGCATTATCAACAGGGTTTGAACCATCAACAGGCATAACATCAATCACGTGTAACAATACACGACAACGCTCTAAATGCTTCAAAAAGCGAATACCTAGGCCTGCACCGTCTGAGGCACCTTCAATTAAACCCGGAATATCGGCTATTACAAACGATTTGTTAGCCTCTGGGCGTACAACCCCTAAATTAGGAATTAGCGTGGTAAACGGGTAATCAGCGACTTTTGGTTTTGCTGCCGATACACTGCGAATAAACGTTGATTTACCTGCATTTGGCAACCCTAATAGGCCTACATCGGCAAGTAGCATAAGCTCTAATTTAAGGTTACGAACTTCGCCTGGAGTACCTAACGTCTTTTGACGTGGAGCACGGTTAGTACTTGATTTAAAACGTGCATTCCCCAAGCCATGGAAACCACCTTTTGCAACCACAATTTTTTGACCATGCTGCGTTAAATCGCCTAACGCCTCTTGAGTGTCAACGTCGGTAATACGTGTACCAACAGGTACTTTTACTACCAAGTCTTCGCCCTTTTTACCTGTACAGTTACGGCTTTGACCATTAGTACCACGCTCTGCACGGTGAAAACGCTCAAACTGGTAATCAATTAGGGTATTTAAGTTTTCATCAGCTTGTAGATAAACACTACCACCGTCTCCACCGTCACCGCCGTCCGGGCCACCGTCTGGTACATATTTTTCTCGACGGAAAGACACGACACCGCTGCCGCCGTCACCAGCTTCTGCGCGAATTTCTACTTCATCTACAAACTTCATGATTACTCACTTTAGGGATTGGCTTTAATTTAACTATTATATACCCAAGCCAACGTAAATGCAGGCTTGGGTATATATTTGACGTTTCTGAAAACAAAAAACCCCGCAAAGGCGGGGTTTTTTACTACCTTACTGATTACTCAGCTACGATAGTTACGTATTTACGGTTTAAAGGACCTTTTTGTTCAAATTGAACTTTACCATCTGCTTTTGCGAAGATAGTGTGGTCTTTACCGATACCTACGTTTGCGCCAGCGTGGAAACGAGTACCACGTTGACGAACAATGATGCTACCCGCTAGAACTGATTCGCCACCAAAACGCTTAACACCTAGGCGTTTGCTTTCTGAATCGCGACCGTTACGAGTACTACCAGCTGCTTTTTTATGTGCCATTTCTAAGTACCTCTAATTAAGCGCTAATGCCAGTGATTTTAACTTCAGTGAACCATTGACGATGGCCCATTTGCTTACGAGAATGCTTACGGCGTCTAAATTTAACAACCTTAATCTTCTCACCGCGACCATGTGAAACAACCTCAGCTGTTACTTTACCACCGTTTACGAACGGTACACCGATCTCGATTTTCTCACCATCAGCAACTAAAAGTACTGAATCAAATTCAACTGCTGCACCAGTTTCAACGTCTAATTTTTCAAGACGAATCGTTTGACCTTCAGTCACACGATGCTGTTTACCACCACTTTGGAAAACCGCGTACATAATTAACTCCGTCTGTGCGCCCTCAAATCGACGCAACTAAAATATTCTTCGATAGGGCGCGAAGTTTACGCTAATGCATAAAAACTAGCAAGCCTATTTTGTAATTAAAATGAATAAAAAGTAGCTGCATTGAGAGCAATTCAATATTTCCCCCATTTTATATTAAATTGCCCTGTTGCCAAGCGCTTTTTAGTGCAAAGACAAAATAAATTTGCGTGTCGCTATGCCTACTCCAGAACCCATTGGCTGCGCAATAAATAGCCGCCCTTTGAGTGTAAAATATACAATTAAATACCCTAATTAAGCGCTAATTAAGGTTTTTAACTCGGTTTTTTTAATGAATCGTCACAAAATATCGAGCTAGTGCTTTTTTTGTTGTACAATCGGCGCCGTTCACACATAAAAATTGGCTCGGAGATCAATGGATATAAAAGCTATCCAGGCGTTAATCGAAAGCGATATGAATGACGTCAATCAACTTATACACGCGCAAATGCGCTCAGATGTGGCGTTAGTCAATCAACTTGGTTTGTACATCGTTAACAGCGGCGGCAAACGCGTACGCCCGATGCTGGCAATATTGGCAGCAAGAGCTTTGGGTTACCAAGGTAAAGATCACATTACTTTGGCAACGATTGTTGAATTTATTCATACTGCAACACTATTACATGATGATGTTGTTGATGAATCTAACCTGCGCCGTGGTACACCGACTGCAAATGCCGAATTTGGTAATGCTGCCAGCGTGCTGGTTGGGGATTTTATTTACACCCGCTCGTTTCAACTTATGGTGGGGCTTGGCAAAATGCAAATTATGCAAGTGCTTGCTGATGCCACCAACGTGATTGCTGAGGGCGAAGTATTGCAACTTATGAATTGCAACGACCCTAATACCACCGAAGCAAGTTACATGCAGGTTATTTACTCTAAAACGGCTAAATTATTTGAAGCCGCTACAGGGCTTGCAGCTATTATTACCGAGCAAGATAACAGTGTGTTAGATGCGCTTAATTTATATGGTATGCATTTAGGTACTGCTTTTCAGTTAGTTGATGACGTGCTTGATTACAACGCAGACGCTGACCAATTAGGTAAAAATATTGGTGATGATTTAGCAGAAGGTAAGCCAACCTTACCGCTAATATATGCGATGAAGCACGGCAGTGATCAGCAAAGAGCCCTTATTCGTGATGCCATTGAGCATTGCAACGGTATGGATAACCTTGAGGCTATTTTAACGGCACTTAAACAAACCAACGCACTTGAATTTACAATGCAAAAGGCGCAGCAAGAAGCAGACAAGGCCATTGCCTGTTTAGACTTTTTAGCAGAGTCGCAGTACAAGCAAGCGTTAATCAGCTTAGCGCGTATAGCTGTAGAGCGAGATCACTAACTTTGCAGCCTCCCTTAATCAGTATTTAAGGGCCATAATTTTCGAGCAATAAAAAAGCCTGCATAAGCAGGCTTTTTTGTGCATAACTTGGCTATTACGCCATGAAATCAACACCTTCTTTGATGTCTTTTTTCAGAGTTTCAAGCATGTCGTTTTTAGCTTTTTCTTCAAATGCGCTTAGCTCGCCGTAAGAAAGAATTTCTTCTACGCCGTTTGTGCCTAAACGTACTGGGTGAGCAAAGTACTCTGCATCGCCATTTTCAACAGCAACGTATGCGTAATCTACTACGTCTTCACCTTGTAGGCCTTTAACTAAAGACATACAAAAACGTGCTGCAGCAGCACCCATAGATAATGTAGCTGAACCACCGCCCGCTTTAGCATTTACTACTTCAGTACCTGCATTTTGGATACGTGGAGTAAGTGTAGCTACTTCTTCTTCAGTGAAGCTTACGCCTTCAACTTGAGAAAGTAGAGGTAGAATGGTTGTGCCAGAGTGGCCACCAATTACTGGTACTTTAACGGTTGCTACGTCTACGCCTTTAAGCTCAGCAACAAATGCTTCTGAACGAATTACGTCAAGCGTAGTGATACCAAATACGCGCTTAGCGTCGTAAGTACCTGCTTTTTTGAATACTTCAGCAACAATTGGTACAGTGCCGTTTACTGGGTTAGTGATAACACCCACTAACGCTTTAGGACAGCTAGCAACAATGCCTTCTGCTAATGTTTTGATGATACCTGCGTTTACGTTAAATAAATCCGCACGATCCATACCTGGTTTACGTGGCATACCCGCTGGGATAAGTACGATATCACACCCTTCAAGCGCTTTATTTAAATCGTCTGCGCCAAAACCTGCTACTTTAACATCTGTAGGGATGTGAGATAGGTCAACCGCAACACCTGGTACAACTGGTGCAACATCGTAAAGTGATAATTCAGAACCAGCTGGTAAGCCTGTTTTTAATAATAAAGACAACGCTTGACCGATACCGCCTGCAGCACCTAATACAGCAACTTTCATTGGAATTCTCCGTAATTTGAGGTAGGAAATATTTGTGGCTCTTAAGATAATGAAATTAGCGACTAAAAACAAATTTATCCTGCTTATTTCAGGTATATTTTCGACCATAGTTGTAAACTTTGTTGGTTTATCGCAGCAAACTGGCAAGTTAACTAAACAACTGCTGCATAATTATTCATTTTTGTGTAGAATTTGCATTATAAATAACAAAAATGAATAAAGACTATGCAACCACAAGACAAACAAGAAGCGCTGGTAAAAGCGTTTAAAGCACTTTTAAAAGAAGAGAACTTTGGCTCGCAAGGCGAAATAGTCGAAGCATTAAAAGAGCAAGGCTTTGACAATATAAGCCAAAGTAAGGTGTCGCGCATGCTTAGTAAGTTTGGCGCTGTGCGTACCCGTAATGCTAAACAAGAAATGGTTTATTGCCTACCCGCAGAAATGGGCGTACCGACTGCTAAAAGCCCACTACGTCAGCTTGTTATTGATATTATGCATAACGAAATGATGATTATTATAACCACCAGCCCAGGCGCTGCGCAGTTAATTGCCCGCTTATTAGACTCACTAGGCAAAGCGGATGGTGTATTGGGCACAATTGCCGGAGATGACACTATTTTTATTGCGCCAGCAAAAATATCTGAAATAGACATTACACTAGAGCGCGTACGTATTTTATTTGATACGGTTTAAAGCTGTTTTAAAAAACTAACTGACGGCGCAAAAAACGCTGAGCCCATATCGGCTTGAGTAAAATCAAGCCAGTGGTCGTAACACTCCCCTTTTCCTATGCGGCTGTTAAGTACCTTTTCAAACGCACTTCCCGATGCTGAGCATGTAATACTTAGCATGCCTTGCTCGTAAACATCGCCATACGGCATGCTTTGGTTAAGCAGTATAGCTTGGCCGCTCTCATCTTTTAGCTCACTTCTAGTCGCGTGGCTAGTATCTACCTTAGACTCAATTAAAGTGTTATCTAAACGCGTGCGCCCCATAATATGCTCTTGCTCGCTTAGTGATAAATGCTGCCATACGCTCAGGTCATGTTTATAACGCTGTACATGAATATAGCTGCCTTGGTGTTCAAAGCTGTCGGGGTTATTAACCAGTGCCGTGATTCGTTTTTGGCGTCCATGTGGGGTGTCGCCTGCATAAATAAAGCCGTTAAAATCTCGCCCATCTAAAAACCTAAAATTGCGAATTTGTTCAACCAGCTCTACATCGGGCGAAAACAACTTTAATATTTGCAATGCAAAAAGGTGATTAACATCTTCTCGGTCTGAGCGAATTTGTATGAATAAATCACATGGCTGTACGCGCATAACAAAATCACTGTGATTTATATTAGGAAAGCTTTGCAGCTCGCTTGGGATATATTCAGGTAGTATATGCGGCCAATATTGCGCGCCTATAGCCACCATGCAAGAGAGCATGGCTTCGGAGAACTGATCACTAAACTCTTCTTCAATTGCGCTTACGCGCTTAAGCTTTGCACGCAATGACTCGTCTTGACCATCAAATACATTAAAAAATAAATGCAAACCGTGTAAGTTTGCTTCAGCACAAATCCCAGATTGCGCTTGCGCCATTGTTATTCCTTAGCTTTATAAAACACAGCGAATAACACATTTGTTATGATTCGAAAAAATTCACCGTGTGAGGTTTTATTTTTATTATAACCTGCTCATTTATTTCAAATGACTGGCCATATTGTGCGGCAACTTCAATCTCTTGCTCTGCAATTACAAAAGTGTAAACATAAGCCGAGCCTATAAACCGACGGCTTAAAATGCTCACACCTTGAGGGTTATCGGCCTGCGTATTTTGCGCAAGCTCAATATGGTGTGGACGAATATACACCACCCCTTTTATTGCACTGTGCGTATGCTCATGCTGCGATTGCACGACACCAAAAGGCGTTATGTATTCAGTTGCCGTTAACACTTCTGCGCCTAAGTATATGCCCTGACCCAGAAACTCTGCAACCTCCTTTGTCTTTGGCACGGCAAAAAGCTGCTCTGGTGTACCTTGTTGGGCTATTTTTCCTTGATGCATAATGGCTAGCGTGTCTGAAAACGCAAAGGCTTCTTCTTTTGAGTGGCTAACAAATACCGCAGAAACCTGCTGCGCTTTAATAATGCGCCTAATATCAGCAATTAACTCAAAGCGTACTTGTGTATCTATGTTCGAAAAAGGCTCATCAAGAAGCAATAAACTAGGCTTATAAGCCAAAGCCCGCGCAATAGCCACGCGTTGCTGCTGGCCGCCCGAGAGCTGATGAGGGTAGCGTTTTGCACACCCTATTAAATGCACGAGCTCTAGCATTTCCTCTACCCGTTGCTGTTTTTGAACTTTGCTTATTTTACCCAGCCCAAACGCAATATTATCGGCCACACTGAGGTGCGGAAACAGGGCATAATCTTGAAACATCATCCCTATATTACGATGCTCTGGTGATATAAATGTATGCTTATCGCTTACACATTTGCCATCTATAAATACGCTACCTTCATTTATTTCAATAAGGCCAGCAATTGCTTTTAAGGTGGTTGTTTTACCGCAGCCGCTGGCTCCGAGCAAACACACAATTTCGTCTTGACCCACCGTTAAATCTAAATTGTGTAGCACGTGCGTGCCACTGTAGTGATAACCCACGCCTTGTAAATTTAAACGGCTCATTTAACTGCGTTGCTCCATAGAACGATTAATAAAATACAAGGGGATCAACCCAACCAAAACAATAAATAAAGCGGAAATAGAAGCAAGCTCAAGCTGCTCATCGCTCACATATTGAAATACATGTGTGGCTAAACTTTCAAAGTCAAAAGGCCTTAATAGTAATGCGGCAGGCAGCTCTTTCATACACTCAATAAATACAAGCAATGCAGCTGTTAAAAGACCTCGACGTAATAAAGGAAGGTGCACTAAGCGCAGTGTTTGCCCTTGGCTTTTACCCATAGATTGGCTAGCCATATCCAGTGATGGACTAATACGTACAAAGCTCGATTCTATAGCACCGTGCGCAATGGCATAAAAGCGCACTAAGTAAGCCACTATAATAGTGACAATGCTGCCAGTTAGTAATAAACCTATATCTAGGTTGTAGCTCTCAAGGGCTATATTTATTGAGTTTTCTAATGCGCTAAGCGGTAATAACACAGCAATAGCCAGTACCGTACCTGGCAGTGCATAGCCGGTGCTCGCTAAGCGACCAGGTATTAAAGAATAGCCTTGCTTTGCCACACGCTGATAAAAAACGATTAGTGTAGCGAGTATTATACTGGCTACGCTTACAATAATAGCTACTTGTAAACTTTGCCACGCGTAACTAAAAAATGCCGTGTTCCACGCTTTATCAAAGTAAGTTAATGCATAATTTAGCAATACCAACATAGGTATAATAAAAGCAATGAGCAAAATAACACTGCAAAATGACGTAGCCAGCCATGCATGTTTACCTTTAAGTTTGTATAACGACTCGCTATTAACACCTGATTGACGCTCAAACACGGCTTGGTTACGCCGACTAAAGCGCTCCGCCATTAAAGCTAAAAACAGCAGTAACAGCATAACGCCCGATATTTTCGCTGCAGCCGTGAGTGAGTAATAACCAAACCATGTATCGTACACTGCGGTGGTTAAAGTACTCACTGCAAAGTAACTTACCGTTGCATAGTCGGCCATGGTTTCCATGCTTATGAGCGCAAGGGCTGCCACAATTGAGCCACGAGAAAGCACTATACTTACCTTAAAAAAGCTTTGCCAAGGCGATAAACCCATTAATTGACTAGCTTGCACGAGCTTAAATGACTGCTCTCGCAGTGCAGTTTTAAAAATTAAAAATAAATACGGATACAGCACAAGTGCGATCATCACCATAGCGCCGGGCAAAGTGCGAATATCAAAAAACCAATAATCCGTTGGCGAGTGCCAATCAAACCAGTCTCTTAGGGCTATTTGCACAGGACCTGCGTAATCTAGCAAATCGGTATACACATAGGCTATTAAATAGGTAGGCATTGCAAGGGGCAGCATAAGCGCCCATTCAAATTGCTTTTTTCCGGGGAAGGAGCAATACGCACTGAGCCAACCAAGCGGTAGCGCAATTGCACAGCTAAGCAGGCATACGCCAAAAATAAGCAGTACGGTGTTAGTAATATAATCCCACAGCACGGTATCCCACAGATGAGAAAATACCTCTGAGTCGCCTTGTAAAGATTCATATATCAGAAAAAACAGCGGGGCCGACAATAAAAGCCCTGTCGACCAAGCAAAGAGCTGCCATTTAGACAGCTTAAATATAAAATTCATTAAAGGTCGAACTTCACCTCATCTATTAGCTTAAGGGCTAACGGACGATATTTACTGATCTCATCAAGTGCTAGGCCATCTTCTTTAAAGCTTCCCCAAGAGGCCACTAAACTTGATAGCTCAACGCCTTGCTTAACCGGGTACTCCATATTTACAGAGGCATACATATTTTGAGCTTTGGTTTCGCTCATAAACTCAATAAGCTTAAGGGCATTATCAGGATTTTTTGCATATTTAGTAATGACAGCACCCGAAACATTTATGTGTGAGCCGCGATTTTGCTGATTAGGAAAATTAATATAAACAGACTCAGCCCACGCTTTTTGCTCGTCATCTTGAAGCATTTTGCCAAGGTAGTAACTATTACCTAAAGCAAGATTGCACAAACCTTCTTTTACTGCTTTTACTTGCGCGCGATCGTTACCTTGTGGCTTACGTGCTAAATTAGCTTTAACACCTTCTAACCATGTTTTAGTTTTTTCCTCGCCGTGATGAGCAATCATCGAAGCAACTAAGCCAAGGTTATAAGGGTGCTTGCCAGAACGTGTACAAATTTGTCCTTTGTACTGTGGGTTAGCCAAATCTTCGTAGGTGAGTTCAGGTAAAGCACCTAGGCGCTCTTTTGATGAATACACATTACGAACCCGCTTAGTTAATGCCACCCACTGCCCGTCGCTATCTCTATACGACGCAGGAATATTGTTTTTAATGCGATCACTTTTAATACTTTGCGTTAAATTTAGGTCTTCTAGCTGAATAAGCGCACTAAAGTTAGATGTTAATACTAAATCGGCTTTACTGTGTTTTCCTTCACGCTTAACACGCTCTATTAACCCTTTTTTTGCAAAAACCACATTCGTTTTAATGCCTGTTTGCTTAGTGAAGTCAGTTAAAATAGGTTGAATTAAAAACGGTTGACGAAAAGAGTAAATATTAACAACATCGCTCGCAAACGCAGGCGAAGCGCTAATAATACAAGTAAGTATAGCCAGTGCAGTTCTCATATCAATTTACCTAAATAGTAATTATTTACAGGGGATTTTATCGTGATAAGTGAAAATATACACTCTTTACATAAATGTAAATAAGTAATTAATGACCAAAAGGGAAATACCGCGTAAGACATCTCTTACAGAGCTGACAGCTAATGAGTAAAAAAACCTATAACAACCCAGCAAAAACAATGTAAGCATCTGTTTTTATTTAATTTGTTATAAACACTCATTTTTTATAAGTAAATCCATAGCCGTTTTAACCTATTTTAGTTGCACCAGCACGCTACAATTACTACATCAACCAAGCAGTGATGCTTATCGAGTAAAAGGAAATGGACTGCTTACTCGAACAACCAATGATTAGGTTACTACGGACAACACGGAAATTAGGACAGGCTCAGGATGAGTATCGCAATGGATTGTTGCACAAAGGAACGTATCAGGACGATACAGCAAGGATAACAACAGCGGATAGTTGTTTAACAGGATGTGATAGGAATTAAATGGACAGGCCCTTGAGGCAACACAATGGAATTGTAAATTAATGGACTGCACTAGGATGTGCCAAAAGGAATAGGTAATAGTTTTTACCACTACAGGATGTACAGGGATTTAAAGGAGATAGGCCCGGATAGCCTAAATTACATAGAACTAAAAAGTAATATCGTAATCACATGGATAAGTAAAAATTGGAGTTGATTAAGTTCAATTGCAGGATGCAAAATTAGAAGATTCCGCAAGCGCGCCTAGAGATAGAGCGCGCTTTTCTTTGCCTAAAATTAAGTTACTGTGGCCTGCCCTTATTTCGCTTACCAAGTAAGTACGCATCACGAAATTTTATAAAGTGCTGTTCAAGCTTTAAGGCGGCATCTTGCTCACCTGCGAGCGCTAACACCATAATGCCTACCTCAGCAGTGCCTAACTGGTATGCGTGAGGTGCAACGCGTAAACGGTAATCTGATAGTTTATCAGCGGTGATCGACAACACCGGTAAATTATCTAGGTACGGGCTTTTGCGGATCATTTTTTTAGCTTCGCGCCAGGTACCATCTAAAAATATAAATAATGGCTTTTTGCCAGGCTCAATGTTTACTTCGGTGGTTGCCCTGCCCGGCTCTACATCTTCAGCTGGAAATATCACCATAGGTTGATAATCAGCGTTGTTTAGTAAAGCTAATAGCTCAGCGCTTGGCTCTGTTCTGTCCCATCTAAATGCATAGTTGTCAGGGACTATTTCAGCAATTAAACGCCCTGTGTTTGACGGTTTAAAGCTTTCATTATGATACATTAATAAACACACGCCAGCATCGCACTGCGCTTGTTCTACACCCTCACATATACAGTAATGCTTAGCAATTAAACACTGCTCACAGCGATCCATTTTGCCGCCACGGGCATTAAATTCGCGACGCGATTCGCTAATTTGCTGAGCACGCAAAACTAATACTGAGTTATGTTGGGGATTTTTCAAGAGGGCTATTACCTAAAATTTGTTCGGCGCGTATTGTAGCTAAAATAAAAGGGAATAGATATCAGCTATCAGCTATCAGCTATCAGCTATCAGCTATCAGCTATCAGCTATCAGCTATCAGCTATCAGCTATCAGCTATCAGCTATCAGCTATCAGCTATCAGCTATCAGCTATCAGCTATCAGCTATCAGCT